>JAICQL010000199.1 GCA_025937895.1 Polyangiaceae bacterium | reverse complement strand
GTATCTGGTCGCGCTGGTGCTGGGTGAGGCGGTGCTCCTGGGCTTGGCTGGCGCGCTCCTGGGGCTGGCACTGTCCCATCTTCTGATTCGAGGTGTGCTCGGCCCATTGCTGCAGGAGGCTCTGCAGTTTCCGCGCGTGGATGTGCCGCCGCGGGTCATGCTGAGCGCCCTGGGCGCGGGGAGCTTGCTGGCGCTGCTTGCGGCTGGGTTGCCAGCGCTCCGCCTGATACGCACCGAAGTGCGAGAGGCGCTGGGCCAGGTGACATGAGCGCCGCGCTGGAACGGGAGACATAGCGTGCTGCTGAGCTATGGCATGCGCAGCCTGTGGCTGCGCCGCACCAGGACGTTGGCGACCGCGGCGGGTGTCGCGCTGCTGGTGTTCGTGCTCGCGGCCTCTGGCATGCTCGCCCGCGGGATGCGCGAGACCATGAGCAGCGCGGGTAGCCCGAGCCGCGTGCTGGTGCTGGAGCAAAACCAGTGGTCCGAGCAGGCCTCGCATCTACCCGCCTCGGTCGTGGGCCAGGTCGCCTCCGCGCCGGGCCTACGGCGTAACGCCGCGGGCCAGCCACTGCTGACGGCAGAGACGGTATCTCATCTGATGCTGGCGAGCCGTCATGATCCTTCGCGTTATTCGACGGTACAGATCCGCGGGGTCAATGCGAACGTGTTCGAGTTGCGGCCCAGCGCGCGCGTGACCCGAGGCCGCGGCATTCAGCCGGGCACGGCGCAGGCCATCGTCGGGCGCGGCGTCGCGGGGCGCTTCGAGGGCATCGCGCTGGGGGATAGCTTCGAGCTGGCGGCGGGGCGCAAGATAGAGGTGGTCGGCGTGTTCGAGAGCGAGGGCTCCGCCTACGAGTCCGAGATCTGGGTCGACTTCGATACGGCTCGCAGCTCACTCGCAATGGAAGGCGTGGTCTCCTCGATCACCGCACAGCTCGAGGACGAGAGCCGGTTTGAAGCCGTGCACGCCAGCCTTACCGCGGACAGACAGACGGGCATCGCCGTGGAGCGCGAGAGTGGCTACTACGCGCGCATTTCCAGAGGTACGTCGGATCTGGTCGCCGTACTGGGCATGGCGGAGGCCGGCATCTTCGCCATCGGTGGCATCTTTGGCACGATGATCGTGTTCTACGGCTTTGTCAGGCAGCGTCGCCACGAGATTGGGGTGCTGCGAGCCCTCGGCTTCAAGCGCCGCAGCATCCTGGCCACCCTGCTCTGTGAAGCGATGGCGCTCTCCCTGGCAGGTGGCTTGCTGGGGACGGCGTTCGCGTTGCTGACTCCGTTGCTCGACTTCAACGTAGTCAATGTTGCGACCAGCCAGGAGGTGGCCTTCCAGTTCAAGCCTGACCTGACGGCGCTCGCAGGCTCCCTGGGCCTGGCGGTGCTCGTGGGCTTGCTCGGGGGGGCGCTGCCAGCGCTGCGTGCCGCGCGCCTGCAGCCCGTGCTGGCGATGCGCGCCGATTGAGGCTCTCGGGCGTAGCCCGAAGGGAGTGACAGAAGCTCGCGCTGAGGGCGGCACGGCGCGAGAGCGTACGCTCCAGCTGAAGAACGCGATCCTGCCCATGCGCGAGCGGAGCCTCGGTGAGACAGTAACTCGCTGGCCACTGCCGACTGGAGCAGGTGCTCGCCGGTCGGGTTCCTGAAGAGCGAGCGACCCGGGCAGCGGCCGCGCTGCGGGCGTGAAGTGGCTGCGCACCGGCATGCGCCCGCCTGCTGGACGGGCAGGCCTGGGCCCTGGACAGCGCCGCGGCGCTCCGCCACGATGCGCGCCATGCAATTCCGTCGCGTCGCTCCCACCGTTCTCTGCTTGCTCAGCCTCAGCGCTCCCGTCCTCGCCCACCACGGGATGGACGGGAAGCTCCCGGTGACGTTCCTGGAAGGGCTGGTGTCCGGCCTGTTGCACCCGGTGATTGGTCCCGATCATCTGCTCGCGATCATTGCCGTCGGTCTGCTGGCGACGCGCATCGCGCGCGGTGAGCTGTTCGCGCTGGCCTTCGTGGCCGCGAGCCTGCTCGGCACGGGGCTGCATCTGGCCAGCCTGAGCGTGCCCGGCAGCGAGGTGCTGGTGGCAGCGACGGCCGTGGTCTTCGGGGTCGTGCTGCTCTCGCCGAAGCTCACGGGCATGCTGGGGTCGGCGCGTCGCTGGGCGCCGCTCGCCGTCCTCGCCGGTGCCCTGCACGGCTACGCTTACGGCGAGGCCATCGTGGGCTCGACGTCGGGGCCACTGTTCGCCTATCTGCTCGGCTTCTGCGTCATCCAGATGGCCATTGCCCTTGCCGTCAGCCGTGGCGCGCGCTGGGCGTCGGAGAAGGGGTTCGCAGCCGTTCGGGTCCAGTTCGTCTCGGGCGCGCTGGTTTCGGCTGCAGGCGTTGTCCTGGTCCTGGTCGCGCTCGCGGCGGCGTGAGCGCTAGGCGCGGCTCGAGCGCGAGGCTCGCTCAGTGCCGGTGCCGGTGATGCAGATCGGATGAGTGGGGATGCTCGTGCACCAGCGCCTCATGCTGGTGCACGTGGCTGTGGGGCTCTCCGGGGGGATCACCCGCGCCGTGCTCGTGTTGATGGTGAGCGTCGTGGCTGTGGCTGTGCTCGTGCGCGAGCGGCTCGTGCTGGTGCAGGTGGGAGTGCCGCTCCAGCAGCAGGCACGCCACGCCGCCCATCATCAGCAGCATCGCTGCCAGCTCCGCCGGGCCCAGCGGTGCGCCGAGGAAGAAGGCGGCGAACAGGGTGCCGGTGAAGGGCGCGGTGGCAAAATACGCCGCCTCACGCGCCGCTCCGACGAGGCGGAGCGCGTAGGCGTCCAGCACCACGGAGGCGCCATAGCTGCCGAGGCCTAGCAGCGCGGCGAGGCTGGTGACGGCGGGGGAAGGGAGCTCTGCACCGAGCACCAGGCTCAGCAGCAGATTGAAGCTGCCGGCGGCCAGCGCCTTGACCTGGACGATGGCAAAGGGGTCGCGCAGCGAGAGGCGCTGGGTCAGGTTGTTGTCGAGGGCCCAGGCCAAGCACGCGAGCGCGATGGCGAGCATGCCCCAACCGTCACTCGTGCCGCCGCCGGGCTGCAGCTTCAGCACCCCGGCCCCGAGCAGGATCAACGCGGCTGCCAGCCAGCCTCGCCAGCCGAGGTGCTCGCGAAAGAACATCACGGCGACCAGCATCGTGAGCGGCCCCTCCAGGTTCAGCAGCAGCGAGCCGGTGACGGCGCTCACCCGGCTCAGGCCCCACAGCATCAGCAGCGGCCCGACGACTCCGCCCGCCGCCACGACTGCGGCCAGTGTCGGCAGATCCCTGCGTTGCAGCGGCGCCTCGTCGCTGGCCGGGCGCAGCAGGCGCCAGCCGCCGAGACCAACGCCAGCGCCGAGGTACAGCAACCCCGCGAGCAGCTGGGGGCTCACCGTGCCGAGCAGGAGCTTGGCGAGCGGCGCGGACAGGCCGAACAGCGCCGCGGCGAGCAGGCCGTAGGCGGCGCCGCGTGCCCGGCCGCCAGCGGTGGTTTCCATGGTTGCTTCATATGAAAAATCGCCGCCGAGAGGACGCCCGACCGATCGGCAGCCCCGGGAGCGCGCACCGGGGAACGGTCTGACCGTTGCCTGCGCGTGAAAATTCGGCGGGGACAACGCTCAGACCGTTGCTCAGGTCGCCGGGAGACATGCCCGGGAACGGTCGGACCGTTGTCGAACTCCCAAAACGCCTGCGCGGGAACGGTGTGACCGTTGGGGGGCGCCTGAAATTGGACGCGCGGCAACGGTCCGACCGTTGCCCGAGACGAATTCCGGAGGTGGGAACGGTCTGACCGTTGGTGGGAGGGCAAGGCGCGAGGAGCGAGACGTGGGCGCAGCCCTTGGCCGGTCGGCGCAAGGTCGGAGCTGGCCAGCCGAGGGTCAGCCTCGGGCGTGCCCGCAGCCCGACGGGCTCTTGGCGCAGGTGCAGTCGAGGCAGCCGTGGTCGGCGCAGGTGCCGCAGGAGCGGAGCACTTGCTTGCGCAGGGCCTCGCGGGCGCGATGGAGGCGGACTCCGGCGTTGCTCTGGCTGATGTTGCTGCGATCGGCGTAGTCCTTGACGGCCAGGCCCTCGACCTCCACCGCGCGCAGCGCCTCCGCGTATTCGTCCTTGAGGGTGGTGGCTAGCTCGCTCACACAGCCGCAGATGGCGGTGCGCATGTCGACATCGGGCTCGGCGTGGGTCTCCAGCTCGTGGCCGAAGGCGGCCAGCTTGCGTTCGGTAGCGCCGCCGCGGCGCCGGTGATCGATGATGGCGTTGCGCAGCAGGCGATAGAACCAGGCGACGGCGGACTCTTCGGAGCGCAGGGGCTCGAGCCGGCTGACGCTCTTGACGAAGGCGTCCTGCAGAATGTCCTCGGCGATGGCTCGGCTGCCGACCCGCTTCTCGAGGAAGGCGAGAAACTGGCGGTGGTTGGCGACGAGCACGCGGACCACGCTGGCGGTCGGCTTCTCTTCGGGCTCACTCGGGGCAGGCGGTGTGGCCACGTGGGACATCATGTGGGCGGAGCTTCCTGGGTGCAAGGCGGGGGCACGAAAGTGGCAGTGGCCCGCACCCGGACGGCACCGGATGCGGGCTCCATTTCAGGGCTTACCCGTGCTGACGCAGACGCTGCCCGGGCATTACACCTCTCCGATCCCGTCGGTCGCCACGCCAGCTCGCGTGCAGCTGTCTCACGAGAGCTGCTGCGCGGGCCGCTGGCGCTCGAAGCGGCGCAGCCGGAGTGAGTTGGCGAGCACGGAGACCTGGACAGTGAGGGCTGGCGCCCGGACCTTACGCGGCCCGCGCGCCACGGCGGGAGATGCGGCCGGGAAGCACAGCGGGTCCGTGCGCTTTTTGCGTAATGCCGGCGTTGGGCCTGCGTCTCTCGCAGCAGAGCGCCCCGGATGCGGGCGCCGAGGAGAGCAAATGACTCGAACGGAAACGACCCTGGATGTGGCAGGCATGAGCTGCGGTTCCTGCGTGCGGCACGTCACTGCCGCGCTCTCGACCGTGTCTGGTGTGGAACAGGTCGAGGTGCGGCTGAGGGCAGGCACGGTGCTGGTGCGTCACGACGCCGCGGCGAGCACCGCGCACATGGTGCAGGCCCTGAGCGAGGTGGGCTACGAGACGCGCATCCGGGGCGGGCCGCTGGCGGGTGCGCTCGCCGGAGCAGGCGCACCCCAGCAGCAGGCCAGGGCAGGCGCGCTCAGGTAATGGCCGAGCAGGACCGGGAGCGCGCCGCTCGCGCGCCCCGGGCCCTGGCACCATCCGGGCTCAGTCGGGCTTTACGGCGGGCCTGGCGTCGCGCTGCACGACCGCGTTGCGGCGCACGGCGGCCACTGCGGGCAGCGCGTGGGCGGCGCCCAGGAACAGCTGATTGAGGGTGTGCAGCGGCTCGCTCATCTTGCGCGCCAGATCCAGCCACAGCACCACCCGTGTTTCATCGGAGCCGTTCATTGCATCGTGCAGGAACGTGTCGTCGAACAGGATGCCCTCCCCGTTGCGCCAGTAGTACTTTTCACCTTGCTCGATGGCGGACTTGTCCCGCCGGGCGTTCGCGACCGGATCGCTGTTGATGCGCAGCCAGCACTTCTGCTCCCGGTTGTCGTCCGGGATGATGACCCCCAGGTGGAAGCGGGCAAAGCCCTTCCAGTAGCCCCAGTGCGGGGTGATGCGCTGCCCTGGCTCCAGGATGGAGAAGAAGGCCGTGTACAGCCCGGGGATGCCGCGCAAGAGGCCCGCGGTGAGCGGCGCGAGCTGACAGTTCTCCTCCACGAAGGAGCCTGACTTGAACAGGAATGACTTCCAGCGCGCGGAGTGGATGCCGCCTCTGGTGTAGGCCCCGGCCAGCGCCTGGATGTCGGGCAGGCGGCTCCGGTCCTGCAGCAGTTGCTCGCATTCGGCCCGGATCGTCGCGTGCTGCTGCTCGAGCACGATCAGCTCCGGATACTCCTCGCGCCACTGCTGCGAGAAGCCGTGCACCGGAGACATCAGGCCGGCGTCCTCGGCGCGCTGGAGCAAGCGGTTGAGCGTATCGGGGATCTTCTTCAGGCGCCTGTCATCGGCGACGATGCCCCGCACCAGGCGCTGCAGGCGCGCGGGGCTCTTCAGCACGCTGTCGAGCGGAGATGCGGCGCGCACGGGGACCGGTTGGGCCGGCGATGCGGCGTGATCAGTGGATTGTGTGAGAGTCATCATTCCTCCGGCTCGGGAAGCAAGCGGTGAAGCGGATCGCGCGGGAGCAGCGCTCTTTCAATGGTGCGAGCTCCGGCTGTCGACAACCTCAGCATACGCCACCAGCGCTTCCCCAGTTTCGTAGTTGCGAAACGCCAGCGACCGTTACATACCGCCGACCGGCGCGCCAGCGCCAGCGGCGAGCAGCGTGCTCGCCAGCGGGGGGCGTATCGTGTAAGGGGTCGGCGTGCGCTCGGATGCTTCCAGAGTGGCCGCCGTGCAGCCGGCGGCCCCGTACGACGTGGCTTTTGTCGAGGCGCTGCTCTGGACCGTGCGCCGTGTAGACGCCACGCTCTGGGGGCAAGCCGCCTGCTTTCGGCCGCCCAGCGTACCGGTGCCGTGAGGGTAGTGGTGCACTGTCGAAGGCGAGGCTCAGCTCCCGGCTCACAGGCATGACTGCGCTGTCATCCGCGGCCAAGGTGCAGCTCTGCCTTGAGCCGAGCGCGGCGCCAGTGAGCTTTGCCGCGGCCGAGCTCGCGCTCGCGCTGCGGGCGTGCGGCTACGAGCCGGAGCAGGTCGCGCTGGAGCGAGCGGCGCCGGCTGCGCCTGCACCGGGCCTGCGCGTTCTTCTCTTGCTGCGCGAGCAAGCGCTGCGCCGCGGACTGCCGGACACGCTGGCGGAGCGAGAGCTCGAGCAGCTACGCGCGGAGGGCTTTGCGCTGGCCACCGGCAGCAGCGCGCGCGAGCTCTGGGTGATCGGGGCCGACGTGGGCGGCTTGATGTACGGTGGGCTGGAGCTGGCCGAGCAGCTCCGCGCCTTCGGCGTGGAGGGAGTCAGGCCGATGCAGCGCAGCCCGCACTTCGAGCTGCGGGGAACGAAGCTCAATCTGCCGCTCGACGTGCGCACGCCGAGCTACTCGGACATGAGCGACTCTGGCCAGGCGGCCATCGCCACGGTCTGGGACTTCGAGTTCTGGCGTGACTACCTCGATCAGCTGGCGCGCCACCGCTACAACCTCGTCTCGCTCTGGAACGAGCATCCGTTTCCCTCCCTGGTGCGGGTGCCGGAGTATCCGGACGTCGCGCTCGCGGACGTGTGGCGCTCGCGCGGCCGCTTTGACGAGCACTATCCGACCACGGGCACCGGGCTCGTCACCGCAGCGATGCTTGCGGACGTGGAGGTGGTGGCAAGGCTCAGCATCGAGGACAAGATCGCCTTCTGGCGCCGGGTGATGAGCCACGCCAGAGACCGCAACATCGAGCTCTGCTTCATCACCTGGAATGTCTTCACGTACGGGGCGGATGGCAAATACGGCATCAGCCCCGAGCTCGACAACCCGATCACCGTCGACTACTTCCGCGCCAGCGTGCGCGCGCTGTTTCGCACGTATCCGCTGCTGCGCGGCATCGGGCTGACCACGGGCGAAAACATGGGTGACGCCAGCTTTGAGGCCAAGGAGAGCTGGGCGTTTGCCAGCTACGGGCTCGGCACCCTGGACGCAGCGCAGGCGGAGCCAGAGCGGCGATTTCGCTTCATTCACCGGCAGCATCAGGCCCGCGCTCAGGACATTGCCAGCGCCTTCCAGCCGCTCGTGGCGCAGCCGAACGTGGAGCTTCTGTTCAGCTTCAAGTACGCACAGGCGCACGTCCTGTCGTCCACCCGCCAGAGCTTTCACGACGACTTCCTGCAGTCGCTGGGCGGCTTCCGCACCCTGTGGACCCTGCGCAACGACGACGCGCTGCTGTTCCGCTGGGCCGCGCCGGACTTCGTGCGCGAGTTCGTGCGCAACATGCCGGTGCAGGGCTCGGCGGGCTACTACTTCGGCTCGGACATGTGGATCTGGGCGCGAGAGTTTCTGGACAGGGAGCCGAGCAGCCCCCGGCAGCTCGAGATCGACAAGCACTGGCTGCACTTCCTGCTCTGGGGGCGGCTCGGCTACGATCCGAGCCTGGACACGGAGCGCCTCGTGGCGCTGGTGGGGCAGCGCTTCGCGGGCATCGACGCCAGGCAGTTGCTCGAGGCCTGGCAGAATGCTTCGCTGATCTACCCGCTGGTCACCGGCTTTCACTGGGGGCAATACGACTTTCAGTGGTACATCGAGGGCTGCCGCAGCCGCCCCGGGCCCGCGCAGACGCAGAGCGGCTTTCACGACGTGAATCGCTTCATCACGCTCGGGGTGCACCCAGCCACGGACAACGTCCCGATCCCCAGGTACGTGGCGGCGCAAGGAGCAGGGGAAGAGCTGCAGGGCACGACCCCGCTGCAGGTGGCCGAGCAACTGCTGGAGCGCGCGAGCGCGGCGCTCGAGGGGCTGGAGCGCCTGTTACGCTCCACGACGGCGCAGGAGCGGCTGCAGAGCGACCACGAGCTGCGCAAGACGCTGGGCGATATCCGCGCGATGGCGCTGCTCGGCCAGTACTACGCTGGCAAGATCCGCGGCGCGACCGAGCTGGCCCTGTTCCGGGCCACGGGCGCCGCCGCGCACCAGGAGCGCGCGGTTCGGGCGCTGACCGACGCGGCGCAGCACTGGCGCGCCTACACCCGCCAGGCGGAGGCGCAGTACCGAAACCCGGTCTGGACCAACCGGGTGGGCATCGTGGACTGGGCGGCGCTCACCGCCGGGGTGGAGCACGATATCGTCATCGCGCAGCAGCCGGCGGGCACTCCCGCCCATTAGCCACCGGGCTCCAGCTGCCCGCGGGCGGAAAATACGCCTGCATTCTCGCTGAGGTTTCCCAGCCTGGCGATACCGCTATGAAACACCCGCGCGGGCGCAGGCGGGCGAACCGCTGAACAAACTTAGCGGTGGCGAGGCGCACCTGGCACGTCGTGCTTGGCAGGCGGCCAAATTCGCGAGAAGTCTCCGGCATGGCAGGGCGCTTCGAGCCAGATTCCGCCCTGACCGCGACGAAAGAAGGATACATGGCAGGATTTGCGCTCAAACCAGGAATTGTCACCGGCAAGGCTCTCGACGAGCTCTTCGCCTATTGCAAGGAGGCCGGCTGTGCCCTGCCCGCCGTCAACGTCGTCGGCTCGCACACCGCCAACGCCGCTCTGGAGGCGGCACGGCAGGCCAAGGCCCCCGTCATCATCCAGTACTCGCACGGCGGCGCTCAGTTCAACGCCGGCAAGCAGCTGGACAACAAGCAGCATCAGGCCTCGATCGCCGGCGCCGTCGCCGGGGCTCACCACGTGCGCACCATGGCCGAGGTGTACGGGGTGCCGGTGGTGCTGCACACCGATCACGCCGCCAAGAAGCTGCTGCCGTGGATCGACGGCCTGCTGGATGCGGGCGAGAAGTTCTTCAAGCAGACGGGTGCGCCGCTCTTCAGCTCGCACATGCTCGACCTGTCCGAGGAGCCGCTGCACGAGAACCTGGAGCTGTGCCGCAAGTACCTGACCCGCATGGCGCGGCTGGGCATGACCCTCGAGATCGAGCTGGGCGTGACCGGCGGCGAGGAGGACGGCGTGGACAACTCCGGCGTGGAGAACAGCAAGCTCTACACGCAGCCGTCCGAGGTGCTGGAGGCGTATGACGCGCTCAGCCCGGTGGGCTCGTTCACCGTGGCGGCCTCGTTCGGCAACACGCACGGCGTGTATTCGCCGGGCAACGTCAAGCTGACCCCGGTGATCCTCGACAACTCGCAGAAGAAGATCGCCACCGATCGCAAGACGGCCAGCAAGAAGCCGGTGAACTTCGTGTTCCACGGCGGCTCGGGCTCGAGCGAGTCGGAGATCCGCGAGGCCGTCTCGTACGGCGTGGTGAAGATGAACATCGACACCGACACGCAGTGGGCCTTCGCCAGCCCGATCAAGAAGTACATGGACGAGAAGTCTGCGTACCTGCAGGGCCAGCTCGGCAACCCCGAGGGCCCGGACGCGCCGAACAAGAAGTACATCGATCCGCGCGCGTGGCTGCACCTGGGCGAGAAGGGCATGACCGCCCGCCTCGTGCAGGCGTTCAAGGATCTGAGCGCGTTCGGCAAGTTCGAGTTCTGAGGCTGATTGCAGGCGAGCCGCGGACCGCCGCGGCTCGCCGTGCCGAGCGCCCATCCCGCGCCAGCCGGGGAGATGGCGGTTGAAAAAGCACCGGGGCACGCCCAGGCTTTGCGAAGATGATCTTCGATCTCTTCCATTCGGTGAGCGATCCGGTGGTCGGCGGGCGCACCCTGGGCGCGGCGCGCTGCTTCGCGCAGCTCCTGGGCCAGGTTCGGCTCGCGGAGGCGCTGGGCATGAGCCGGGTCTGGTGCGCGGAGAGCCACTTCTCTTCCGAGGCGCAGAAGCTGGGCGCGCAGCCCGCGATCCCGAGCTTTCAGGGCGAGGTGGGGCTGAACGCGGACTCTTTCCAGCTGTTTCACTGGCTCGCCGCGCACACGCACCGCATCGGCCTGGGCACGGCCATCCATAACATCGTCGGTGGCAGCGGCGGCCCGATCGCCAGCGCGGATCGCGTGAACTTGCTGCGCTTCGCCAACCGTGAGCTGTGGGCCAGCCCGCGGGAGCTGGCCATCGGCGTCGCCTCGGGGCGCTTTCCGTATCAGAACGTGCCGTTCGGGCTGGTGCCGCGCGAGCCCGGCGAGCAGCTCCTGTGGGCGCTGGTGCAGCGCATCGCCTTCCATGAAGCGCTGGAGATCTTCCTGCGCCTGCTCGGGGGTGAGGTGCTCGGGCACACGGCGCTCACTCGCCACGCCATCTCGCGAGAAGAGGCGCTGGCCGCCCTGGGTGCTGCGCGGGCGGGGGAGCTCGACGGCCTGGTGTTTCCGTACCAGCCCGAGCCGCGCTGGCGCTTCGAGGCCTTGCGCCTGGTGCCCGAAGGCGGCGCGCGCGACGACCTGACCATCGTGCTGGGCTCCTCGGACGAGCGCGCGCTGTCGCTCGCGCGGCGCTTCTGGAACGTGGATCTGTTCAACCTGTCCTTCACGCCGCCAGCGGCCATCGAGCGCCTGCACGCGCAGCTCGGGGCGGCGGATCCGTGCTGGTCGCGAGCGCGGCTGCCGCGCACCGTGCTGGTGTTTGCCAACCCCTCCGCGGCGCGCGCGCGCGAGCACGCGGAGCGGGCGCTGGATACGTACATCGACGCGATGCGCGGCACCGCGCAGGTGCCCGACAAGCAGGTGCTGCTGGAGCGGGCGCTGGTGGGCGACGCCGTGCAGCTGCGCGAGCAGCTGGCGCCCGGCGCCCGGCACGGCTTCCACCCCGGAGATCGGCTGATGTTGTGGTTCGAGTTCAACCAGCAAGACGGCGCGGAGATCGAGCAGCAGATGCGCTACTTCTTCGAGCAGGTGGTGGAGCGGCTGTGATGCTGAGCCCGGTGCCCTTGTTCTCGCTGGAGCGCGGCGGGCAGGAAGAGCTGTGCGTGTACGGCGAGCTGGTCGTGGTCTCTGCCGGCGGGCGGGTGGCGCAGCGCTGCGGCGAGCTGGGCACCCACCTGCCCGCGCGCTCGCTGCTCAAGCCGTTTCAGTTTCTTGCCGGCGGGCACGTGCAACCAGGCGCGGCGCTCGAGCCGCGCGCCGTGGCCGCGCTCGGCTCCATCTCTGCCAGCGCGGAGCAGCTGGCGGCGCTGGAGCGCTGGTACGCAGCAGATCCGCTGGAGCCCGCGCTGCTGCTGCCGGCTGCGCTGCCGCTCGATCTACGCGAGCGCGCCGCGCGCCTGGGTACCCCGGGCAGTCGGCGCTGCCATCCCTGCTTCTCCAAGCACATGGCCGTGCTGGCCGCGTGCCGCGCGCGGGGCTGGCCGCTCGCCGGCTACGCCGATCCGGAGCACCCGTATGCGCTGGAGCTGCGCCAGCTGCTCGGGCGGTGGCTGGGTCGGGACGCGGCGGCGTTCCAGCTGGTGACGGACGGCTGCCAGCTGCCCACGCCGCTCTTGCGGCTGGAGGAGCTGGCCGCCTTGTATCAACAGCTGGCGGCTGCCCCGGCGGGCAGCGCAGAGCAGGCCGTGTTTCACGGCATGTGCGCTCATCCCGACTGGGTGGGTGGCCCTGGCCGGATCGATACGGAGCTGATGCGCCTGAACCCGGGGCGCCTGATCGCAAAGGAGGGGGCTGACGGGCTGCTGGCGATCGGCCTTGCGCCCACGGCAGCGGAGCCCGACGGCACAGCCATCGTGGTCAAGCTGGCTGCGGGGCACCAGCCCGAGTGGGCTCTGCTGGCCGCCGCGCCCTTCCTGCGCGAGCGCGGCTGCGTGTTGCCCGAGGTGGCAACCCCGGGGCAGGAGCTGCGCTGGCACGTGAGCCCCGCTGGCGAGCAGCGCGCTCCGCTGGACGTGAGCCCCGTGCTCGAGCCCGCCATCGCCGTGTGGCCGGGAGACGTGCCGTTCGAGCGCAGCCTCACCTCGGAGCCCGGGGCGGGCGAGGCGGGCGCCCCCGCGTGGCAGCTGCTGGTCTCGTCCATTCGCAGCACCGTGCACGTGGGCGCGCACGCGGACGCGCCCAATCACTTCCAGGCGGGCGCAGCGGGCATCGATGCCGTGCCGCTCGGCCCCTATCGCGGGCGCTGTCAGGTGATCGCCATCGACAAGCCGCGCGGCTCGCTGATCAGTCCGGACGATCTGGCGCCGCTCGCTCATCCCGAGCGAGCGCTGCTGGCTCCGCGGGTGCTGTTCAAGACAGGCTCGTTCCCCGAGCCGCGCAGCTTCAACGAGGACTTTGTGGCGTTTGCTGCTGGCACGCTGAGCTGGCTGGAGCAGCAAGGTGTGGTGCTGGTGGGGCTCGACACGCCCTCCGTGGATCCGTTCCACTCCAAGACCTTGCCGGCACATCACGCCACCCGCAGTGGTCGCGGGCTGGCCATCCTGGAGGGCCTGGAGCTAGGCCACGTGCAGCCCGGGCTGTATGAGCTGCTGGCGCTGCCGCTGCGCCTGCGCGACGCGGACGCCAGCCCCGTGCGGGCCGTGCTCTGGCCCTTGCGCTGAGGGCAACTGCCCGCGCAGGCTCGGTTACCGCCGCTAGGGCATGCGCAGCAGTTGCAGCGCGAAGTAGGCTACGCCCGCCCAGAGCGCGGCCAGCAGCAGCCACGCCACCCGGGAACCGGCCTTGCCCCTGGCATGCTCCGAGTCTGCGGGCGCCGCCTCGCTGGCGGCGGGCAGCGGGGACTCCATCAGGCTCAACGCCGGCACCGCGGGCGGGGCAGGCAACGGAGGCGCGCCGCTGGCCCGGAGCAGGGCGGGCGAGAGAAGCGCCAGCTCTGGTGGCTGCTCGACCTTCAAGCTGCTGAGCTCACTCGAGGGCGGCGGCTCGTCGCTCTTGGGCCGTGGCGCTACGGGGGTGACCGCCACGCTGCGAGCCTTGTCTTTCTCCTTGTTGCGCGCCAGCACCAGCAGCTCGAGTGGAACTTGATACTGCGTGGTCTCGCCGCCGGCCGCGGGTAGCCCCGGCAGGTTCAGCTCCGGGGCGAGGGGAGCAGCGCGCGGCGCGGGCACCGGAGCGAAGCCGCTCCCGCTGGAAGCCTTCTTCTCCAGCTCCGAGTCGGGCCGTGCCCGCCTGGAACCGCTCGCGTCAGCCATCTTGGACATCTTGGACTCTTCCCCAGTCTCGGGTGTAATGAACGACACCGTCGTCACGGACGACAGGCCCTTTGAAGCTTGCAGTGAGCTGGAGGGGGTTCATGGGTGAAGGCGCGCTGGTTGAGGCTAGCGTGCCGAAAGGACGATCGTGGCGATCGAGCGCGGAGGCAGGCTGAAGGATTGCCCCACCTGCACCGGGCCCACGTGTACGCCACGCTCGGTTGCGCTGGTCCGGTACAGCTCGCCGCTCTCGATGGTGACACTGGGCACCTCGAGTCGCAGCTGGTAGGTCGCCTGTGCCGCGGTGTTGATGGCCACCAGCGTGAGCCGCCGGCCGTCTTCGGACTGGAACGCCACGGGCTTGAGCTGTTCTGCGGCCGAGGTGGCCGCGACCCGCACGTCGCCCGGATCGGTGTACGCGGCGAAGTGCTTCACCGAGTAGTAGGCGTCGCGGATGATGTAGCCCTGCGCGCTCTGCCAGCCGCTGGGGCGCTTCGGGTTCTCGAGGGTGATGAGCCCGTCTTTGCCCGTCCAGATCAGGTCCCAGTACAGGTATGCCGAGGCGCCGAGCTCGACCAGAGAGTTGCGAATCAGCCACGCTGTCTCGAACGCGCCCTCGCCGCCCGGGATGCTGAACTCGGTCTGGAAGATGGGCTTGGCGTTCATGTCCGTCGCCACGCCGCGCATCTTGGGCACGTAGCTGTCGGGGATGCGCCAGTTCTGGCCGTCGTACAGGTGCGAGGCGACGACGTCGAGCTGCTCGGGAGCGAGCGAGGTCATGTACGACTGGACCTTCTCGCCGCCCAGGTTGATCACCTCGGGTCCGAGCAGCTCTGTCTCGAGCTGCGCTTGCGTCAGGCTCGCACGGACGGCCTCCAGCGCCTTGCCGTAGCTCGGGTAGGTGCCCTCCGTGGGGTCGAAGCGGCAGCCCTCCCAGCTCGGCGGAGTGAAGTCGGGCTCGTTCTGGATGCTGATCCAGGTCGGCTTCACGCCGATGCCCGCGTAGGCCTCCAGCGACTGCCGCCAGTACTCGCCGAACTCGGCGTACACGAAGGCGCCGTTCTCCTTCTTCAGCGTGCAAGACGGCTCGCTTGCGCAGTCTGTCTTGCCGCTGGCCTTCAGCCTTGCCGGCGGTGACCAGGAGGTCAGGAGCACGCGCGGCGCATGGCCGAGCGACGCGGTGGCCTGCGCGAGCAACTCGGCCGCCACCGGATCGAAGTTGTCCGCGCTGTCGCGGTAGACGTTGCGCAACCGCACGATGTCGATGCCGAGCTCCTTGAACAGCAGCTCGAACAGCTCCTGCTTGCGCGGATGTCCGGTGAGCCAGTCGCCATACCAGGCCACCGCGGCGCCGCAGCCCTCGAGCTGCTGGCAGCGCTGGCTCACGTCCACGGAGAGCACCGCGTCGATCGGTGCCGGCGCGGGGACGCCAGCGCTGCCGCCGGCACCCGCGCTACCAGCGCCAGCGCT
>JAICQL010000222.1 GCA_025937895.1 Polyangiaceae bacterium | reverse complement strand
GCTTTGATCTGCTGACCCCCGAGACGCTGCTGGAGAAGTATGTCGGGCGCAGCGTGCGCGCGTATCGCTACCACGAGGCCACCGCCAAGGAGGACGTGGTCGATGCGCAGTTGCTCTCCGTGGCCAACGGCCCCGTGCTGCAGATCAACGGCGAGATCACCTTCAACTATCCGGGCCGCCTGGCCTTCAAGGAGCTGCCGCCGAACCTGGTGGCCAAGCCCACCCTGGTCTGGCTGATCGAGTCTGCCGCGGCCGATCCGGCGCTGGAGGTCTCGTACCTGGCGCGCTCGCTGTCGTGGAGCGCCGACTACGTGCTGGTGCTGGATGAGGCCGAGAAGCAGGCGGGGTTGGTCGGCTGGGTCACCCTGGTGAACAACTCCGGCGCGAGCTACCGCGGGGCCACGCTGCAGCTCGTGGCCGGCGACGTGAACAGGGTGCAGCCGCCCATGGCCATGGGCCGCGCCAAGATGGAGACGATGGACATGGCCGTGGCCTCTGCCCCCCAGTTCCGGGAGGAGGGCTTGCTGGAGTACCATCTGTATTCCCTGCAGCGCCCGACCGACGTGCTGGACAAGGAGCAGAAGCAGGTCACCCTGCTCGAGGCCTCCAACATCGGGGTGGAGAAGAAGCTGATCTTCGAGGGCCAGCCGTACTGGTATCAAGGCCAATACGGGGAGCTGCCCAAGAACCAGAAGGTGAGCGTCTTCATCGACTTTCAGAACAGCCAGCAGAACCGCCTGGGCCAGCCCCTGCCCAAGGGCACCCTGCGCGTGTACAAAGCCGACAAGAGCGGCGCCAAGCAGTTCGTCGGGGAAGACGCCATCGACCACACCCCGCGCGACGAGAAGGTGCGCATCAAGGTGGGCGAAGCGTTCGACGTCGTCGCCGATCGCAAGCAGCAGAGCTGGACCTCGCTCGGCAACTGCAGCTCCGAGAGCGCCTGGCAGATCGAGCTGCGCAACCACAAGGACGAAGACGTGCGGGTCGAGGTGCGCGAGCCCGCGGGGGGCGACTGGACCATCGTCAACTCCAGCCACCCCGCCCAGCGCGAGGACGCCCGCTCCTTCCGTTTCGATGTTCCCGTGCCCAAGCGCGGCTCCAGCAAGGTGACGTACAAAGTGCGCGTCCGCTGGTGCTGAGGCGCCTACGACGCGATGCGCTCGGCTCCGGCGATGCCACCTCGCCCGCCCTCGCCAGGGCGATCCGCCACCACGATGCGCAGGTGCTTCATGGCCCGGGTGGCTCGCGCCACGTCGCTCGAGAGGAGCGCTCCGAGGCTGGGAATGTCCCGGTCGGTGCGCACCTCGAAAGCGTGACGGCCCAGCAGGCTCAGCATCTGTCCGGGAGTCAACACGGTGCGGATCGGCTCTCCCATGAAGCGGACGATGAGCGCGATCACGAACAGCATGAAGGCGGGCTGGTGATAGGCAATGATCAGACGGCTGCTGGGTGCCGAGCGCGCTTGCACCACGCGCAGGGTGGCCTCGATGTCGCGCCGGTCGAGGTACATGACGACGCCTTCCCAGATCCAGGTTGTGGGCAGCGTGGGGTCGTGGCCAGCGGCGGCGAGCGCGGCTGACAGATCGTCGCGCGCGAAGTCGACCGGCACGAAGCGCACCTCGCGCGCGGCCGGCTTCCAGCGCTCGGCGCGGGCACGCTTGTCGCGCTGCGAAGCGGGATGATCCACCTCGAAGACGACACTGCGCTCGAGCTCTGCCATGCGCCAGGCCCGCCCATCGAGCCCCGCACCTAGGATCACGACTTGCGGGGTCAGAGCGCTGCGCACGGCGTCGTCGATCTCCAGGGTACGCGCCACCATCATGGGCGCCTCGCGAGACAAATGCGCGTGCCGGAAGCCTTCCACGAGGCTGCGGGGGGCCTCACCGCTACGCAGGCGGCTCACCAGTTGTCGCTCGGCTTCTGCGAGCATGCCCAGCGCGGTCGGGTCGCTGAACCTGGCTTCGCCCGTGCGGTCGTGGGCTATCGCGCGCGCCATGCAAACCATGACGGCGGTCTGACTCGATTGGCCATGTCTCATGAGGCGTTTGCTCCTTGCCGCGCAGTATCAAACGACCCGCGCTGATGGGGAACTCCGTTCGAAGAACGACCGGCGACGGGAAGCCGACTGCGCTGCTGCGCCGCCGGCGCCCGCCGCCCCATCCCCCTTGATGGCATCCAAACGGCGCCTGCAGCTTCGCCCTGCGAGCAGGGGAGACCGTCGCGACGATGTCACACGTGCGCGGAACCGCGCCGTTGCGACTCGCCTAGCCGCGCAGGCTGGCCCGCCGCCGCCAGGCCACCGCCAGGCCCACGAGGCCCAGCAGAGCGAGCCGCGCGCCACCGCGCTGCTCCGTGCCCGCGCCGCTCACCGCGCAGCCCGCTGCGCCGTCCGAGCCCAGCTCACCGTCGCGGCTGAAATTGGTGCCGACGAAGACCCAGCTCGCGGAGCGCTCGTCAAAGGCGTAGCCGCTGACGGGGCTGTAGCAGCCGGGCAGGAGCGGCCACCAGCGCTTGTAGGTGCCGGGGCTCGCCTCGTCTTCCCCGCACCACTCGACGGGGGGAGGGGGAGTGAGCTGCCCGGTGCTGGGATCACGCACGAAGCCGGTCACCGGATCGTAGCAGAGGCCGAGCTGGGGGCTGAAGGCGGCTGGGGCGCAGCTCTGCGCGCTGGGAGCGGCTGCGCCGCCGGGGGGAAGGTTGGGCGTGCTGCCCACGGGCGCGTTCGTCGCGTCGCGACCCGGATCCTGGACGGGGCCGAGCCCGCCGTTGCTACCGGGAGCAGCACCGGGACCAGGAGGGGGTGCGCTGCTGCTGCCGGGATCGATCGGGTCCTGGGTCGGCTCGAGCCGCACGTTGTCGATGATGACGTCTTCGCTGCTGTGACCGAACTGGAAGATCAGCACCGCTTCGGGGTCGCTCGCGGAGGCCTCGAACACCGTGCGGTAGTTGCGCATCGCGGTGTCGACGCTGAAGGTCTCGCCGTCGCCCACGCGAATGCTGCCGTACGTGGTGTCTTCGCCCTGCACGGCCAGGCGCAACGGGCGCGCCGCGCTGGCGCGTGCGTCGACGCTCAGCGCGTAGCGCTGCCCCGCCTGCAGGCTCACCTGCTGGCGGAAGCTCAGCCGCTGCGGTGCCGAGGGCTCGTTGCGCAGCACGCGCAAGCGCACCTCGCCCGCCTGGTGCAGGGCAAAGCCATCGGAGCTGGTGAAGGTCTGGCTGCCGCCGTAGTCGTAGAAATCACTGCGCGCTTCCCAGCCCAGGGTGCCCTCGTCGAAGTCACCGTTGACGACCAGGTTGCCGGCGCCAGCGTCGTTGAGCACGGGCTCCGGCAGGCGGGTCGGGTCAGCGCCGAAGGGGTTCCACATCGTGCCGGTGACGAGCAGCCCGTAGAGCAGCGCCAGGCTGTTGTTGAAGGCGCGGAAGGTACCGCCGAAGTTGTCGCCCGACTTGTACACGCTCATCCAGGCGCCGGTGAAGTCGTCGAGCTGTTGCTGCTCGAGCGCGACCATCGCCGTGGCAAAGCCGCCCACCACGTAGGTGTTGCGGCCCAGCTCATGGCTGCTGAGCTCGTTGCCGTTGGCGGCCTGCCCCGCGAGCGTGTAACGATCGCGAATGCGCATCAGCTGCTGGCTGGTGGCGAAGCCGCCGATGCTGCGCAAGAAGTCCGCTGCGCGCGAGTCGCCCGTCCACTGGTAGTCGATGGCGACGCGCCAGGGCGTGCGCGCGGCGTCCGCCTGGTACTCGTTGGTCTGCCCGCCACCGGCCACCTGCGGCGAACAGCCGAGCTGCAGGCTGCCGTTGGCCTGTGACCACGCCGGCACCAGGCCCGTCTGCCCGTTCCTCACCGCGTTGAAGTAGTCGTAGCTGGCGTCGCGCGCCTGCGTCCAGAACCCGGCATCATCCACCTCGCCATAGGTCACGTAGTAGCCAGGCGGGATGTACGAGGGATTGATGCAGTCGCAGCCCGCAAACTGGCTACCCGCGAGCAGCACGCCCTGACACCCGTTCTGGAAGAGCTGGCTGCGGATGGCGCCGATGAGCTGGGTGGCTTGCTGCAGGTAGCCGTTGCCAGGAAACTGCCGCTCCGCCACCAGCACCGCCAGCGCCGCGTCGATGTCCGCGTCGGCAGCGCTGCCGTTGTCGCCGCCACCACCGCCGCCGTCGCAGCCGTTGCGCCGCCAGTTCATCAAGCCGTTGGTGCTGGTGCGCTGATAGTATCTCCACAGCCCATCGAACGTCTCGCGATCGCCCATGTAGGCCGAGATCACCATGCCGTAGCCCACGCCCTCGGAGCGCGTGTCGTTGTTGCTCTCGGGGTAGCGCAGGCGGGCGTCCCCTTGCTGGCAGCGCTCGATCAGCGCTTCGCGATAGTCCTCGTACAGCCGGCGCAGCTCGTGTGAGGTGAGCGCTCCGGTGGTCACCCCGGCCGCCGCGTTGCTGCTGGGGAAGGGGAACTGCCCCGCCAGCTCCTGCGCGGACGCCACGCCCGTGGACAGGGCTGCGGCCAGACCGGCGCCCAGCGCCAGGCGAAAGGCGTGCGGAGCGAGGCGGCGGCGCGGCTGCTGATCGAGCGGGAGAGCGGGTTGATACGTGGGGAGAGCGGCGTGCGCCGCACGGATCCGGGACATGGGTGGACCCTAGAGCCGCGGCTCGGAGCGCAGCAACCCGCGAAGAGCCGATCGACCGCGGGCTCCACGTGGACTCGCAACCTTCTGATGCTGCTGGATGAGCGCGGCCCGCGCACAGGCCCACGGCTCATCATCGAGATCGCACCAACGGCGGCCGGTGCGATGTGACGGATCTCTCGTTCGATGGATCTCGATGGGGCTCTCGCTGGCCCGGCAGCTCCTGCGCCGGCAGTCGCCGGGGCGCGAGCGCGCTGCGAACCTGAGCTCTCGCGAGCGCTCGTGGCACTCACCTCCTGCTCGCATCCGCGAGGCAGGCAGGGCTCGGCGGCGCGCGAGCAGCGAGCGCGGGAGGGTGTAGCGCTGGATGTCTGGCGAGCAGCGAGGGCACGAGGGCGTGAAGGGCTGACGCGGAGCTATGCAAGTGCGACGACTCCAGAGCACGAGCGCAATACGTCTCGCTCTCGCGCAAGCCGACTGCATCTGTCATCCGCACGGTGCCATGCGCGCCGCAGCCGTCCGATGTCACGAGCGCGACGTTCGCAGTCGTGCCTCGCGCTCTTGGTCGGACCAGCACGTGACGTGCACGTTTCGGCCCACGTCCACCAGTCATTCTCCAGCGGAGCTAGATCGCCCGCGGACCTGCGCTCGATTTGGATGTAGCGCGCACATGCCGCTGCGTATTATTGACCGCGTTGGAGGCCCTCCCGGGCTTCAAAATCGGAGGTCGCAGATGCGCAACCGTGTAGCGCGGCCGCGGGCCGTTGCGCGGCAGTGGGGGCATGTTTTTTCGTTTTCGGGGCTACCCATCCGTTCCTGTGCGGCGCTGGCGCCGTGCCTGGCCCTGCTCGCTGGCTGTGAAGATGGACCGGAGCAGCAGAGCTTTCCGCTGCGGGTGGCGCCGGGGGTCGAGCGCGGGCCGGCGTCGAGCGACGTGTACGTTGCTGGCGAGATCAAGGGCTTCGACGACGGTGTCACGGACGATGACGTGGGCAGGGCCAAGTTCTGTGCCTCCACGGAGGAGAGCGCGCTCGCTCAGGAGATGGTGGTGCAGCCTATCGTGCCGGACGTCTCCGCCGGCGGCTTGCCGCTCTGGTCGGAGAACGGCGGCCCGCTGTACGCGGATGACCTGCTGGGCGCGCGTGCCGAGGGCAAGTTCTGCAACCCGGCGCGGACCTACTCCAACGCCTTCGCCTGGGGCCCCACCAATGACGTCGTGCTGATCTTCAACCCGGAGACGCGGCTGGTGGAAGGGGTGCAAGTCAGCCAGCAGTATCTGGGCGCGCTGAGCGGCTCGTTCACGGAAGGCGCCGCGGCCGTGGAGGTGGTGGCCAAGCCGCGCGAGCGGCTGCGCATCGCTGGCAGCGAGCTCGCGGTGTACGCCTCGCGCGCTCAGGCCGCGAACGAGCCGCGTTCCTGGCTGAATCCAGGGAACGTGACCCGCCTCTATCGCATGGTGCGCGAGACGTTCTTTGGCGCGCAGCCGCTGGAGGCCGGCTTCGACTGCGTGGCGGCGCAGGTGTGTGACGTGCTGTACTCCGGCGCCAACGAGGACACGCCGCAGGTCACCGCCATCGCCCTGCGGGATTCGGGCATCAGCATGCAGTTTACGCCGGAGGGCTACATGGACGTGCTCTCCATCTCTCCGGTGCGCAGCGCGCCCTTCGAGAATGGCGGCAGCCTGTCCTTCGGTGCCGCGGGTGGCGCTCAGATGCTGTTTGGCTTCGAGAGCCAGTTCCGTCCCGACTGCGTGCTGGACGTGGACAGCGCGCTCAGCTGGGGCACCTTTCAGAGCCGCTGTATCGCCTCGGGCGATGAGCGGGCGCTGGAGCGGGTCAACTACAACGTCGACACGGCGCGGGACGCCGTGGCGGTGGAGTTCAACGGGGTCAGCCTGTCGTTCCTGCACGATCCGGCGATGCCGCTGCTGCGCGACGGCGAGCGTCCGCAGGACTCGGACGCGCTGTTCTCGATCGGCATCAGCCGCTTGATGCCGGCCGCCGTGGCGGAGTTTCGGCCGCTCACCTTGGCCAACCTGTACAAGGCACGGCTGGAGGCGCGCGTGCGCGGCTCGCTTTTGGGCGCGGCGGCTCCGCCGGCAGCGCCGGATCCAGCGGCTCCGGCTCCACCCGCTGATCCTGCAGCGCCAGACCCTGCGCCCGCCGACCCTGCGCCCGCCGACCCTGCGCTGGCAAACCATCCCTTTGCCAGCTTCACCCTGGAGGTGCCGATCACGCTGGATGAGCCGCAGCGGCTGACGGCGCTGCTCACGCCCGAGGGCACGCCCTGGGTTCCGGCGGTGGTGGCGCAGGTGGGCGCGCTGTACGCGAGCTTGAGCGCGGAGCAAAAGGCGGTGGTGGATCCGAGGGTGCAGGATCCTATCTACCTGGTCGAGCCCTTCGTGGACTCGGTGCTGTTCGCGCTATCGCACGGTGAGTCCGACGGGTCCGGCGCCTTCAAGGCCTTCCGCAACACGGAGGACAAGCGCTCGGCCACCGCCATCGCCGCCTTCCGGCGCGATGGCGTGCCGTACCGCCTGGGCGCCGTGTACAACTTCAACTTCGGCGCCATCACCACCGTGCAGGTGAGCCGCGGCGAGAGCCCCATCGATCGGGTGATCGATCTGGCGCGCGGCGGTGGCCCCAGCCCCTATTTCGAGGCCGCGCAGATGCTCTCCGGCACCGCGCTCAGCCTGGGCTCGAGCGCGCTGGTGGTGGAGGCGGTGGATCGGCAGCTCGACACGCTGAAGGTGAGCGTGAATGGTCTGCCCGAGGCGGCGCAGCTCGAGGTGTCGGGCTTCTCGCGCACCGACGCCAACGGTTACCTGCGCCAGATCCGCGGCGAGCGCTATGAGTTCGTGCCTGCCGATCAGGTGAACTTCTTCGGCAAGGAGACAGTGCTGGTGCTCTGGGTGCGGGAAGACGGCACCATCGGCAAGGTGGAGAACCGGGGCTTCAAGGGCTCGCTGGAGCTGTGTGCCGGCCTGCCCATCGCCTATGGCGACAACGTGCAACAGAAGCTGCGCGCCTGGGAGAGCACGGTCAGCCCCGAGCAGTACCGGGTGTGTGAGCTGACCTTCAACTATTCGGAAAACGGCAACGTGCTCGGAGAAGTCGCTTCGATCGGCAGGCGCGTGGCGTTCACGGTGCAAGACGGCCGGGCGATCACGGCATCGGTGTGGGAGTGAGGCGAGCCATGGAACAGCAAAGCAAATGCGCCCTGATTGCCGTCTCGGCCAGCCTGGCGCTGACCTTCAGCGCCTGTGTGGATCATCGGCCTGTCCACAACGGGCTGCTCGACGAGCACATCTACCTGACCAAGAGCGATCTGACGGAGGACAACCCGAAGCTCGCCACTCCGAGCGACGGCTGGTTGTTCAAGACTACCGTGGTCAAGACCAGCTCGCCGAACGTGCTGGGCGATCTGGCGTTCCCCGGCTTCGAGTCCGCCACGGATTACGTGCGCTTCCAGTTCAAGGAGGACAAGCTCCAGGTCATCGACGGGCAGAAGCTGCAGCGCGATGACATCGCGGACCCGAACGATGATCTGGCGACGAACGCCGAGCGCGTGCTGTTCGAGTTCGAGGGGCAGCACGTGGACGTGCAGCTGCGGGAGTCGCTGGACGGCGAGCGCACCAACTTCCTGGAGGAGAACACCGAGGCGCCCTGGCGGGAGCGGCGGCAGTTCCGCGTGGATTTCGAGTCCACGAACGTGGACCCGATCGCGTCCAGCGCCTGGTTTTACGGCGACTACGTGCGCGACTGCGCCAGCACGATCAGCAAGAATCTGGTGCCCGACAGCTTCGAGTGGGATCCGGACGATCAGTATCTGTCGTTCGTGATCGAGGTGAACTACGACCTGAACGCGATCACCTCCCTGGGCGGGTGCTGGAACCTGGTCTCCCAGGCCGCGGGCGTGGGCACGGCCACCATCCAGTACCGGCTGAGCTTCTACCGGCCGGGGCCCAGCAGCTACGTGCCGCAGGAGATCCCGGAGAAGGACGAGGTCAACAAGAAGTACGGCGCCTTCCAGGTCTTCGACGTGTTCCGCGACGAGGAGTCGGGCCTGCTCTCGGCCAAGTCCCTGCTGCAGCGCTGGGATCCAGAGCGGGAGGAGCCGGCGGTGTTCTACTTCCACCGCGGCTTCCCCGAGCGCTTCAAGCCCATGTTCGAGGAGATCGAGGCGGAGACAAACGCCACCCTGGAGCGCGCCGGCGCCAAGCTGCGCTTCGATTTCCGCGAATACGACGACGGCGGCATCATCCGGAACCTGGGTGACCTTCGCTACAGCTTCGTCACCTGGAACCAGGACGTGGACACCACCCGCGGGCTGCTGGGCTACGGGCCCTCGTCCTCGGATCCGCGCACGGGCGAGGTCTTGAGCGCCAACCTCAACCTGTACAACGTGGGCATGGATTACTACCGCTTCCTCGTCCAGGATTTCCTGGAGGAAAACGGTGCCACCCAGCTCGCTCCGGGGCAGGACTGGGAGGAGACGGTGTGCGAGCCGGGCCAGACGGTGGCGCCCACGGAGGAGACGTCACGGCTCAAGTCCACCCTGTTCGACGAGATGCGGCGCGTGATGGATCTGCCGGAGGCCACCGCCTCGTCGGTGGAGACCGCCACGTTCTTGCCCGAGCCCACCCGGGGTAGAGAGGCGTTCCTCAGCGACTATCATCGCACGCTCGGCGAGTATCGCTACGCCGAGCCCGGCTTCAACTCCTACGTGTACCGCCCCTCGGACTATCCACTGGATAACTTCGTGGAGCGGCGCAAGACGGAGCGGCAGTTTCAGCAGCAGATGGCGGACATCATGGCCAATCGTGATCCGCTGCGCGGGGCCGTGCTGCACAGCCGCGCGGGCATCGAGGCGCAGCTCGACTTCATCAACGATTTTCGCGAGTGGAAGCACAACCACGAGCAGGTGATGAAGGATGAGGAGATGCTGCTGGGGCTGAAGAACATCTACGTGTTCAACCCGAACGACGCGCTCAGCGCCGTCTCCAAGGCGGCGCGCCGCTGCACCGACGACGGCGTGTGGGAGTCGAACGAGCAGTACAGCGAGCGTATCATCGAGGACGTGGTGTTCCACGTGGCCATCCACGAGTTCGGGCACAACCTGGGCCTGCGCCACAACTTCTACGGCAGCGTCGACGCCAAGCACATGAGGGAGAATGAGGTCTCCGCCAGCGTGATGGACTACGTCACGCCCACGGAGGAGCTCGGCGGCCACCGCGGCTGGGGCGGCTACGACGAGGCGGCGCTCACCTGGATCTACGGTTCGCCGGAGCAGCGCGGCGCGGTGATGGCCGAAGATTTCCTGTATTGCACGGATGAGCACCGCTTTCGCTCTCCGCTGTGCGCCGCCAACGATCTGGGTATCACGCCCTCGCAGATCACGCTCAACGCCATCGAGCGCTACGACTGGATGTACGGCATGCGCAATGCGCGCGCCTTCCGGACCTTCTGGGATACGGGCGCGTACGTGAACAGCGTGTACGCTGCCATCTACGATCTGCAGCGCATGTGGTACCTGACCATCTTCGACTGGGCCGGTGGCGGCGTGCAGGACGTGCTCAAGCGCCTGGATCAGAAGAATGGCGCGGTGCTCACTGACCCCGAATACAACGAGATTGCCAACGACTTCTACAACGACGCCATGGCCGCGAACGGCATGATCATGGCGTTTTATGACTCGGTGATCAATCAGCCCGCCGCGTTCCGCGACTATCAGACGGAGTTCGACCCCTTCTACGGCGACATCCTGCGGCTCGGTATCAGCGTGGACAAGCTGTACACCATGTTCGCGTTCATGGATCAGCAGGAGGTGTCGAACTACTCGCCCAACGTGAACACCTTCGTCAGCATGTACGACGCGGCGCTGGGCAGCCGGAACTACGCGCTCTCGCAGCGCGTGCTGGATAACATGCTGGGTGCCAGCTACGACACCTTCCCCTGGTTCCGCTTCACGGCTCTGGGCGTGTTCTCCTCCGTCACCAACGGCAACCTGATCGGCGACGTCTCGCTCAAGGAGCGTATCGCCATCCGGCGCTACGAGAACCTGACCGAGCTGACCTCGATGTACGGCGCCGACATCCTGGAGCGTGCCACTGGCAGCGGTAACCCGGAGCAGCTCTTCACCCACGAGGGCCAGGAGCTCGTGTACACGTTCCTGCCGGATCAGGGCTGGCATCTGGTTGCCAGCCGCTCGCGCAGCCCGGTGAGCTATCAATACATGCGCGACTACAATCAGGCGCTGAACGCCGGAGCGAGCGCGACGCTCGACGACTACGGCCTGAAGATCCTGCTCGCGTACTACGAGTTCTACAACAACTTCGTCGGGTTCTGAGGTGGCGCGCGCTCTGGGTCAGGGCCTGACGCCGTGCGCTCCAGCGCGGCTTCGCTACCGGCGGAGCGCGCTGGCTCTCGCGGTGCTCGCGGGGGCCACCGCTCCCGTCGCAGCTGCGGAGCCCACCGCTCCCGTCGCAGCTGCGGAGCCCACCGCCCCCGGCGCAGCTGCGGGGGCCACCGCTCCCGTCGCAGCTGCGGAGCCCACCGCCCCCGCCGCAGCTGCGGCGCCTTCCGGTGCCGTTGCTGCCGCGCGGCCGCCGGCAGTTGCGGCTGGCAACGGCGCAGCTGCGCAAGCGCAGCAACCGGCGAGCACAGCGGTGAGCAGTTCACCAGCGACGGCCGTTGCGGCGCAGCCCAGCACGGCCACGGGCCTCGACACCCCTGCGCCCGGAGGCGATACCGCGGCGGGCACTACTGCGGCTCTGGCAGTGGGCCTCGACCCGCGCGATGCTCTGCGCCGCCGCCCCTCCGGCAAGAGCTGGCGGGTGGCGGGGGAAGGGCAATATCGCTCGCTGCTGGTCACGGATGAGGACCCCGCCAACGATCGCTACCTGCTCTACCGCCTGCAGGGCTCGTATTTCCCGCTGCCCTGGCTGAGCGTCTTTGCGCGGCTGGGGCTGTTTCAGCGCTTCGTGGCCAGCGAGGACGAGTCGGGCTTTCGCCTGGAAGACACCGTGCTTGGCGCCACGGCGGAGCAGCCGGTGTCGCTGGCGCGCTGGGGCTGGGACCGCACCTTGCTGCTGTCCCACACCTTACGGGCGTTCCTGCCCACCTCGTTCGTGAGCTCGCAGCAGGACCTGTACCTGGCGGGGGAGTGGACGACTCGCGCGCAGCTGCGGATCTGGGACCAGCTGGTGGCGGGCGCGCGCGGCACCGTGCACTACCGCTTTCACGAATACGCCGAGCAGGCCGGTCCGGGCGGCGCCACCCTGCCGCGGCTGGTCGTAAGCGCGCGTCCCTTCGTCGAGTACACCGTGCTCGCGTCGGAGCGCTGGGGCACGCTCACCTTTGGCGGAGATCTGTACGGGGACGAGACGCTCGACTACCCCTCGCGCGATCCCGACACGCTCAGCGCCGCCGAGCTTCCCCCGGGCACCCTCACGGCTGCCAGCCTGCGCGGCGCTGGCAGCAGCGACAGCTTTCTCACCCCGCACTTCGGCTACGATCTGTACGGGGTGTACACGCTGCCCAATCGTCACCTGTCGGTGGTGCTGTCACTGGAGCAAAACGGCAACGTGGTCCGCTACGGGGAGCCGCGCCTGTATTTCATTCACCGCGATCAGACGGAGCTGGTGCTCGCGGTCAGCGGTAACTACTGAGCTTTGCCGGCTCAGCTCCCGGCCACCCGCAGCCCCAAGGTGCCGGCCAGGCTCAGCAGCACATCCAGCTCAATCTTGGTTTGTTCGAGCTGCACCTGCTTCGGGTCAAACAGCACGCCCGTGGCGCGGGTGAAATCAGCGTGGCGCAGGTTGGCCGAGCTGAAGTTGGTGCCCTCCAGCTGGCTGCCAGTAAAATCTGCCTTTTTCAAGTTGCACTCGCTGAAGTCCACCTCGCGCAGCCGGCACTCCAGCCACTGCGCGCCCTCGAGCTGCAGTGCCTGGTAGCAGCCACCGTCCAGCAAGCAGCGCTCCCAGCGTGGCGATTGCAGAGCGCGCAGGATGGTCCAGTTGATGCCCAGGAACTTCGAGTCGTAGAACGTGGTGCCGCGGAAGGTGCAGTCCATGAAGTCCGCCGACGAGGCGTCCACCCGCTCGAAACGGCAGTCAAAGAAGCGGCAGCTGAGCAGCCGCACCCCGCGAAACTCCAGCCCCGTGAAGGAGCAATCCGTGAAGTCCACGCACTCCAGGCGTGGCGGCAGCAGCGCCTCGCGGCCGAACGTCACATTTTCGTACTCGGTAGCGGCTCCGATCGAGACACTTCCCTTGCGGTCCGGAGTGCTGCGGTCAGAAGGGCCAGGAGGCGAAGGCATGGCAACGTCAGTCTACGTCGCGCGCCATGGCCGCGCAAAAACAACAAACGAGCCCGACTAGCCGGGCTCGGCGCTGGTCGCTGGCTCGATCGAGAAGCGGCAGCGATCGGGCAAGCGCGCGCGTTCGGTCACGCGCTCGGCATCCCCCAGATACTCCTGTGCTCCCGCCATGGTCTCGCGCGGCAGATAAATGCCGCCCGGACGCTCGCGCGTGCCGCGCGGCGCAGGCTCGGTCACCACCACGCCGGTCGGGCTGGCGAAGAAGATTCCGTCGGAGTCCTCGAACTGCGGTGCGTAGCGGCCAGCGGGCAGCGTGTGCCCGCGCACCCCATCGGGACGCCCCATGGGTGCACCACCGGGGGACAGTGAGCAGGGCTCCGGCAAGGTGAGCACCGCCATCG
>JAICQL010000095.1 GCA_025937895.1 Polyangiaceae bacterium | reverse complement strand
GCGCGGGCCAGCGCGGCGGAGGCGGCGCCCGAGGAAGCGCCCGCCCGCGCGCCCGAGGGTGACACGGAGCGCTCCAGCACTCCAGCACCGCCCTGAGCACTACCATCGCAGGCTCGCTGGGCTATGCATTCGTGCCAGTGATGTCGGAACGCCAGTACGCCCTGTTCGACACCCTGATCGGCCGCTGTGGCATCGCCTGGGGGCCGGAGGGTATCTGTCTGCTGCAGCTGCCCGAGGAGGGAGAGGCCGCCACCCGCGCACGAGTGCTCGAGCGGGTGCCGGGCGCTTGCGAAGCGGCGCCGCCGGCGTATGTCCAGGACGCGCTGGGCGCGATCGGCAGGCTGCTGGGCGGCGCCAGCGTCGATCTCGCGCAGCTGCCGCTGGACATGAGTGGGGTGCCGCCCTTTCACCGCCTGGTCTATGCCGAGGCGCGGCGCATCCCGCCGGGGCAGAAGCTGACGTACGGAGAGCTGGCGCAGCGTGTGGGCTCGCCCGGCTCGGCGCGCGCCGTGGGCCAGGCGCTGGGGCGTAACCCATTTGCGATCGTGGTGCCGTGTCATCGCGTGTTCGCCGCTGGCGGCAAGCTGGGCGGCTTCTCCGCCAGCGGCGGCACTGCCACCAAGCTGCGGCTGCTGGCGCTGGAGAGCCCGCGCAGGGCGGGCGTGGCTGACGCGGGCTTCAGCTTCAACCCGGAGCTGGCGCTCCTGCACCTGCGCGGCTGCGACGCGCGGCTGCGGAAGTTGATGGACGCGGTGGGCCCCTTCCGCATGCAGCTGCAGAGCACGGCCAGCGTGTTCGGCGCGCTGGCGGAGGCCATCGTGTATCAGCAGCTGCACGGCAAGGCGGCAGCCACCATCTTCGCGCGGCTATGCGGGCTGTTTGGTGAGGGCAGCGCCGCTCTGGAGCCGGAGCTGCTGCTCAGCGCGAGTGAGGAGCAGCTGCGCTCGGCAGGGCTCTCGCGCGCCAAGCTGCTATCGCTCCAGGATCTGGCGCGCAAGACGCTGGCGGGCGAGCTCCCGAACCTGGCGGAGGCGCGCCAGCTGGATGATGAGACGCTGGTACGGCGCCTGACCCTGGTGCGCGGCATCGGGCGCTGGACGGCGGAGATGTTGTTGATGTTCCGGCTGGGCCGCCCCGATGTCCTGCCCGTGGACGACTTCGGGGTGCGCAAGGGCTTCGGCGTCATCTTTGGCGACGGAGAGCTCGCCGATCGCAAGCAGCTGGCGCAACACGCCGAGCGCTGGCGCCCGTACCGTTCGGTGGCGAGCTGGTACCTGTGGCGCGCGCTGGAGCCCGCAGCGCAGCCGGCGGCCGACGCTCGCCGCAAGCCCGCTGCCGGCAAGCGCAACGCGATGACGGGCGAGCCCGCGTAGCGCCGGGCTCACCGGATCAAGCGCCGGGGCGGGCCAGCAGCGACGTGCGGCCGCCCAGGCTATCCTGCAGCTCGCGCCGGTTGACCACGGCGCCGAGCCAGTCGTGTCGTGCCGGATCGAGCCGGCCCAGCTCCGCGGCGCGCACGTGATAGCGGCTCTGGGCGGCGTTGACCGCCGCGCACAGCGCGTTGCAGATCTCCGCGGAGGCGGCGATCGAGTCGGGCTCGGGCGAGGCGCTGGCAAACTGCTGCTCCAGCTGCTCCGGCGGCTGCATCATCAAGCTGCCACCGAGATAGACCGTGGCGCGCAGGTCCATCACGATCAGACCCACCTGCTCGCCGGAGTCGGTCTCGATGGCGGCGGCGAAGGCGCCGTCCAGGGCACTCGAGGGCAGCGGCTCCCCTTCCTCCACGGTCAGGCCGCTGCCCACCAGCAGCGCGATGCACTTGCACAGCTCCGCCAGCGGCGGCAGCTCCAGCGCGGCGAGCGGACGCGCTCGCGAGTCGAGCGGCAGGGGCTGAGCCGCTTGCGAGAGCCGCGGCTGCGCGCCAGGCTCCCCCCGCGCCGGGGCAGCGCGCTCGCTCGCCGCGCCGGGCGGGGCGCTCTCAGCTCGAGCGCCTACCGGCGACTGAGCTCTCACGGGCAGAGGCTCGGCGGTGGCCGCGGCAGCGGCAACCACAGAGCGTCCTCCGTCCGCTTCCGGCTGCAGCGCGCGAAGCTCCAGCCGCGCCAGGCGCAGCAGCAGCTCCTCCTGCTGGCGCACCAGGGTCTTGATCCGCTGGCTCAGGCTGGCGAGCTGCGCCGCCAGCTCCGGCGGGCCGTCGAGCGCGCCCTCATCGGCCTCCCGCCTGCCCGGCGGCAGCGAGCTGCTCACCCACTCGGAGCCCGCGGCGCTGTAGCTACGCCCCTCTGCGCCCGGGCTCTGCATCAGCTTCAGGGCCATCCGCCCGAGCGGCTCGTGGTCAGGGTTGCTCTTGAAGTAAGCGGCAATCAGCCGGTTGCCGCTCAGCTGCTCGCTGGTCGGACGCACCAGGTCGTGGCCGATGTTGACGTGACGCACGATCTCGAGCACCCACTGGCCGCGCTCTTGCCAGAGTTTGCGTGGAGAGCCCCCACTGAGCGACCGAGACGCCACGCTCAGAGTTACGGGTCGTTTTGGCCCGGGGGTTTAGGGTGCGCCAGCGCCACACCCGGGCCGACACCGTGATCCTTCCCGGCGCTGGTGTGCAGGGGCGAGCCCCGATATACCTGCCGCGGTGACGCACCCCGGCACAGTGGACGGAGCTCTCTACAAAATCTGCCCGCGCCACAGCTGGTCGGCGGCGGTCGTGCGAGGCCGGGTGCCGGTCTCCCCGGACGATGAGCGCGATGGCTATGTGCACCTCTCGGCGGCGGCCCAGGTGCGCGGCACGCTGGCCCGGCACTTTGCCGGGCAGGAGGACTTGCTGCTGCTCGTGCTGCCGCGCGAGCGCCTGCCGGACAGCTCGCTGCGCTGGGAGCCCGCCCGGAGCGGCGAGCTCTATCCTCACCTGTATGGCGACCTGACCGTGGAGCTGGTTTCGGAGGTCCTCGAGCTGCCGCTGGACCCCGAGCAGCGGCACGTCTTGCCGCAGGGCTTCTGATGGAGCGCGGATGCTGCCGGAGCGCCGGCGCTCGCGGCGCCGAGAGCGCCTTCACCCTGCCGGCAGCCGACGAGCATTTCTCCCCCGATCTGCGGCTCGAGCCCGTGCACCTGGAGCTGCACGTGCGCATCGACATCGAGGCGCGCCGCCTGGACGTGCAGCTCGGGGTCACGGTGCGCGCGCGTCAGGCGGGCTGCCGGGTGCTGCGGCTCGACGGGGTCGACTTCAGCGAGCTGGCGGTGAGCTTCCCCGACGGGGGCAGCAGCAGCTACGACGGCAAGGTCATCACGCTGTGCTGGGCGCAGCCCTTCGCGAGCGCGGAGGAGCGGCGGGTGGAGCTGCGCTACCGGGTGGTGGCGCCGATCACCGGGGTGATGTTCTCGGCGCCGGAGGCCGCTGCACCGGACGCGCCGACGTTCGCCATCACCGATCACGAGACGGAGCGCGCCCGCTACTGGCTGGCCTCCGTCGATCATCCCTCGGTGCGCCCCACCCTGGACATTCGCCTCACCTCGGACGCGCGCTGGACCTTGCTGGCCAATGGCGCGCTGCAGGGCGAGCAGCAGCACGCGGACGGCAGCAAGACGACGCACTTCCGGCAGAGCGTGGGCTGCCCGAGCTATCTGGTCTGCTTTGCCGCCGGCGATCTGGTGCGCTGGGACGGCGGCGAGCTCGGGGGCGTGCCGATCGCGGCCTTTGCGCCGCGGCCGTTCAGCGCCGAGCACCTGGCGCGCAGCTTCGGCCGCACCCGCGAGATGCTCGAGTTCCTCACCCGCCGGCTGGGCGTGCCCTACCCTTTCGCCAAGTATTATCAGGTGGCGGCCGAGGGCATCGGCGGCGCGATGGAGAACATCTCGCTCGTCTCCTGGGACGATCGCTTCTTGCTCGACGAGGTGCTGGAGACGGAAGAGCGCTGGCTGGTCGATCTGATCAACGTGCACGAGATGGCGCACACCTGGTTTGGCGACCTGGTGATCTGCCGCGACTTTGCCCACTCCTGGCTGAAGGAGGGCTGGGCCACGTACATCGAGAGCTGCTGGCTGGAGGCGAGCGAGGGCGCGCTGGCGTTCGAGGTGGAGCTGTGGAACCACGCCGACAGCTACTTCCACGAGGTGGACGAGCGCTATCGCCGTCCGATCGTCACCCGGCGCTACGACAGCTCGTTCGATCTGTTCGATCAGCACCTGTACCCCGGCGCTGCCTGGCGCATCCACATGCTGCGACGGCTGCTCGGCGAGCAGGTGTTCTGGGCGGGCGTGCACGACTACCTGACGGCGTTTGCGGGCCGCGTCGCGGAGACGGACGATTTCCGGCGCGCGCTGGAGGCGCGCTCGGGCGTGAGCCTGGAGCAGTTCTTCGAGCAGTGGTTTCACCGCCCCGGCTTTCCCGATCTGCAGGTCAGCCTGCGCCACGACGCCGAGCGCGGCGAGGCCGTGTTCGAGATCATCCAGAAGCAGGCGGACGAGAAGACCGGCGAGGGCGCCTTCGACTTCGATCTGGAGCTCAGCTTCGGCAGCCCGAGTGCGCTGCAGGCCGCGCGGGTGCGGGTGTCGGGGCGGCGCAGCCTGGCGGTGGTGCCCGCGCCAGCGGCGCCGGAGCTGGTGCGGGTCGATCCCGAAGGCAAGGTGTTGCACCGGCTGGACTTCGACCCCGGGCTGGAGCCGCTGCTCCGGCAGCTGGGCGCGAGCGACGCACGCGGCCGCATCCAGGCAGGGGTGCTCTTGCTGCGCCACGCGGGGCGGCGCGGAGTGGAGGCGGTGCGCGCGGCGTTCACGAAGGAGCCGCACTGGGGGGTGCGCGCCAAGTGGAGCGAGGCGCTGGGCAAGGCCAGCTCCGAGCCTGCGCTCGCCGCGCTGCTGGAGCTGGCGGAGAGCGACGGCGATCCGCGCAGCCTGGCCGCTACCGTGCGCGCGCTGGGCAAGTACCGTGATCCGAGGGTGACCGCCGTGCTGTGCGCGCGGCTCGACCGTGGCTTGCCCTATCGCGCGAGCGAGGCGGCTCTGGAGGCGCGGGGCGCGCAGCGCGAGGCGGCGCCGCTGGAGCGCCTGCTGCGCGCGGCGGAGCGCCCCGGCTTTGGAGGCTTCGTGCAGGCCGGGGCGCTGCGCGGCCTGGGCGCCACCCGGCAGCCCGCCGCGCTGGAGCCCTTGCTGCGCGCGCTCGCGCCGGGCGGCGCGCCACGCAGGGTGCGCCATGCCGCGGCAGAGGGCCTGGGCGCCCTGGCGGCGACCCTGTCCGATCGCCCGCGCGAGCGGGCGATCGAGGCGCTCAGCGATGCTTTGCGCGATCCGCTGCCCAGGGTGCAGCTGGCGGCCGCGCGAGCGCTGGGGCACGCGCGGGCGCGCGAGGCAGAGCCGGCGCTCGAGGCTCTGGCGCGGCGCCTGGCGCGGCAAGATCAGGTCAAGGTGCTGCGCGTGCTGCGCGGCCTACGCACCCCGGCAGCGGAGCCGGAGCGCTCGCAGGAGCTGGATCAGCTGCAGGAGCGGGTGCGCAAGCTGGCGCTGGAGGTGGAGGAGCTGAAGGCGCGCAGCGAGGCCCGGCGCACGGCTGCGGAGGGCTGAACGCGGGCTGAAGGCGGCGCGTGCGCTCCGTCGCGACCGCGAGGCCTGGCTGGCATCCCTGCCCGATGCCACCGGTACCCCTGCCCTCGCTGGAACACGTCATCGCCCGCTACCTGGCGGGGTGGCGTGAATCGCCCGTGGAGCTGGCCATCTTCGGCGCCGCCGAGCCTGCGCACATGGCCTCGCTGCTGGAGGCCTGCTGCCTGCGGCTGCTGGGCGCTCGCGTGCAGGGCGCACTGTTTTATCAATCGAGCATCGGCGCCGTCGCCGGGGTGGAGCTGGACGACGAGCGGCGCGTGGTGCTGAAGGCGTACCAGCCCGATCGCTCGCCGGAGCGCCTGCGCGAGATCGTCCGCCTGCAGCGCTGGCTGGCGCAGCAGGGCTGGCTGGCGCCCGAGGTGCTGGCAGGGCCGGAGCCGCTCGGGCGCGGTCGGCTGGTGATCGAGCAGTACCTGAGCCGCGGCGCGCCGCGCGACGGCCACGAGCCCGTCATTCGCCGGGCCATCGCCCGCAGCTTGCACGCCCTCAGCGCCGCGCTGGCGCCGCTGCTGCCGGAGAGCAGGCTGGAGCCGCACCTGGTGGCGCTGCTGCCAGCCGACCGCCTGTGGCCGGCCCCGCACAGCAAGCTGTTCGACTTCGAGGTGACGCGCGCGGGCGCAGAGGAGATCGATGGGCTCGCGCGCCTGGCTCGCTCACACATGGCGCCGGTGGGACAGCTGGTGCTCGGGCACAGTGACTGGCGCGCCGAGCACCTGCGCTTCGAGGGGGAGGAGCCCGTGGCGGCATTTGACTGGGATAGCCTGTGCAAGAGCCGCGAGCCCGAGTTGGTGGGCTTCATCGCGCACGCCTTCTGCGCGGACTGGAGCCGGGCAGGCCACGTGCAGGCGCCCACGCTGGAGGAGGCGCGCGGCTTCGTGAGCGATTATGAGGCGGCGCGGGGCGGCGCCTTCAGCGCCGTCGAGCGCCGCGCCGTGGGCGCTGCCTTTGCGTACTCGGTGGCCTACACGAGCCGCTGCGGTCATGCGTTTGGCAAGCGCGAGCGCGAGCAGCCGGGCACGTTTCATCACCTGCTCGCCAGCCACGGTGAGGGGTTGCTCGAGCTGTAGCCGGGGTCACCCGGGCTCTCATGGCCGGTAAGAGCTACCGGCTTGCGTGGCAGAGGTGGTACACAGCGCTCAGATGACGCCGCCGCTGCTGCGCCGCCCCGTGGTTGCCTGGGGGCTGTATGACTGGGCCAACTCTGCCTTCTCCACCACGGTGATGGCCGGCTTTTTTCCGGTCTTCTTCAAGCAATACTGGAGCGCCGGCATGAAGGCGACCGACAGCACCTTCTGGCTGGGCCTGGGCAATGGCGCGGCTGGGCTGGTGATCGCGCTGCTCGCCCCGCTGCTGGGTGCCGCCGCGGACCGCGGCGGTGCGCGTGTGAGGCTGTTGACCCTGTTCACGGTGCTGGGCGCGGCGATGACGGCGGCGCTGTACCTGGTGCCGCAGGGGCACTGGCAGCTCGCCGTGTTGCTCTACGCGCTCGCTTCCGTGGGCTTCGCCGGGGGCATCACCTTCTCGGACTCGCTGATGACGGACGTGGCCGAGCCGGAGGAGTTCGACATGGTCTCCTCCTACGGCTTTGCGCTGGGCTACCTGGGCGGCGGACTGCTCTTCACCGTGAACGTGCTGATGACCTTGAAGCCGGCGCTGTTCGGCCTCTCCGGCGCGGCTCAGGCGGTGCAAGTCTCCTTCGTAACGGTGGCGCTCTGGTGGGCGCTGTTCACGGTGCCGCTCTGGCTCTGGGTACGGGAGAAGAACCCGCCACGGCCGCTCTCCATCGGCAGCGCGCTGACCCAGGGCTGGCGCGAGCTGCGCAGCACCATCGGGCACATCCGGCAGTATCGCGCGCTCACGCTGTTTCTGGCGGCGTACTGGCTGTACATCGACGGGGTCAACACCATCATCAAGATGGCGGTGGACTATGGCCTGGCGCTGGGATTCGAGGCCAACAGTCTGATCGTGGCGCTGCTCATCACGCAGTTCGTGGCCTTCCCTGCCGCGCTGCTCTTCGGCTGGATCGGCAAGCGCTTTGGCACGCGCAACGGCCTCCTGCTGGCGATTGGCGTGTACCTGGTGATCACCATCTGGGCATGCTGGCTGGACAACGTGGGCGAGTTCTACGCGATGGCCGTGTGCATCGGTCTGGTACAGGGCGGAGTGCAGAGCCTGAGCCGCTCCTTTTATGGCCGGCTGGTGCCGGCGGAGAAGGCCGGCGAGTTCTTCGGCTTCTTCAACCTGATGGGCAAGTTCGCGGCGGTGATGGGCCCGGTTTTGACGGGCGTGGTGGCCCTGCTCACCGGCAGCCCGCGCGCAGCGATCGCGTCGCTGGTGGTGCTATTTGCTCTGGGGGGCGCGCTGTTGCGGCGGGTGCCGGACACAGCCGAGCTCCCCCGAGCCGCCTGACCCACCAGAATGGTGAGCAAAACCATACTTTCGTAGCTCGTTGTTGCGCTCCAGCCTGGCCGGCGGCGCCAGCGCAACCCCGCTCGCCGAAACTCGGCGTGCCGCTGACGATGGTGCGCGAAAGCGACCGCGACAGCAGTAGAATGAGCGCCGGAAGGCAAGACATGTTCGGCTCCGTCGTGCAACTCGGCAGGGATCGCTCGAAGAGCTGGGCGCTCTCGCTGGTGAGCCTGTGGAGCGCGCTGCACCTGCTCTGCGGCTGCGGAGACGGGCTGGAGGTAACGACCGAATACCTCGATCCGGAGCCGGGGCAGCCTCCGCCCGCGAGCGCGAGTGTCGACCCCGGTGTTGCACCCACTCCGCCCGCGGCTCGAGACGGCGCGAGCGAGCCGCCGAGCAGTCGCGCGCCCGCGGCCACTCCTGCCGCCCCCGGGAGCCCGGGGCTCCCCGACAGCTCCGAAGCAGGCGATGAGGGCGGGCCCGTGCCGATCGCGCTGACCCCCGTGGCGCAGGTGCCCGACAGCCAGCACTGCGCCGCCGTCGCCGACTGGGATCCGCTCTGGGCGCAGTTCGAGGAAGAGGTGTTGCTGCTGGTCAACGAGGCGCGCTCGCAGCCCGCCGACTGCGGGGAGGAGGGGCTCTTTGCTCCTGCAGGCCCTCTGGTGATGGAGCCCGTGCTGCGCTGCTCGGCGCGGCTGCACTCGCTCGACATGTTCGAGCGCCGCTTCTTCAGTCACGAGAACCCCGACGGCAAGGATCCGTTCGAGCGCATGGGGGGGGCGGGCTTTCGCGGCAGCGGCGCCGCCGAAAACATCGCGGTGGGCCAGACCAGCCCGGCGCACGTGGTGCAGAGCTGGATGGACAGCGACGACCACTGCTCCAACGTCATGCGCCGCAGCTACACGCTGCTAGGTGTGGGCTATCACCCGGGCCTGGGCAAGCGCGGGCTGGGCAGCAACTTCTGGACGCAGAACTTCGGCGCTCCACCCCGACCCTGCCGGAGCTGCCGCTGAGCGCCGGAAAAAGGCTAGCCCGCACCCGGGCTCAGGGACAGGCGTCGCTCGGGATGGCCTGCCCCGCGACGCACAGATCCTCGCGCCCGCGGCCCACGTGATCGATGTAGAAGGTGCGCAGCGCGGCCGCATCAAAGCAGCTGGACTTGATCACGTAGCCCCAGGAGCTGGCGGCCCAGCGCACGTCGAGCTCGGGTGACGGCACCAGGATCGCGCGGCGTTGCGCGCCGCTGCCGACGCATAGCGGATCGAGCGGCAGCTCGTCGATCATGGCCTGCGCCTGTTCCACCTCGCCAGCGCAGCCTTCGGGACAGTTGTACCAGAACACCACCGCACCATGCTCGAGCGAGTGCACGAGGTAGCCCGGCGGCACGGGAGAGCTGTAGCTGGTGAAGGCCGCCCAGACGCCATAGTGATCGCCGCCAGCGGGCGGATTCGAGTCAAAGCTGAGCGCGCTGCACTCGCTCACGTGATTGGCCGAGGCGGGCGGGTACTCGGTGATGATGTTCTCACACGCCTGTTGCTCCGAGCCGCCGCTGCCCACCGGCGGCTGCCCTGCCCCTCCGCCGCTGCCCGCCGAAGACGAAGAGCCACCGGCGCCAGCGCTCGCGCTGCTGCCCGCCGAGCCCCCCGGCTCCGGCTCCTCGGGGTCCGAGTCCGAGCCACATCCGGCGAGCAACGGCGCAGCCGTCAGCAACGGTATGACGGCGAGCGCGAGCGCCCCGCGGGTGAGAGAGCTCTGCGCTCCATTCAAACTGCAAGCCATGTCGCCAATCCCAGGAAAGTGCCCATGCTGACCACGTCGGTCGCGGTGGTCAGAAAGATACTGGAAGCCGTGGCCGGATCTGCACCCATTTTGCGCAACGCGAGCGGCACCACCGCCCCCGCCATGCCGCTCACGGCACAGCTCGCGGCCATGGCCAGCATCACCACCAGCCCGAGCTGCGGTGCCGCGGGGTTGCCCTGCGAGCGAGCCAGCAGCCACATGCCGAGCCCCGCGGTGAGCCCGACGAGCAGGCCGTTGATGGTGCCGAGCAGCGCCTCCTTGCCGACGACCGCGCCAGCGCGGCCGGGCTGCAGCTCTCCCAGGGTGATGCCGCGCAGCGCCACGGCCAGCGCCTGACAGCCAGTGTTGCCGGACTGCCCGGCGAGCACGGGCAAGAAGACGGACAGCACCACCATGCGGTCCAGCGTGTCTTGATAGAAGCCCACCACCCCGGCGGCGACGAACGCGGTGACGAGGTTGAGCTGCAGCCACGGATGGCGGAACTTGAAGCAGCGCGTCCACGGCGTGCCCAGACGCTCTTCCCGCTCGACCCCCACCATGGTGCCCGCCTGCGCGCTGAGCTCGAAGGCCTGGTGCTCGAACAGCGTCTGGCCGCGCACCAGCCCGACCAGCTTGCCCGCGGGGTCACACACCGGATACACGGGGAAGTGGCGTGCCAGCGCCTCGCGCATGGCCTCCGTGATGGTCAGCTCCGGGCGCAGCGAAAATGGCGAGCGCACCATCAGCTCCGAGACGCGCTGCTCGGGCGTGGCGAACAGCAGGTCACGAAACACGAGCACTCCCACCAGCACGCCCTGCTCGTCGACGACCCAGCAATAGGTCACGAGCGCCCGCTGCACGATCGGGCGCAACGCCTCCACCGTCTCCTTCACCGTCTGCTCCGGGCGGATGAGCGCCAGCGGCGGATCCATCAGGCGGCCGATGCTGTCTTCCGGGTAGGCGTGGTTGCGCAGCCACTGCTCGCGGTATTCCGCAGGCGCAGCGCCCAGCACCAGGCTGCGGCGGGGTGAATCGAGCGACCACAAGATGGCGTCCGCGCTGGAGGGGTTTTGCTCCTGCAGCACCACCGCGATCGTCTCATTGCTCTCGCCCGCGAGCACCTCGGTCGCCTCGCGCGTGCCGCGATGCGCGATGGCTTCATTCAGGTTGAGGTACGAACGCCCGGCTTCGCCCGCGGGCGGCTCGCTGAAACGGTTCTCCACCCGGCTGGATATAACTTGGGTCCGGCCGGGTGTGAGCGCAGAAAGAGCGCGCCCGCCAGCGCCTCCTTTAGTATCCGAGGTATTCCCTCAGCTCTCTGGGGGCGACGAGAGCCCCATCGCCATCGAGCTGCGCAAGCCAGCCGGCAGCTTGGCGGGGGCGCGCGCCGGCTTCGCGGAGCGGCGCGCCAGCATCCAGCAAGCAGCGCCGGCCAGACACCAGAGCAGCTCGCGCGAGCGCTTGATCATGCAGAAGGCAGCGCCCACACCGAGCGCGCCCGGTAACCCCAGCGCGCTGAAGAAGGCGACATAGCCGGCATCTTGCACGCCGAGCCCGGCCGGGGTGAGCGGCAGCAGGAAGCGACAGCTCGCTACCACGGCCTCGATGTAGAACGCCGTGGTGAGCGGTACGTCGACATGCAAGAGGTGCAAGATCAACCACACCTCCAGGCCCTCCAGCAGCCAGACCACCACGTACAGTAGCGCCGCCGGCAGCAGCTCGCGCCAGGGCCTGGAGAACACGCGCTGCAGCTCGGTGTCGGTGCGATTGAAGTGATCCTCACCACGAGCCACCCGCGCCCCCAGGCGCCCTGGCAGGCTGGTGGTGAGCCGCTGAAACAGCCGGCCAGCGACACGCCCGCCACCGAAGAAGGCCACCATCAGCCAGCCTGTGCCGAGCAGCATGGCCACCAGCAGCAAGGTGATCATGAACAGCCAGGGCCCGCCGACCAGACGCTGAGAGAGCTGATTCACCAGGCTCGGCGCGAGCAACAGAGCGAGCAACATCCAGCCGCCCTCGGCGGCGATCAGCAGACACTTGCGCCCGGTTACGGCGGCGATGCTGCTGGCCACCAGCGCCGAGTTGGCGCGCGCCAGGAGCCAGGGTCGCAGCGACTCTCCCACCAGAAAACCCATGGGCAGCGCCAGGGTGGCGGCCTCACCGGCCACCTGGGACACGAACATGTGCGAGAACGGCGGTGGCGGCTCCAGCCGTGCGAACAGCAGCTGGCAAGCCTTGGCGTCGGCCAGCTGCGCCAGCAGGAACGGCAGCGGCACGAGCACCAGCGCGGGCCCCGCCGAGGCCAGGAGCTGCGCGGCCGCGGCAAAGGACACGTCGCGAAAGGCCAGCCACAGGCAGGTGCCGACGACCACCAGTGCGAGCAGAGAGACGACACGTCCTCGGGCAGCGCCCGCGGGCGATTCTTGGCTACGCACAAACCAAGGTTATCACGGCCACCCCAGGCAGCGCTGCGACCTCGCGAAGAACTCTCGCGCGGCTAGCACCGCAGCGGAACAATGATGGAATGGCGGCATTCGAGGGCCTCTCGCGCCAGCCTTGGCCGATCACCCCGAGCGCGACTTGCGTGGCCGCGCAGAGCGTTGCACGGCCCGATCACAGCGCAGCCGCAAAGTTGCCGGAAGGCGCCTCCCTGCCGTTCGGCCGCGGATGACACGGCCTGCTGGGCGCCGCCATGGCTCCCAGTTCATGTCCTTCCCGGTCTTCCCCGGTCATGGCTGACCTGCATGGCAGAGTGAGGCTGCGAACAGCGGACTTGGTGGTCCGCTCGCAAGTAGACCCCTGTGCCGCGGCGTTTCTCGGAAGCAACTTCGAGTCGACGGCTCGCGCTCGAAACCCGAGCGCGCTCGCCTGCCATGAGCTGTGAGTGCCCCGGCTAATAGGGTTACGAAGCACTGCGGGCGCAGCGCCGTCGCACTGTGCGCCGCCGCTCGCTCTGCGGCGCCATTTGCTCCGCCGAGCTTCACGCAGCGCTCGCACGTGGCTCTGCGCCTGCTTCGGCCTTGTGCCAAAAGCGACGCCGCCGTATCATTTGGAATGACCGTGCGGCGCTCTTGCCGTTCCACACCAGGTGACGTGAGCGCCGTTCGCGCGCGGTTTGCACCGGGTGTTCCGAAATCGAGCAGCAGAGGTAACCGTTGGCGCGAGCGCTCCGTGGTCACTTTCGGAGGAGAGAGCTGATGGCGCGGCCCGGATGGTCACTGCTCTTGGGCGTGCTCTTCGCTGCAGGGCTACCGAGCCAGCTGCTCGCCGCGTCGGACAGTGTCCCGCAGCAAGGTGTCCCGCAGCAAGGTGCTTCGGCCCGGGCAGCGCAGCCGCCGGTAGCGGCCGCGGGCCCGCAGCTTGCGCCGCGCCGAGTCTCGTCGAATGGTCCGGCGCCGGTGGTGCCCCGGAGCACGCGGCCGCCTGCCGGTCCCAGCCCCAACGCCAGCCTCGTTCCGGCCGCCGCGCGCCGCTCGCCCGCGCCCAACTCGTGTCCGGGTGAATACGCCGACAATCTCTCCGCGCTGGCACCCAAGGTGCGCCGCATGGAGGCGCAGCTCAGCTCGTACACGTTCTGCATCCGTACCACCGCCACGTACGAGTGTCCGTCGTATGGCGTGGGGGGTGAGCTAGTTCACAAGCGCACCAACGTGGTGGCCCATGGCACCGCCTTCGCCTACCGGCGCGGCGGCGCGGGTACCCTGCTGCTCACCAACCAGCACGTCTCGGACTGGCCGGCGGTGACCAATGAAGATCACCGCGCGGAGGATGTGCCCGCCGGCTGCCGGCGGGTCAGCGAGGAGGCCAACATCGTCGAGAACGAGGCGGACTCCTACGCGCGAGACGACATCCCGCTCGCCCGAGTGGTGGGCGACGCTCAGCTGGACATCTCGATCCTCACCACGCCGCAAAAGCTGCCCATCCTGCCCTGGAAGATCGGCAACAGCAGCCGCCTGCGAGAGCGCAACATCGTGGATGTGCGCGGCTTCCCGCTCGGCGTGTTCAAGGCCACCAACGTGGGCAAGGTGATCTCCGCCTATGATCACGACACGTACAAGGAGTGGGATCACGACGACTTCGTGGTCGACGCGCTGCTCTCGCCCGGTAACTCGGGCTCGCCGGTGCTGGCCATCTCGTGCAAGACGGGCGAGTTCGAGCTGGTGGGCGTGTATCACGCGGGCTACACCCGTGGCAGCGCGCTCAACGCGGTGGTTGGCATCGATCAGCTACGCAGCTTCATCACCACCTTGAAGCCGCCCGCCCGGCGCGATCTGAACGCGCAGCTGGACGTGAGCGCGCGCGCCCGCCTCTCGGCTGCGGCACAGAACACCCTGCAGCCGTTCTTCCCGCTGGGCTCGCTCACCGCCGCGGTGCGCGCGCGCGAGGACGGCGTGTTCTTCTTCGAGCTCCTGAACAAGAGCTTTCCTCTGCGCACCTTCCCACTCGTGGTGCTCGAGGACGTGCCAGCGCAGAATGATGATGACTTCGGCGCGCTCGGCCGGGTGTGGTTCGGCGGGCGGCAGGGCCTGAAGCAATACGACCCGGCCACCCTGGAGGCCGCCACGCAGCCGCAGCTGCGCAAGCTGCTGGACGCCCTGCGGCGGGCCGGGCTGGCGGCGTTTGCACTGAGGGACGCCGATCGCGACGCCGACGAGAACCGCGAGCGCTTCGAGCGCAGAGAGCGCCTGGAGAAGGCGCTGCGCCGCACCACCACGGGCCAGAAGGAGCTGGCGCTGACCGCGCAGGAGCTGGCAGACCGCCTGGCCCCCGGCGCTGGCGAGCCCACGGTGTCTCTGGCCAGCGTGCTGGCGGAGCCCAGTCCGGCACGCCCGGCAAGCGGAGCCAGCGGCGCTACCCCGGAGGCGGCAGTCGCACCGGTGGAACAAGAGCTGCCGCCGCAGCTCGGCGCCGGCGACTGACGGCGGCCTGCCACGGGCAAGGAGCGAGCCAGATCGGGCCAGCAAAGCGCACCGGCCTGAAGTTTGCTGGGTTCAGGGCGGGGCCCTGGCTGTCGTCCTGATGGATCTCGAGGGGAGATCAAATGGCAGAAGGTAAGTTTCGGCTCGTCACCCGCAGCGACTTTGACGGCCTGGTCTGTGCCGTGGTGTTGAAGGAGCTGGACCTGGTCGACGACATCCTGTTCGTTCACCCGAAGGACATGCAGGACGGCAAGGTGGCGATCGGACCACGCGATATCACCACCAACCTGCCCTATGTGCCAGGCGCGCACCTGGTGTTTGATCACCACCACAGTGAGACGGTGCGCGTGGGCAAGCGCGACAACCACATCATCGATCCCAGGGCGCCCTCGGCCGCGCGGGTGGTGTACGACTACTACGGTGGCGCCCAGCGCATGCCCAACATCCCCGTGGCGATGATGGAGGCGGTGGACAAGGGCGACGCCGCGCAGTTCAGCCGCGAGGAGATCCTGGACGCGCAGGGCTGGGACCTGCTGAATTTCCTCATGGATGCGCGCACCGGCCTGGGCCGCTTCCGCCAGTTTACCATCTCCAACTATCAGCTGATGATGCAGCTGATCGACTTCTGCCGGAACCACACGGCAGAGGAGATCCTGGCGCTGCCGGACGTGAAGGAGCGGGTCGACATGTACCGGGAGCACGCGCCGCAGTTCAAGGCGCAGCTGCTCCGCTGCGGCAAGGTGTACGAGAACCTGGTGGTGCTGGACCTGCGCGACGAGGAGACCATCTACTGCGGCAACCGCTTCATGATCTATGCGCTGTATCCGCAGTGCAACATCTCGATCCACCAGATGTGGGGGCGCCAGAAGCAGAACGTGGTGTTCGCCACTGGCAAGTCCATCCTGGACCGCAGCTGCACCACCAACGTGGGCGAGCTGATGCTGCGCTACGGCGGCGGCGGCCACCACGCCGCGGGCACCTGCCAGGTGGACACGCCCGAGGCGGACCGCGTGCTCGGCGAGCTGATCGCCGCCATCACTGCCGACCACGCCAGCGCCCGGCGCCGCTCCGCCTGAGTCCGAGCGGCGCCCCCGCGCCCGAGCTCCTAGCGGCGGCGGCCCCGCGCCCGAGCTCCTAGCGGCCGCACCCGGCGGGGCGCGGCCGCTGCTCCATCCGGCGCTCAGCGCCCGCCAACGATCTCGAATGCGACGTCCACGTTACCGCGGGTGGCGTGCGAATACGGGCAGATCTTCTCGTGTGCCTCGCTGGCCAGCGCCTGCAGCTCCGCCTGGGGCAAGCTCTGATCCTCAACGCGCAGCTTCACGCTGAGACCGAAGCCACCGCCCTCACGCGGGCCGATCGAGACTGCGCAGGTGACCTGCGCCTTGCTCGCGTCCTTCTTCTGCTGCTTGGCGACGAAGTCGAGCGCGCCGCCGTAGCAGGCAGCGTAGCCAGCCGCGAACAGGTGCTCCGGCGTGGCCGTGCCCGGACGGCCCGGGCCACCCATCTCCTTGGGCACGGAGAGATCGACCTTGACCACCCCGTCGCTCGACTCGGCGTGGCCGTTGCGGCCCCCGCTGGCGGTGGCAGTGGCGGTAAACAGAACTTTGATCTTGTCCATGAGCTCCTCCCGCGGGCACCACGATGGCCGGCCCGCGCAGCCATTTGGGCAGAGCACGCTGGTGGGTCAAGTGGCGTTTCTGCAGCACGTCGGGCGGTGCGAATCGGGACCCGCTGAGCGCTAGAGCAGGAGCGGAGGCTGGAGAATCGCCCGGGGCGACGCTAGAACGCCGCCCATGGATATCGGACGAGACCTGGCGCGCATCGCTCTGCAGGAAGAGCAGCTGCGCTTTGAACGTTTTGACGCCGGCGTGGCCTGGCAGATCGGCAGCTGGCTGCGCAACACCGCCGCGTCGCGCGGGCAGTCGGTGGCGATCGACATCACACTCAATGGCGCGCCCCTGTTCTATTGCGCGATGGTCGGCGCCACACCCAACAACGCCGAGTGGATCCGGCGCAAGAAGAACGTACTGGCGCGCTTTCACAAGAGCACCTACGCAGTGGGGCTGGAGTACGCGCGCAACGAGACGACCCTGGAGGCGCGCACCGGGGCGCCGCTGCAGGACTTCGTCACGGCGGGTGGCTGCTTTCCGATCCGCATCCGCGGCAGTGAAGCCGTGCTCGGCAGCATCACGGTCTCTGGCTTGCCGGAGCGCGAGGATCACGAGCTGGTGGTGCGCTGCCTGGCCGAGCACCTCGGCCTATCGCCGGAGAGCGTGGCGCTGGAGGCGCCCACGGCAAAGCCCTGACTCACGGCAAAGCCCTGACTCACGGCGCGGGCTTGACGCGGCACAGGCCTCACGGCTCTGGATAGAGCTCTCGCATCGCCTCCGTCCAGGCCGCGTTCATCCCCTGTAGCCCCTCGTCATTGGGGTGGAGGTTGTCCGTCATACGCCCGCCGCCACACGGCGGGCACTCGAACAGCCCCGGCGTATCACTGAAGTAGCCGTACAGGTCGGCGCCGGAGAGCAGCTCATTTTCCGCCACCAGCTCGGCGATGGCCTCGTTGTAGCCGGGAATGGCGCCGTGGTTGCCGTCCGCGGCGGGGGGGATGCGCGGAATGAGTGGCACCCGGCCCCGCTGCTCGATGCGCTCGATCATCGACTGCAGGTTGGCCTTGAAGGTGGCCACCGGCACCTGCTCACCCGCCGCGTCGTTGGTGCCATAGCCCAGCACCACGAAGCGATAGTCGGGGTTCAGCTCCAGCACGCTGTCCAGCCGCGCCAGCGCGCCCGCCGTCAGCTCGCCGCCGATGCCGGCGTTGAGCATGGCCGGGAAGAAACCGGGCACGAGGGCGTTGATGCCCGCCGCGAAGCTCGGCTGGTGAGCGAGCGCGCGGTCGTAAGCAAACGCGGTGAGGCTATCGCCCAGGAACAGCCAGGTGTCGTCCGGCAGCTCGCTGCCGCTGGCCGAGATGTCGTGCACGTCGATCTCGCCGATCGACACGCCGTTCGGCGCGGCCGCTGGGGTGGCGGTGATGACCAGCTTGAGCCAGCTCTGCCCCGTGAAATCGATGGCGTGGGCGCGGGTGCGCACGTCGTTGGCGGGGACGGTGACCACGTTGGCCCAGCTGCCGTCTTGCCCGTTCGTGGAGTCGCCCGACACCTCGATGCGGTACGCCGCGGGCAAGCCGTACACGTCCGTGCCGGGTGGATCCTGATAGTTGTAGGTGCCGCCGTCATCCCAGACCAGCAGCACGCGCGAGGGGCCAGGCGCAAGCTGCAGCGCCACCCACGCCGGCGCCTCTGCCGTGGGACGACCTGCGCTCCAGCCGTTGCCGTGGTAGTTGCCATCCACCACGGGCCCGCCGTTGCCGGGCTGAGCGAACACGGGCCGCCCGCGCGAGATGATCGGGTTGGGGCGCTCGATCCGCGGACCCGTTGCGACGCCAGCATCGGAGCCACCGCTGCCGCCCGACCCGCTCATGCCGGCGGCACCGCCGCTCTGCGTGCCGCCGCTGCCAGCGCCAGCATTTGCAGGTGGGTCAGCGCTGTCCGTACAGGCTCCCAGCGCCAGCGCTGCCGCCAGCGCGCACCGTCCGACATTCTGCATGCCCGGCAGTGAAGCAGAGTTTGTCGGTTGCCACAACGCTGCCACCCGCGCGGCGGCGAGCCATCAGCTCGAGCTTCAGTCGACGTGAAACGTCAGCGCGCTGCTGGCGCCGTGGCGGCCGCGCACCTGCAGCGTATGCGCACCGCGTCGAAGCTGCCAGGGGCAGCGAAACGGAGCGCTGACCGTGCAGATCAGCGCGCCATCCAGCTCGAACACCAGCCGCTCGTCGCGTGCGGCGCTGGCGGCGAGCACGAGCTCCTGCTGCGCAGCGGCGAGGTTGCCATCGAGCAGAAAGTGTGAGCCCGAGGTCGGAAAGGTGAGCCGCGGAGCGCTCGCGCGCTCGGGCTCGCTCGCTGCAGGGGCCCCGGGCGCGGCAGACGCTCGCCCGCTCTCGTGAGCCCAGGCCACGTAGCGCTGAGGCAGCACTTCTTCCCGCGAACAGCCCTGCCCGGCCACGCAGCGCTGCTGGTGCCAGTCGCAGACGTGCTGGGGCATGGCCTGCGTCCAGAACTCCGCCGGCACGCGCTCCGGGCAAGCTGGCCCGGCGAGCAGCCCGCTGAGCGCGCAGATCACGCGCGACTCGGCGCGCAGCTCGCTGACCTCCGGCGCGGGCAGCTCCGCGGCGTCGCCTGCCACGTCGCGCAGCGCGGCCAACATCACCGCGTGAAACAGCGGCCCCGCGCCGCTGGCACCCGTGGAGCGCCGCATCGGGCTGCCATCGAAGTTGCCCACCCACACGGCCACGGTGCGCCGTGGGTGATATCCGATCACCCAGTTGTCGCGGTGGCCCTTGGAGGTGCCGGTCTTGATGGCCACGGGCAGGTCGAGCTCCAGCGGACCATCACGGCCGAAGGTGGCGGCGCGCTCCTGCGGATCGGACAGGATGGCGGTGAGCTGCTGGCTGATCTGCGGCGAGAGCACGCGCACCGGCGGCGGCGCGGGCGTGTCTGCGCGGAAGCGCAGCGGCAGGTACAGACCACCGCGCGCCAAGGTGCCGTACGCGGCAGCCAGCTCCACCAGCTGCACTTCGGCGACCCCCAGCGCGATGGCGGCGCCGTATTCGCGCGCGCTCGGCTGCAGGTGCGCAAAGCCGAAGCTGCGCAGGAAGCGCGCGACCCGCTCCGGACCGAGCTGCTCGGCGAGCGCCGCAGCGGGCACGTTCAGCGAGGATGCCAGCGCCGGGCCCAGGCGGACCGGGCCGTGAAAGCGGCGGTCGTAGTTGTTCGGGCGATAGGCGCCGTCGGCGGACACGAAGCGCTGCTGCAGATCCGCGAGCAAGCTGGCCGAGTGCAGGCCAAAGTCCTGCATGCCCAGCGCGTACACGAAGGGCTTGAGGGTGGAGCCCGGCTGGCGCAGCGCGAGCGCGCCGTCGTTTTGCCCCAGCCGCTCGCGTGAGCCGTAGTCGGGCGAGCCGACGTAGGCGCGGACCGCGGCGCTGTCGTTGTCGACGACGAGCACCGCCGCCGCGCTGGCGCGCCGCACGCCGAAGCCCGCGGCGAAGCTGCGCACGGCCGTCTCCACCTCGCGCTGCAAGGTCGCGTCGAGGGTCGAGCGCACCTGCCCCGAGAGTGGCCTGCCCTGCTGCTCGCCCCCAGCTGCCCGCGCGCGAGCGCGCGCACGAAGTGAAACGCGCCGGGCGCCGTGTAGCCGGGCTGCAGGCGCAGGGGCGCGAAACGAGCGCGCTCCACGGCCTCGGCGCTGGCCCAGCCCAGCGCGAGCAATCGCCCCAGCACGTGATCGCGCCGCGCGCGCAGGCGCTCCGGATGGCGCTCGGGATCATAGCGGGTGGGGCCGCGCACCAGCGCGGCCAGGGTGGCGGCCTCGGCCAGGCTCAACGCCGAGGCGGGCTTGTCGAAGTAGTGGCGGCTCGCGGCCTGTACCCCCTGGATGCGCGGGCCATAGCTCACCTGGTTGAAATACGCGTGCAGGATCTGCGGCTTGTCCAGCGCGCGCTCCAGCCGCAGCGCGAGCGCGATCTCCTGAGCCTTGCCGGGCCAGCTGCGCGGGCGCGCAAACAGCTGTCGCGCCAGCTGTTGAGTGAGCGTGCTGGCGCCGGAGACGATGCGGCCGTGGCGCAGCGCCTGACCGGCTGCGCGCAGCATGGCCAGCGGATCCACGCCCGGGTGCGCGAAGTAGCGCGCGTCCTCGGCGGCCAGGGTGGCGGGCACCAGCCAGGGCGAGAGCTCCGCCAGCTGCACGGGCTCGAACAGCTCACCATCCTTGGCCCGCACCCGCGCCAGCGCCCGCCCCGAGCGATCCAGCAGCTCGAGGCTGGCAGGACCCAGCCCGTCGGGCCCCGGCAGCTCGACGGACGCGATCCGCTGCTGGCACCACAGCGCCAGCGCCAGCGGCAGCAGCCCGAGCCCTGCCAGCACCCACAGCCAGCGCCGCATGCCCTCAGCGCACCTCCACCTGCGCCGCGGCGCTGCGCGCAAACACCTCCGGCTGATACATCTCCTCTACCCGCGTGGGCGGCACCACGAAGCGGCCGGTGGTGGTGGCGCGAGCCAGGTAACGGTAGTGATAGATGCCGGCGGGCATGTGATCGACGAAGAAGAGCACGCGGTCATCACGCAGCTCCTGCCGGTACCAGCTGCTCTGAAAGCGGCTCGCCTCCTCACCGCTCGCCGGCTGCGCGCGCGCCTCCAGATCGAGCTCGGCGGAGGTGGTGGCCAGGCGCGCGTCGATCGCCTCCAGCCCCGCGGGCAGCGGATCTTCGATCACCACGAAGTGGCGCTGCACGGGCGCGGCCACCAGCAGATCCACCAGAACCAGCTCGCCGCCGGCAAAGCTCTGGCTGGAGACGGCCGGGTTTGGAGCCTCGCGCAGCACGCGGTCCAGCTCCGCCACGCTCACCGCGCGCTGGCTCTTCTGCACGGCGAAGCCGCGCTCCAGGGGCTCGGCGGGCAGCTCGCGCGGGGCGTAGCGCAGGCGCAGCGAGTAGAACAGGGTGCCGTTGCCCTGCTTGTGGAAGATCACGTTCGCGGGCTGCTGGCCCAGCTCGCTGAAGGGCAGCTGCTTGCGCTGCGCCAGCACCGACGCTCCGGAGAACGCGCTCTCCAGCACGCGCCGCTCGCCCAGCCAGACCGAGGCTGAAAACTCCGGCAAGGTGCCCTCCTGCGCGCGACGGTACGTGTCCAGCGCGAGCAGCGCATACGCTGCCTCCTGAGTGTTTTGCCAGGCGCCGCCCTCGCGCCGATCGAGCAGGCCCTGCGCGAGCGCGGCGCCCAGCGGGTGCGCAGGCTGCGCGGTGAGCAGCGCCCACAGGGCCAGCGCCTCGCTGCGCCCCTCGGAGTGCAAGGTCGACTCCAGCCCGTCGGGCAGCGGCTCCTCCAGCTGCGCCTTGTTGCCGCGCAAGCTGATCAACCGCTCCAGCTCCTGAGTGAGCGTGCTGACCACCGTGCCGTCCGGTGCGGCGCCGCCAGCGGTGTTGCTGGCCGCCGCGTGCAGGAGCAACGCCCGCCCGAACGTCGGCAGCTCGTGCCGCCGCTCGTACAGTCGGGTGAGGTACTCGAAGTCGGGCTGACCCAGAGCGGCCAGGGTATCCACCATCAGCGCGGCAGTGGCCAGGCGCGCAGGCAGTGGCTCGCGTGCGTCCGGCGCGTCGGGGCCCGTGGCCAGCCACTGGCGCAGGTAAGCCACGCCCTGATCGAAGGTGCGCTGCGGCAGGCGCGCCCCCGCCTGCTTGGCCTGCCACAGCACCCACAGCGCATACGCGCTGACCCAGGGCTGGCTCTCTGCGGAGCTCGGCCACATCGCAAAGCCCCCATCCCCGCGCTGGCGGCGCGAAATCTCGCCCACCTGCGCCTCCAGCGCGCGGGCGCGCTCCGGCAACGCGATGCCATAACGCTCCGCCAGCCCCGCCAGCGGCCCGAGCGGCAACACGCGGCTCGCCAGCTGCTCGGTGCAGGCATATGGGTAGTCGATCAGCTGCTGCAGGCCCGACTCCAGACCGACCAGCGCCGTCGAGGCCAGCTCCAGCTCCAGCCCGCCCACATCGCTGCGCAGGCTGGATAGATCGCCGAACGCCTGCGCCTCGCTGCCCTCGGTGCGACCGTACAGTGCGCTGGCCTCCAGCGCGAGCGGCGCGGAGATGGGGCGCGTCACCTCCACGCTGTCGCTGAGCGCGCCGCTGCTGGCGGCAAAGCGGATCTTCAGCTCGCCCGGCGCCTTCGCCTCCAGCTCGAAGCGCGCCTCTGCCGCGCCATCCGGGCCCAGCTCCAGCTGCAGCTCCGCCGGGCCATGCAGAGTGGCCCCGCTGACCTGTGCGCTCACCTTCAGCGGCGCGCGCTGGCTGCCCAGCACGTTCAGCAGTGCCGAGGCCTGCAGGCGATCCCCCGCGCGCAGGCGGCGCGGCAGCGCAGGGCGAATCGTGAGCGGCCGGTTGACGACCAGGGGCACGCTGCTCACCCCGTAGCGATCATCCTCGCTCACGGCCACCGCCATCAACCGGTACGTGGTGAGGTTATCGGGCAGCTCGAACTCCACCTCGGCGCGGCCCTGCGCGTCCGCGAGCACCGCGGGGTTGAAATACGCAGTGGTGCGGAAGTTGCTGCGCAGCCCGGCGCCGCCCCCATCTCCCCCTTCCATGCCCTTGTCCCGCTCGGGCCCCGGTAGCAGCACGCGCCCCAGCGCCTCACGGCTCTCCAGGGTGGCCACCGCCAGCGGGCGCGGCGCGGTGAAGCGCTGCAGCGGATCGGGCGGCGTGTAGTTGCTGAGCGCCAGCACGCCCTCGTCCACGGCGTACACGGTCAGCTCCGCCGGCTGGGGCCTGGCATCGGCGCGCTGCACCGAGAGCTGCAGCTTCACCTTCTGCCCGGGACGGTAGCTGGCCTCTTGCCCGCGAATCTCCACCTTCAAGCGGCGATCTTCCGGGTTCACCAGCAGCTGCGCGTAGCCAAAGCGATAGCCCGGCTCAGGGGTGACCTCCAGCGGGGTGGGCGGCAAGTTGGCTTGCACCCCCTGCACCAGGTGCACCGCCACGAAAGCGTTGGGCCGCAGCCGCTCGTCGATGGGGATCTCCACGCTGGGCGCGGGCCCCTCCAGGGTCAAGCGGCGGTGCTCGTACAGGCCGGCGCGCTCCACGGTGAGCAGCGCCTCCGCGCGCGGGAACGGCGACTTGATCAGGATTCGCGCCTTGTCCCCCACCCGGTATTCAGCCTTGTCCAGCACCAGCTCCAGCTGCCGGCGATCATTGTCGGCCCAGCCCGAGCGGCCCTCGCCCAGCGCGTAGAAGCCGAGCGCAGCGCGCGCCACGTGCCCGCGCTCGTCCGGGCTGCTGGCGCGCACGAAGAACTGCCCGGACTCCGCCAGCGCGAGCTCACAGCTGGCTGGCTGGGTGCCGGTGGTGAGCTGGCAGCGTGCCTGCGTCTCGTCCACCGGCTGCGACACCGTGCGCCAGCCCTCCTCGGTCCGCTCGCGGGCGATCGTCCAGCGGCGCCGCACCAGCTCCAGCTGCACCGGGCGCGCCACGCGCTTGCCCTCCGGAGTCAGCGCGAGCACTCGCGGGCGGAGCTTGGCCGGAGCGCGCTGAAATGGCGTATCGAGCTCGGCGATGGCCACGTAGTGATCGGCCGGATGCACCAGGATCGCGGTGCTGGCGCTGACCGTCTGGCGCGAGAGGTCGCTGACCTCGGCGTCCAGGCGCACCTGCTCGGGAGCGATCTGCCCGGGCAGCTGCAGCGGCAGATCCAGATGAAAGCTGCCGCGCGGCGAGAGCGTGGCTTCACCGCGCGCGAACACGCTCGCCTCCAGCGCACTCTGCTCCAGGTCTGCGCGGAACGCGTCTTCGTCGCTGACGTAGCCCTCGGCCCCGGGCGGCGCAAAGCTGCGCCGCTCGCGCGTGGCGCTATAGCGCAGAGCACGACCCGCCATGGGGCTGCCGAACAGATAGTCCGCCTGCACGTCGAAGCGTCCGATCTCCCCCTCCTTCCGGCTCGGCTCCGCCGCGTCGACCCTCACCTTGAACTCCACCGAGCGGTACTCCGCCACGTTCACGCCCAGCGCGGCCTCCTCGAAGCCCTCCGCCACGAGGCGCCAGTAGCCGAGCGCAGCGCTGCCGGGCAGCGTCACCCGCGCGGCGAACGTGCCGAAGCGCGTGGTCTCCACGCTCAGCTTCTCCGCCACCTCGCCCTGTGGATCCTGCAGGGTCAAAGCGAGCTTGCTGCCGGCGATCGGCGCGCTGCCCGAGCTCTGCTCCTTGCGCAGGATGCCCTTCAGCTCGATGGTGTCCCCGGGACGATAAATACCGCGATCCGAGAACAACAGCGCCACGTCGCGCTCGGGCTGGGACAGCCGCATCTCCGGCTGGATGCGCCAGGGCGGCAGGAAATCGGCGACGCGGCGGGAGGAGACATCGCCGCTCGCGCTGACGATGATCAGCGTGTCTTCCTCCGAGCCATAGTCCTGGAACAGTGGGTGAAAGTCCGCCGGCGGGATCGCGACCAGGCCCTGCGCGTCGGTCTGGTAGCGTTTGTCGATCGCCGGCTTCTTTCCCAGCAAGCGCACGCTCGCGCCGGGCACCGACGTGCCGTCGCTCAGGCGCGTGACCCACACCAGCGAGCCGCGGTCGGACAGCTTGGCGGTGAGCGCCAGATCCGTGACCTGCAGCAGCTGGCCCTGGGTGGGCTGCCCCGCGTAGCGCCAGCCGACCCAGGCCGCCCCGCGCGCGGTGTCTGACCCGAGGATGCGCGCCAGCGGCAGCGGCTCGCGATGCAACTGGTTATCCAGCGCCGTGGTCACGGCAAAATCGCTCGGTTTGAGCCGGCGCAGCAGCTGCTCGCGCTGCTCGCGATCGTATTGCACGCGATAAAAGTCGAGCAGCTGCTCGTTCTCCAGCTCGAGCGCCAGCACGTGCAGATCGGCGGCGTTGCGGCTCTCCAGCGCCAGGTTGTCGAGCGGCGCGGGAAAGATCTCACCGCTGATCGGCAAGCGCGCAAAGGGCGAGAAGTTACCCGTGGTGAGGGTCTGCTCGCGATCGGCGGCCAGCGCCTGGCCATATTGATCGCGCAGGCCGGCAGCCAGCCGTATCCGGTAGGACGTGGTGGGGCTCAACGAGCCCGCCAGCGGCAGGTACACGTAGCGGCTGTGGTGCTCGATGTCATCCGGCCAGCTCAGCTCCAGCGCAGGCTCGCTCGTCAGGCGCGCGCGCACCTCCTTGGCCGAGACCGGGTTCGACAGCTCGATCCATACGGAGCCCTCGGGGTCACACTGCTTGGTGCGAGGCAGCACGTTGCAGTTGACGCCGAGCACGCGCAGCGGCCCGTAGGTGTCGAAGCTCAGCACGTGCTCGCTGGCGAGCGGGCGCGGCCCCTCCGTGCCATGCAGCCCTGCCGCCAGCGCGACCTCGATACGGGAGCCGAGCGGCAGCGGCGCGCGGGGCAAGAGCTCCAGCTCGTTTGGGCGCTCGCGGCGCGGGCGCGCGCTGAAGGCCAGCTCGCGCGTCTTGCCGGCGCTGCGCGCGCGCAGGTGCGCGCTCTGCTCCAGCACCCGCGGATCGATGGGCTGGTTGAAGCGGAGCACGATGCGGGTACCGGGCTCCATGCCTTCGGCTCCGCCTGCAGGCTCGCTGCCGAGCAGGGCCGGCGCGGGCGTCTCGAACTCGAAGGAGAACGGCTCCGCCAGCGTCTTGCCGCTCAGCGCGCGGGTGCCGGCCGGCACGCGCACGCGAAAGGAGGTTGCCGCTGGCAAGCGCCCGCTCGCCGGAAAAAAGGTCAGCGCGCGCGCACCCAGCCACTGCCACTCGCCCTTTACCTCTGGCTCCAGCTCGATCGGCGGTGGCGGCGCGGCCGTGGCTGCTTCGGCAGCCCGCAGCGGCTGATTGAAGAGCACCTGGATGCTGCTGCCGAGCGCTGCCTCGCCGCGCGGCCCTGCATACACCACGCCCAGCTCGCTGCTGGGCGGCAGCACGGGGCGCGGGGTGAGAGTGCTCGCAGGCGGGAGCTGGGGCGGCGCCGGGCTCTTCGTCGAGCAGCCCAGCAGCAGCGCGCCCAGCAGCAACACGCTCAGCGGCAACGCGCTCGACCGCGACCAGACAGAGGCCCGGACTTTGCGCGGCCAGGCGGCAGAACGCTCTTCGCTCATGTTTCCCTTTGTATCGTTCCGGCAGCGGGGCCGCAGCTCACACGTGAAGTTTCTGGCGCGACTGCACGTTCTTCCCTGTTGCCGCCGTGCCAGGGACGGGTAACGGCATTGACACGGCCTTGCCCGGGGTAGAGTGAAGGTCTCAGCTCGTGACTCACCCTCTGCGACGTTTGTTCAGGCATGCGGGCCCGCATCGCCCCCAGGTGCTCTGGGCCAGTGTCTTCTCCGTCTTGAATAAGCTGTTTGACGTCCTGCCCGAGGTGCTGATCGGCATCGCGGTGGACGTGGTGGTCAACCGCAAGGCGTCGTTCCTGGCGCGCTTCGGCATCGAGCCGCCGGAGCATCAGCTGATCTTCCTGGCGCTGCTCACGGTGGCCATCTGGGTGTTCGAGTCGCTGTTCGAGTACCTGTACGCGCTGCGCTGGCGCAACCTGGCGCAGGATCTTCAGCACGACCTGCGCATGGAGGCGTACGCCCACGTGCAGCGGCTGGAGCTCGGCTGGTTCGAGGATCGACGGACCGGCAACCTGATGAGCATCCTGAACGACGACATCAACCAGATGGAGCGCTTCCTCAACGGCGGCGCAAACGATCTGATCCAGGTCGTCACGGGCTCACTGCTGGTGGGTGGGGTGTTCTTCGTGCTCACCACGCAGATCGCCTTCCTGGCACTGATCCCGGTGCCGCTGATCGTGTACGGGGCGTTCTGGTTTCAGTCGCGCCTGGCGCCACGCTACGGCCGGGTGCGCGAGTCGGCCGGCACGCTCAACGCACGCCTCAACAACAACCTGCTAGGCATCGCCACGATCAAGGCCTACGCCGCGGAGGAGCACGAGGTCCAGCGCGTGCGCGATAGCTCGCAGGCGTATCGGGTCGCCAACTCACAGGCCATCCGCTTCTCGGCCGCCATCACTCCGATCATCCGCATGGCGGTGCTGGCCGGCTTCACCGTGACCTTGCTGTACGGCGGCTTCCTCGCGCTCGACGGCGAGCTGGGCGTGGGCAGCTATTCGGTGCTGGTGTACCTGACCCAGCGCCTGCTCTGGCCAATGACGCGGCTGGCGGACATGACCGACCTGTACCAGCGCTCGATGTCCGCTGTGGAGCGGGTGATGAACCTGCTCGAGACCCCGGTGCAGATCCGCTACGCGGGCAAGCCGCTGGCCTCCGGCAACGTGCGCGGTGAGCTGAGCTTCGAGGGTGTGAGCTGTGCGTACGGGGCGCGCGCCGGCAGCAACGGCACGCCCAGGAACGGCGCCGTCAGCCTGCTCAACGGCAACGGCCTGCCAGCCCTGCCCGCGCTGAGGGACATCGACGTGCACATCCCCGCGGGCAGCAACGTGGCCTTCGTGGGCAGCACCGGCAGCGGCAAGAGCAGCCTGGTGAAGCTCATCTTGCGCTTCTACGAGCCGCAGAGCGGCGTGATCCGCCTGGACGGCGTGCCCATCCAGGAGCTGGCGCTGCAAGATCTGCGGCGGGTCGTCGGCTACGTCGCGCAGGACAGCTTCCTCGCCGACGCCAGCGTGGCGGAGAACATCGCCTACGGCTTGCCCGATCCCGGGCGCGAGGCCATCGTCGCCGCGGCGGTCGCAGCCGAGGCGCACGAGTTCATCCAGTCCCTGCCCTACGGCTACGACACCCAGGTGGGCGAGCGCGGGCAGAAGCTGTCCGGCGGTCAGCGGCAGCGCATCGCACTGGCGCGCGCCATCGTGCGCAATCCACGCATCTTGATCCTGGATGAGGCCACCAGCGCCGTCGACAACGAGACCGAGGCCGCCATCCAGCGCTCGCTCGCGCGGCTGGTGGTCGGGCGCACCAGCTTGATCATCGCGCACCGTCTGTCCACCGTGCGCCACGCCGACCGCATCTTCGTCATCGAAGGCGGCCGCATCGTGGAGCAGGGCACACACGAGCAACTGCTCGCCTCCGGCGGCCAGTACGCCACCCTGTGGCGCATCCAGACCGGCGATCCTCCGAAGGAGCCCGCGCCGCCCGCGCGCACGCCGCGGCCCTTGCCGGCGTGAGGCGGCGCCGCATTTGCCCCTCGATTCAGCTGCATCGAGGTACTACGGTGCGGCCCGCTCCACCGCCAGGGCCCGCAGGAGTCGAAGCCTGGAAGGCAGACACACCCGGCAGGATCAACGGCGGCGAGCGCAACAACCAACG
>JAICQL010000235.1 GCA_025937895.1 Polyangiaceae bacterium | reverse complement strand
GAGCGCGAGGAGTCCTGAGCACGAGGTCCGATGAGGACCGCGGCGCCCGATTGGTCCCGGGCGCCGCGGTCCACTTATTCTGGAGGCGTCCGGCGGATGCGTCTCGAGCGCGCATGCGCCTTCGCCGGACGCACCTCCGCCAAATGCCAGGCCCCCCCCTCGCGTGATGCGCTCCGCCCGCGACTAGCGCCGGGCGCGCTTCAGCGGACGCGTTTCACGTCGGCGAGCAGCGCCGGATAGCGGTAGTCGAGGCCCACGTCCTGGTCGATCGCCAGCACGCCCTCGACCTCGACGGTCTCGCCGAGCTCGAAGCTCTCGGTGGTGGTGGCGGTGAGATCGTGGTTCTCGAGCTGCGCGGAGCCGGAGCCGTCTTGCAGGTGCAGGTAGGTCTTGCCGAGCACGCCGTCGGTGGCCTTGACCACGGTGCCGCGCACGGAGATGCGCTGGCCCGCCAGCGGCGCACGCTGCGCGAACACCTCGGCCACGGTGTGGCCGTTGGCGGCGCGAGAGCGCTCGACCGCGCTGACGGAGACCGGCGCGCTCGACGCACGAGCGCCGTGCGGATCGGGCGCATGAGGATTGTCAGCGTGCGGAGCGGGCGCATGAGGCTCGGCCGCATGAGGATTGACCGAGTGCGGATCATCGCTCGCGTACAGCCCGGCGTGCGGGTCGCCGCCCGCGTGCGGATCGTCGCTCGCGTACAGCCCGGCGTGCGGGTCGCCGCCCGCGTGCGGATCGTCGCTCGCGTACAGCCCGGCGTGCGGATCGCTCGAGGCGGAGCCCGGGCCGTGGCTGTGCACGTGCGGCTCGAGGGCGAGCGCCGAGCGCGCGGGCTCGGCCGGCGAGAGCCGCGCGTTAGGCGATGGACCCGCCATGGCGGCGAGAGTGGCGGCACCCGCCAGAACCAGCAGCAGAGAGGTGTGTTTCATCGCGAGATCTCCTTGTGAGAATGGTCAGAACCGCGGGCGCCAGGCCAGGGTGGTCTGCAAGAGCAGCATGCTGGTGTCGCGGCTCTGGAGTAGATCGCCGGACAGGCTCAGATCGATGGTCCTGCTGGCGGCCCACCACAGGCGCGCGCCCGCGCCGTGCTCGAGGAGCTCGGCGGAGTCCGCCGTGTAGCGCAGCAAGCTGGGCCGGTAGTAGACGCTGACGTCGGCAGTGTCTTGCAGCAGTGAGGCACCGAGCCCCGCGTTCACGGCCGCGCTCTCGATCAGCGAGCCGCGCGACGCGCTGGCGCCGAGCTCGAGGCGGCCCACTTGCCACAGCTCACGCAGGCGATAGCCCACGAACACCGAGTTGTGCTCGGCCGTCGCGAGCCGGGTGGTGAGCACGGTCGTGCCGGCGTCCAGGGTCCAGCGCTCGGCCTCCCAGGCTGCGCTGACGGTGGCGGTCAGGCGATGGGCGGCGCCGAAGCAGGGCTCGCTGCCGCTCGCGCCCACCACCCGCTGGGCCACGCAGAAGTACCCGGGCGGCAGGCTCGCCGCGAGCCAGTAGGAGCGCTCGGGACGGCGCGCATCGACGTAGCCGCTCAGGCGCAGCTGCGAGAGCTTGACGGAGGCGTCGAGCGACAGATCCGTGAGCTCGGTGACGGGCGCGTTCCAGGGGTTGTCGCGGTCGAAGAAGTTGATCTCCGCGCGCGCGCCGAGGCGCCCGAAGCGCGGATACGACTCGAACATGGCGGTGACGCGGCGCTCGTCCAGCGCGCCGAGGAAGCGTGAGCCCTGCGCGGTGACGCTGGCGCGGGTGGGCGCGCTGTCTTGCAGGCCCTGCCAGACGAGCTCGGCGCCGAAGCGAGACACGTCGAGCGACGGGCTGCCGTCGAGGGCGTCGGCCATGGTGCCGCCGAAGGCGCCCAGGGTCCAGTGCTCGCTGAGGGCCGCCGAGGCGCGCGCGCCGTCGAGCATGCCCAGCGTGCTCGACGGATAACGCAGGCGGCCGAGCCCTGCGCGGACCACGTCCCCGCGGTAGCTCAGCTCCAGCTGGCGCACGTCGAGCAGCGGGCGCGAGGAGCTGCCCCGGCGCAGATCGAGGTCGCTCGCGCGCCAGAAATCGATCAGCGCGTCCGCGTCGAAAGCCACGCGCGAGTCGGCCAGCTCGGCGTGCAGGAGCGCGCGCAGGCGCACGCGGTCGATGGCAGCAGCGGACCCGCTGAGCGGCTGCGTGCGCGTGTGATCGAGCACCAGGGTGGCGCGGTTGCGGCGCTCGTCCCGCGGCACGCCGAGCGGCACGGGCTTGGGCGTCTGCGTCTCGGCGGGGCGCACGGGCTCTTGCCACTGACCGGCGAAGGCGCTGGCGCTGAGCGGCTTGGGCCGGGCCGCGAAGGTGGTGTTCGGCACGGGGCGGACCTTGACGGTGGCGCGCGCGCCCTTCTTCACCTTGTGGCCGTCGAGGGCGATGACCACGCTCTTGGTGTTGTGCGCGATGACGCGGTAGCGGCGGCGCCCGATGGTCACGCTGTCGCCGATGTCGTAGTGGCGCTCGATCCCGGGGGTGAGATACGCCTGATCCCCGGAGAGCTCGACCACCTCCAGCACCTCCAGCGCCTCACCCTCGCGGGCTTCCGCCCCTGGAGTGGCCGCCGCTGCGCGAGCGCCAGCGGGCGCGGGCGTCTGGGCGCGCGCGGGGCTCGACGCGAGCAGCAAGGTCGAGAGCGCGAGCGGCACGGCGCAAAGCGCCCGCGGAACGGCAGGCAACCTCATCGCGCGGCGCCTCCCGCGTGGCAGGCCAGGCAGCTCGGTGAATACGCGGCGACCCGCTGGTGTTGCTGCCGCAGCTTGCTCTCTTCGTGCGCGTGGCAGCCATTGCAGCGCACGGCGCGCGGCACCGCGGCCGTGTAGTGGCAGCTCTGGCAATCGAGCCCGCGATGGGCGCCGCTGGTCAGCGGAAAGACGCTGTCGTGGGTGGCCAGGGCGGTGAGCGCGAAGCCGCCGCGCACCAGCGGGCTCACCGAGAACGCGGGGCTCCAGGCGCTGGCGCGGTGGCACTGGCCGCAGTCGCGCGGGAAGGGCGGGCTCTGTGGATCGCCGGGCACGCCCACGTGGCTGGGGTGGATGTCCGTGCGCTGATAGTCCGCGGAGTGACAGGCGTAGCAGTCCGCCGGGATCTGGCTGGCGAAGCGATCGCCGCTGCGCTGGTGGCAGTCCTTGCACTCGGTCATGGCGTGCATGCCCGTGAGCGGCAGCCGGGTGTTGCGGTGGCGCACGAAGGCGTCGGTCTGAAACCAGCTGGCGGCGGAGTGGCAGCCGTCACAGCCAGAGCCGAGCTGGCCGGCGTGCACGTCTTCGTGGCAGCCGGAGCACTCGCGCGTGATCGCGCGCTCGCCGCCGTGACAGCTCATGCAATCCACGCTGGCGTGGCGCTGGCTCAGCGGAAAGCCGGTGCGCGAGTGATCGAAGCCGCCCGCGCCGTTGGTGGCGCGCACCGTCTTCCAGCTGCCCGTGGTGTGGCAGGCGTTGCAGTCCATGCCGCGCGTGATCGACTGGTGCCGGGTGCGGCCGGGCGCCGCCTGGCTCGAGGCCGGGCTGAGCAGCCCCAGCAAGCAGCCGAGCGCCACGGCCAGGGCGCAGATGAAGGAGAGTGCACGCTTGAGGGTCACTGCGCGCCCCCCGCCTGCGACGCGGCACCCGACTCGGCGTGCGGGTCTGCGTGGCAGTCCTTGCAGTCATCGTATGGCAAGCGCCAGAGGGTCGTGCTCTGCCCGCCGGCGAGCGCCGCGCTCGGGTGGCACTGCGCACAGCGCAGCTCGGAGTGCTTGCCGTCGAGCGCGTAGCCCGTGCCCGCCTCGTGATCGTAGTCGGGTAGCTTGAAGGCGGCGGCGGTGTGGCAGTCGGCGCAGCCGCGCTCCGGCTCGCTCAGCTGGAATTGCCCGAGGTGCACGTCGCTGTGGCAGCCCTCGCACTCGCGCGGCGCCAGCCGATAGCTGGGGCCTGCGCCTGCCTTCTGATCAGCCTCGGTCGCGTCGTGGCACTGGTTGCAGTCCAGGCCGCGATGCTTGCCGGTGAGCGGCCACGTCTCGTGCGCGATCTTCGGCACATCCCAGGCCACGATGTCGTGGCAGCTGCCGCAGCTGCCGTTCTGCATCTCGCGCGCAAAGCGCGAGCCGTGCGGGTTCTCGTGGCAGTCGGCGCACTCCTGCTGCTTCAGCTGCCAGTCGAGGCGCGGCGCGGGGATGGTGTGACAGCTCTGGCAGGGCGCCGCGCGGTGCCCACCCTCCAGCGCGAACTTGGTGGTGGCGTGGTCTTCACCGTCGAAGGTGGAGGGGGCAAAGCCAGCGACCGTGTGACACGACTCGCAGCGGCCCGCTTGCCGGTCCTTGAACTGACCTTTGTGCACGTCGCGGTGACAGTCCATGCAGGCGTCGAAGTCGAGCTGGCGGAAGCGGCGCGCCGCCGGCAGCTTGGGTGAGTGGCAGCTCTGGCAGGGCGTGCGCTCGTGCTGCCCGGTGAGCGGGTACTGCGTCTGCTGGTGCACGCGGCGGCCCAGCGCCTCGGGCAGCCCGAGCCAGCGCACGTCGGTGTGACAGCGCGCGCAGTCGGGGCCGAACTTGGCCTCATGAACGGGCTCGTGACAGGAGACGCAGCGCTCGCCCTTCGAGGGCGGGCGCACGTTGCCGCGATCGTGGCACTTCTTGCAGTCCACCTGCGCGTGCCCGCCCGACAGGCTCACGCCCGGGTGCTTCGCGCGCTGCATCAGCTGCTTCTTCCAGCTGCTCTCGTCGTGGCAGCTCTGGCACTCCACGCCCAGCCGGCCCTTGTGCGGATCTTCGTGGCAGTCACCGCAGGCCTGAAAGGCCAGCGGCGCGTATTTCGGCGGCTCGCCGTGGCACTCGGCGCACTTCACCTGCCGGTGCTTGCCGAGCAGCGGGTAGCGCGACTGATCGTGGTTGAACGAGCGCAGGTCCAGCGACTTCCAGTTGACGTCGTCGTGGCAGGACTGACACTCGAGGCCGAAGCGGCCCTTGTGCACGTCTTCGTGACAGGAGGCGCACTCCGTCTCCAGCCCGATGAAGGTGGGCTGGTTACGTTCGTTCTTCGAGTCGTGGCACTCCGCACACTCGACTCGCGCGTGCGCGCCGCCCAGTGGCCAGCCCGTCTGGCGGTGGTCAAAGGTCCCGGGATCCCAGCGCACCAGCTCGTGGTCGCGCCCGCGGTGATCGATGTGACACGACGCGCACGGCTTGCCCGCGTACGTCTTGCCGTGCAGGCCCGTCTTCTCCCGCACGGTGCGCGCCACGTCCGCATGGCAATTCAAGCACTTGCTGTCCTCGATGCGGCGGGCCGCGGAGTGGCAGGCGCTGCAGTTCTCGTCGCCCTCCAGCTCGGCGTGATCGCGCGCTAGCTCACCCGGCGAGAAGAACTGCGCGCGTGCGGCGCCGGGCCAGAGCAAATACAGCAGACACGCGGCGATGATCCAAAGCCTGGCTCCTGATCGTTCGCTGCGTTTCTCACCGGGGGCCTCTGGGGCGCTCACTCGGCCACAGCCCATATGAAGCCGTAGTACCAGGCGATCGCGATGTGCATCACGACCAGGAACACCATCAGCAGCGCCGACAGGCGGTGCATGCTGCGCCAGGCGCTCAGCAGCGCGGTGGCGGCCCGGGCCCGCACCTCGGCGCGAAACAGGCGGCTGCACACGGCGATGGGCTGCGCCAGCCGGGCCACGGCCACCGGTTCGTGCTGCGCGTAGTAGCCGATGACGTGGTTGATCATCGCGCGCCGCTGTGCGGCCTCATGCCAGAAGGTGGGCAGCGCCGACAGCGCCGTCCACAGCGAGCAGCGCCCCGGCACCTCGGCCACCGGCACGCGCGTCACGCGCTCTTTCAAGATCTGGCCCATGTTCGGGCCCACGCGGTCCAGCAGAGCCAGCTGCCGATCCAGCAGCTCCAGATCTGGACGGGGTGCGAGCGAGTGTAGAAAGCGGCCCACCACCCCCGTGCCGATCACGGCGAACAGGCTGCCGAGCGTGATCAGCGAGATGGTGCTGCGCGCCTGAAATGCGGAGTGGAAGACCACCAGCATGCCGCCGAACAGCCCGGTGAAGGCGTGCAGGTCCAGCCAGGTGCGCAGCGAGCCGACCGAGAGCCGCGCGAAGCGGCGGCGCACCAGGTACAGGAGATTGGTGAAGATGAGCACGGTGCCGGCGATGCCGTAGCTCTGGCCGAGCGAGCCGCTCGGGCCGAGCACGCGGAAGTCGCTGTGGTCCACACGCTCGCCCACGCTGAGCGCATAGAACTGCCAGCCCCGGATGAGCAGCGCGCCCATGCCGGTGAGGAAGAGAACGAAGAGCAGCGCGTCTAGCCAGCCGCGCTTCGACGGCGCGCGCGGGATCGGCCGAGAGCTGATCAGCCGCTGCACTGGGAAACTCGTATCCACCATTGCGCAATGTCGTAGAGACCATCTCGATCGTGTGCGCCATCCCACGTGGGGGCATCTCATTGCTTGATGAGATGAACGCTAGCGAGACACCATCGAGATGCGTGCCAGGTTCTTCTTGCACGTAATCACTCGCGAGCGCCAACGCCCATGGCGGAGGGGCGAGCATTTTCCCGGCGTCAGCTTTGATTTTTACGCCCCCACTTTGTTTTCAAACAACGATGTTCGGTGACGTGTGACCCATGTTCGGAAGTATGCGCGAGCGACTCTGTCAGGTACGTGCGCGCTGTCACGATAGAGTGAGAGATGTGTTCCAGACGTGATTGCGGATACGGCCTGTGCACTGCTGCGTGTGTGGCGTACATCCACGTCTGGAACAGCGGAGAGCGGGTGGCCGGAGCAGCTCAACATTTCTGCACATGACCTGCACACTCAGCGCAACTCGACCTTGCAGCCTTAGTGGCTCCAACACCTGGGCTCGCGCCGGGCTCGACCCGCGGCGAGATGTGAATGAAGCTGGAAATCCGCACGATTGGCGTAATCGTGGCGAGCCTGTTGCTCGCCTCCTCGACGACGTGCGGGGTGGATCCGGTGCAGGGATCGGCGCAGCCGCTGACAGCGAGCGAGTGCGCGAGCTGTCACGCCTCCGACTACCAGCGCGCCAAGGAGCCCGATCATCTCGGCGACACCGCTCTGTATCACCAGCGCTGCGGTGACTGTCATGCGTCGGATAGCTGGAGCCCTGCGCTGAAGGGTCCGCATCCGCACGAGCTGTTCAAGATCACCGACGGCTCGCACGAGTTTGCCTGCCTGGACTGCCACAGCTTCGAGCGCGGTGACACCAGCGAGAAGGGCGCGGACACGGACTGCGTGGGCTGCCACGAAGGCGCGCATAGCCCCGAGGCGGCGCTGGGGCGTCATCGCAACATCCCCTCCTTCAAGATCGAGGAGTATGTGCCGAATGAACCGCCGTGGTGCATGGAGTGCCACTTCGGTGGCCGCGGCTTCGGCAAGGATCTGCCGCACCCCGAGCAGCAGTTCGTGATCACTCAGCCGCCGCACAACTACGAGTGCCAGGAGTGCCACGATACGACGCGGGGCACGGTGTACGAGGGCAACACCAACTGCACCGGCTGCCACGATGACGATGCACACACGGAAGATGCCGAGCGCGAGAACCACCTGGAGGTGGAAGACTACGTGTTCAATCCCGACGACCCGGCGTTCTGTCTGGAATGCCACGCCGAGGTCTTCCCCGGGAGCTCGGCGCTCTAGCTTAGAGGCAGCTCGCGCGCCGCGAGGTGAGCGAGCCCGAACCAAGAGGCGACAATGATGCGCGACCATGTTCACCGTGACGATCAGCTAGAGAACCGGGAGGAGCTGCTCCTGGATCTTCGTGATAGTTCTGCGCTCGCCCTCAGCGCCTATACGGAGGACGACGACTCGGTGACGCGCGTCTTGCAGGTGACCGACTTCGACGCGGAGTGGCTGGTGGCGGTGACCCAGCGCGAGCAGCGGGCGTTCACGACGGAGCAGCTGGGCTGGGCGCTGGCCCGCGGTGAGCTGCGGCCCGAGATGCTGGTATGGAGGCGCGGCCAACCTGCGTGGCAGCTGCTGGGCGACGTCGTCGACTTGCCCCGCGCGCCCGTCGTGGCGCCAGCGCCGCGCGCTGTCGCGCCGGTTCCGCACGTTGCCGTCGCGCCGGTTCCGCACGTTGCCGCGCCGGAGCCGCGCGCTGCCGCGCCGGAGCCGCGCGCTGTTGCGCCGGTTCCGCACGTTGCCGTCGCGCCGGTGCCAGCGCCGCGCCGTGCGTCGGAGGCGCGCGCTATCGCGCCGGAGCCGCGCGTTGCCGTCGCGCCGGTGCCGGCGCCGCGCCGTGCGGCGGAGGCGCCGCCAGCCCGTCCCGTCGAGGTCTGCGCCCCCCGTGCGGAAGAGCGCGCAGCCAGCGCCGCCGCGCCCGCGGAGCCCGCGCCGCTGGTGCCTCCGGACATCGAGCTCGAGCACCTCATGCAGGAGAGCGGCTCGCTGCGGGTGAAGCGCGCGGTGATGGCAGTGAGCGCGCTGGCCATGACCGGCGTGTTCGTGGTGCTGTTTTCGATCTCCGCCAACAGCGAAGACAAGGTGCGCGAGGCCGCGCGCCAGCGCGAAGCGGCCGAAGCCGTGAAGGTCAAGGCCACGCAGCGCGAGAGCGCTGGTCCGGAGTCGGCCAGCGACGAGACGGAGGAAGAGACGCCGGTGCGGCGACGCACCCCGCGCGAGCGCGCCCGCGGCGTGCCCAGCCAGGCGGCGGCCATGGTCATGGACTCGGACGAGCTGCCCTCCGCTGAAACCGGCAGCCGCGTCGGGGCGAGCGAAGAAGCTCGGCAGCGCCTCTGACCAGCACGCTGATCCTCGCGGGCGTCTTGCTCCTGGCGTTTGCGCTCTACACCTGGTGGGAGCGCAGCGATCGCAAGAAGGAGTCGATCGCCCAGCAGATCGCCAGCGACATCCAGGCGCTGGGTGACGTGGTGGCCACCAGCCTGAGCCCGAGCATCGATCCCGACGCCTGCATCTGCTCCGGCGCCTGCGTGTCGGCTTGCCCCGAGAAGGGCGTGATCGGGCTGGTCGGGGGCAAGGCGATGCTGCTGAACCCGCTGGGCTGCATCGGCCATGGCGCCTGCGCCACCTCCTGTCCGGTCACGGCCATTCGCCTGGTCTATGGCACCAAGAAGCGCGGCGTGGAGCTGCCGCAGCTGGACGAAAACTTCCAGACCAACCGCCCCGGCGTGTACGTCGCCGGCGAGCTCGGCGGCATGGGCTTGATCCGCAACGCGGTGCTCCAGGGGCGGCAAGCGGCCGAGCACATCATCGCCGGCAGCCGCGGCGCCGAAAAGCCAGTCCTGCGGCGCGGCCAAGGCGATGCGCTGGACGCGCTGGTGGTGGGCGCCGGTCCCGCCGGCATCAGCGCCACCTTGCGGCTGATGCAGGCGGGGCTGCGCGTGCTGCTGCTGGACCGCGAGGGCTTCGGCGGCACCATCTTGCACTACCCGCGCGCCAAGGTCGTCATGACCGGCACGCTCGACCTGCCCGTGTACGGCAAGGTCTCGCGGCGCCAGCTGAGCAAGGAGCAGCTGGTGGACCTGTGGCAAGAGCTGTACGCCCGCACGCACCCGCCCTTCGTGACGGGCGAGCTGGTCACGAGCATCGAGCTGCGGCCGGATGGCATGTGGTCGGTGGTCTCCGATCGTGCCACGCGCGCGGCCGCCAACGTGATCCTGGCCCTGGGCGGGCGCGGCTCGCCGCAGAAGCTGGAGGTGCCCGGTGAGGAGTCGAGCAAGGTGGCCTATCGCCTGCTCGAGCCGGCCGAGTTCGCGGGCAAACACGTGCTGGTGGTGGGTGGCGGTAACAGCGCCGTGGAGAGCGCGCTGGCGCTGGCCGATCAGGGCAGCTGTGCGTCCGTGGCCATCAGCTATCGGCGCGCGGAGTTTGCTCGCTGCCGGGCGCAGAACCGCGAGCGCATCGCGGCGGCGATCCAGCGCGGCACCGTGCAGGCGCTGCTGTCCACCCAGGTCAAGCGGATCGACGAGCGCTCGCTGCTGCTGCAAGACGCGCAGGGGCAGCTTCGAGAGATCGTCAACGATGCCGTGCTGGTGCAGATCGGCGGCACCCCGCCCGCGCGCCTGCTGAGCAGCCTGGGGATCAACCTGGTCACGAAGTACGGCGAGGCCTGAGGCACCCCGCGGCGCAGCCGGCTCGCCCCGCGCGTAACCCTTGTTGAAGGTCGCCACGCTCGCGTTGCGATCCCGGAACGTCAGCTCCACCCCTCATTGCCACGGCCTGCGGCAGAGGTGTTGCACACGCGGAGCGAGCGCCGTCGGGGGCTTCCGCCAGGGGCACCTCCGTGCGATGACTGTGGAATGACCGAGGGGCACGAGGAGCGGGTCAAGGCGCTGGAGGCGGAGGTCCGGCGGCTACGAGTGATGCTGGAGAGCGCGCCGGACTTCATCACCAACGTCACCAATGACGGCAAGTTCCTGTACCTGAACCGGCTTGCCCCCGGCTTTCGCATGGAGCAGGTGCTCGGCTCGACGGTGGAAGCGTACGTGCCACCGGAGGCCCACGAGCGGGCGCGCGCTGTGATGAAGGCCGCGCGTGAGACGCGCAGCGTGCAACAATACGCCACGTCGGGCCTGATCTCGAAGGACAAGCTCGGTCACTACCTCACCCGGGTCAGCCCCGTGATCGAAGATGGCGAGGTCACCTCCCTGGTGATGATCGCCACGGATGTGACCGCGCTGGAGGAGCAGCGCATCCTGCTGCAGGTCGCGCTGGATGCGACCGGGCTCGGCATCTGGTCGTATAACCCCGAGTCCGGGGGCGGCACGTGGGACCAGGCCACCCGCCGCATCCTGGGCCTGCCCGAGTCCCCACCGCCGTTTGAACGTGTGATGTCGGAGATCGTGCACCCGGAGGATCGCGCGATGGTGCGCGACGGGCTGCGCGGCGCGCCGAGCACGGGCCGCTATGGGCCGCTGGAGCACCGGGTGCTGCGCGCCAACGGCGAGGTGCGCTGGGTGGCCGTGTCCGGGCAGGTGGTAAGAAACCCCGAGGGCAAGGTGGTGAGCCTGGTCGGCAGCGTGCAGGACATCACCGAGCGGCGCGTGCTGGAGGCACGCCTGCTGGAGGCGCAGAAGCTGGAGAGCATCGGGCGCCTGGCGGGCGGGGTGGCGCACGACTTCAACAACATGCTCACCGCGATCCTGGGTAACGTGGACTTTGCCGCCGAGGCCACCTCGCTGGACGAGATCCGCCCGCTGCTGGCCGAGATCCGCCACACCGCCGAGCGCAGCGCGGCGCTCACGGCGCAGCTGCTGGCGTTTGCGCGGCGTCAGGTCATCGCCCCCAAGGTGCTGGATCCGAACGCGCTGCTGAGCCGGCTGGACGCGCTGTTGCGCCGCTTGCTGGGTGAGCAGATCCGCATCACGGTGCAGCTCTCCTCCACCTGCTGCGTGCGCGCGGACGAGAGCCAGCTGGAGCAGGTGATCATGAACCTGGTCACCAACGCGCGCGATGCCATGCCGCGCGGCGGCACCTTGCTCATCTCCACCGATGACGTGCTGCTCGATGCCGCGTCCGTCGCGGCTCAGCCCGACGTCAGCCCCGGCCGCTACGTGGCGATCGCCGTGGTGGATAGCGGCGCCGGAGTTGCACCGCAAGATCTGCCGCACATCTTCGAGCCCTTCTACACCACGCGTCCGGGCGGCACGGGGCTGGGCCTGGCCACCTGCTACGGCATCGTCAAGCAGAGCGGAGGGCACATCCTGGTGCAGAGCCAGCTCGGGCGCGGCAGCACCTTCACGGTGTACCTGCCGCACGTGGAGGCCGAGGCGCGGGCGGCCGCTCCGGTGCCGGGGGGGCCCAAGGTCACGGCCAGTGAGCGCGTGCTGCTGGTGGAGGATGAGCCCGCAGTGCGCGCCGTTGCGGAGCGCGCTCTCCTGCGACAGGGCTACCGGGTGCACAGCGTCGGCACGGCGGAGCAGGCGCTGCAGCTGCGGGGCACCGAGGCCTTTGACCTGCTGGTGACGGACGTGGTGCTGCCCGGCATGGACGGTCGCGAGCTCGCGCTGCAGCTCACCTTGCGCTGGCCGGAGCTGCGCGTGCTCTTCATCTCCGGCTACACGCAGAACACCATCGAGCACGGTGGCGTGCTCGACCCCGGCATCAGCTTTCTGCAGAAGCCGTTTCTGCCGGCGGAGCTGCTGGCCGCCATCCGCAAGGTGCTCGACGACGCGCCCGGCGGCGGCCGCTGAGGCCGCGCGCGCCGGTGCGCCTCGAGCAGCTCTCACCAGTAGCGATAACCATTCGTGCGGCAGGGCAGCCCCAGTTCCCGGCACAGCTCCGCCACGGCTTCCGGCGTGTGAAAATACGTGCGAATGCGCGCCACGCGCTGCTCCCCTTCGCCACCCGCACACTCCACCAGCGAGCCCGCCGCCTCGCGCGGACCCCGCACGTCCGGAGCCCCCGCTGCAACCTCCGTCTCCAGCGCCTGCAGCGGCGCCAGCCGGCCCCGCTTGACCTGATTC
>JAICQL010000238.1 GCA_025937895.1 Polyangiaceae bacterium | reverse complement strand
TGCTGTACACCGAGCTGGATCTGGTGCTGAAGGTGGCGCGCGATCTGTTCACGGACGAGGTCAAGACCATCGTCATCGATGATCGCGAGCAATACGCGCGGCTGGTGCGCTTCGTGGAGATGTTCCTGCCCGAGCGGGTGAAGGACATCGAGCTGTACACGGGCAGTGAGCCCATCTTCGACGCCTACGGTATCGAGGACGAGATCGGCCGTGCGCTGAGCCGCAAGGTGCCGCTGCCGAGCGGCGGCTCCCTGATCGTCGATCAGGCGGAGGCGCTCACGGCCATCGACGTGAACACCGGCCGCTACGTGGGCAAGGGCAGCAAGGATCTGGAAGAGACCGCGCTCAAGACCAACCTGGAGGCGGTGGATGAGATTGCCTACCAGCTACGCTTCCGCAACATCGGCGGTCTGGTCATCCTGGATCTGATCGACATGGAGAAGGCGGGCAACCGCGAGAAGGTGATGCGAGCGCTGGAGGCGGCGCTATCCAAGGACAAGGCCAAGACCACGCTCAACCGCATCAGCGAGCTGGGCCTGATCGAGATGACGCGCAAGCGCACGCGCGAGAGCCTGGGGCGCATGCTGCACGAGCCGTGCTTCTACTGTGACGGCACCGGGCAGATTCAGTCCAAGAGCACCATCGCGTACGAGATTCTGCGGCAGATCGGCCGCGAGCGGCACAGCTTGCCAGGCTACTCGGTGGTGGTGAACGCCCACCCCGCGATCGTGGACTACCTGAAGACGGAGGACCGCGGCGCGCTGGAGGAGGCCGAGCGGCGCTATGCGCGGCGCATCGAGCTGGCGCAGCGCACGGAGTATCACATCGAGCAGTACGATCTGCAGGGCAAGTAGGCAGCGTTCAGGTGCCGTGCGGGGTACGACGCCCCGCCCGGCGCCGGCGCCACAGGCACGAGGATGAGCCGGTGAACGAGCAACGCCAGGATGGCGCGAGTGGGCGGCAAGAGCCGCGCGTGACGATCAACAAGGAGTTTGATTCCTTCGATCAATTCGTGCGCGAATACGTGACGAACATCTCGCGCAGCGGCGTCTTCATCAAGACGGCCGCACCCCTGGCGGTGGGCTCGATCGTGAACCTCAAGTTCACGGTGGTGATGGACGCCGTGGAGACCATCGAGGGCGAGGGCGAGGTGGTGCGGGTGGAGAGCAATCCGGCCGGCATGGGCGTGGTGTTCCGCAAGCTCGGTCAATATTCCAAGCAGCTGGTGGAGCGGCTGTTGATCGAGCCGCGAGACAACTAGCGGGCCTCAGCCCCGCCGCTCTGCGCCTGCCGCGCTCAGGGCTTGGTGTGGAAGACGAGCGTCTTGGAGCTCGATGCGAAGAAGGAGTCCTCGCCGAAGTCGTCCTCCGAGTCGCGCGAGACGCTCTGCACTTCCATGTTCACCAGCGCCACGTGCAGCTTGCCGCTCGGGTCGCGCGCGGCAGCTCCATACTTGGCACTGAACACCGAGAGGGTCGTGACCTCGGTGTTCTTGCTCGTCTGCTTGCTGAATAGCTCCCAGCGCAGCTCATTCTGGGTGATGTTCCTGGCGGGGCCCCACTCTGCGCCGTCGAAGCTGAGTAGCTGGGCGTCGTAGGTGTCGCCAGCGCTGGCGGCGACGGGCGCGATCAAGAGTGCGCCGCCGTTGACCGCCGGCCAGAGCGCGAAGTTGCGCACGTCGCCAGTGTCCGTCTCCGGCCTGAGAATGACGGTGGGCTGCGCGGGGCCGTTGACGATGTAGTCGAGCAGCCGGGGCGGGTTGCTCTCGAAGTCGTGGACGATGACGTGCTCCTTGCCCGAGGCGTCGAGCATCAAGGCGGGCGCGCTGTCACCGAAGTGGGGGAAGCTCTCGAGGAAGGTGTGGGTCGGAAAGAGCGTGCTCAGCGCGGTGCCGTCGAAGCGCACGATCTCGGCAGGATCGGTAGAGCGGCCACCGGCCACCATCCGCTCGGCGACGAAGCGGGCCCTGCCATCGGCGGCGATGTATCCGCGCAGTCCCTCGAAGCCGTCGCGCTGTGGCGAGCCGTAGTCTTCCACGATGACTTCCGGCGACTGGTAGAGCGCGAGCGTGGCGGAGGGCGAGCTCGGGCCGAGCTGCGCTTGCTGGATGGTGCCCGCCTGCCAGGCGGGAGCGTCGGCGAGAGGCTCGTTCCAGACGACGTGCGCCGCGCCCTCCGGTCCCACGGCAGCAAACCAGGAGTAGACCTGGCCCGTGGTGCCGAGCTGGACGAGCGGCCCCCAGCTCCCCTGCTCGTAGCAGCGGTAGACCAGGGTGCCGGGGTAGATGCCGCCGGAGACTTTGTCCGAGGTCGAGTCGGTGTCGTCTTTCCAGAGCGCGTACAGGCGGCCATCGCTGCTGGCGAGCGCGGTGCCGAAGCCGGCGCCGTACGGATCGCCATCGCGGTCGGAGATATCCTCCGGCTCGCTCCAGCTGCCGCCCGCGTTCGTCGAGCGCGCGTGCAGCACCTTTCCAGGGCCGGCACCCGACTCGGTCCAGACCTGGTGCAGAACGCCGTCCCCGGTGACCACGAGGCTCGCGTAGCGGGCGCCATCTTCCTTGGAGACCCGGGTCAGCTCGGGGGGAAGGCCCGAGTCGTCTTGGTCGGTGCCGTCTTCGCCGGTCTTCCCGTCGTTTCCGACGTTTGCCGGGCTGCCTTCGCCCGAGCAGCCCAGGCAGAAGGAGAGGAGCAACAGAGGAAGACTCGTGCGCAGAGCAAAGACGGAGGACATGCCAGCCTCGTGAGCGGCGAGCTAGCGAGCTCCTTGACGCGGATTTCGCGGACCGTTCCGGGTTGGCACTCGCCCCGGGAGTGGCTGCAAAGCAGCGCTGACCTGTGCTGGAGCAGCGCGTGAGCTACGCGCTCGGCGCCGGCTCGTGCCCGCTCCAGTCCGGAAACGGATCGTCCCAGCGCGCCCAGGCCTCGGGCCCCTGTGCCATCTCCTGCGGGGTGAGCAGGGCGCTGTCCAGCAGAGCGCGCAGCCGCTCGTGGTCGAGCTCGGCGCCCAGGAACGCCAGCTCCTGCCGGCGATCGCCCCAGGGCTCGGCAAAGTCTTCGCGGATCTGCGCGCGATCGTCCGCGTCTTCGGGCCACTCGCTCTCGGGTAGCTCGGCGTACCAGGGGCCCGCGCCTTCACACGAGGCGGAGCCGCCGGCGTGCGACCAGAGCCCGCTCACGGCCATGCGGGTCGCCAGCCAGAAGAAGCCCTTGGAGCGCAACACGCCCTGCCAGGTGTCCCCGTCACCGATCAGCGCCCACAGGCGCTCGGGATGAAACGGCACCCGCGCGCGATACACGAAGCTGCTCAGGCCGTGCTCCTCGTCCGGCGGCACAGGCTCGTCGCGCAGGGCCGCGATCCAGCCCGCGGCCTGCTCGGCCTCCTCGAACTCGAAGGCCTCGGTGCCGAGCAGCGCGTCTGGCGGCACGGCGCCGCGCTCCGCGCGCAACACGCGCGCCTCGGGATTGAGCTGGTGCAACAGCGCCTCGAGCAGCTCGGCGTCCTCGGCGCTGACCCGGTCCAGCTTGGACAGCACGAGCACGTTGGCGAACTCGACCTGCTCCGCGAGCAGATCCGCGACAGAGCGCTGCTCGTCGTGCTCGAGCGACAGCGAGCGCTCGCTCAGCTCGTCTTCGCTCTGCCAATCATCGAGGAAGGCCTCCGCGTCGACCACGGTGACCAGGGTGTCGAGCCGGGCCACGTCGCACAGGCCGTCGCCGCGCTCGTCGCTGAACGTGAACAGCTCCGCCAGCGGCTGCGGCCCGCTGGCACCGGAGGCCTCGATCAGCAGGTAGTCGTGGCGCCCCTCGCTGGCCAGCCGCTCCACCGCCGCGAGCAGCTCGGTGCGCAGGCTGCAGCACAGGCAGCCCTGCGCCAGCCCGATCAGCCCCGCGCCGGGCTCGCTCGCTGCAACCTTCACGGTGGGCTCATCCCGCTCCAGCTGCGCCAGATCCTCCACGACCTGATCGTTGACGATCACCGCCACCCGACGGCCCTGCGCCTGGCGCAGCAGCTCGCGGATCAGGGTGGTCTTGCCGGCGCCGGCGAAGCCGGAGATCAAGGTGACCGGCAGGCGCGAACGAAAACTGGGCTCGGAGCTCATGGCGGCCAGGGCCCTACTCTGATTCGGGCGCCGGTGCACGCGGGTTCTGCCCGCTGGGTGTTGTAGCCGGCCGGCGTCTCGAGGCCCGTCCCTGACCGAGGTCAGTCCCTGACCAGCGCCAGCGCCGCCACCGCCGCCACGGTCACGGCCATGGCCAGCGCGCGCCGCCAGCCCAGCGTTTCATGGTGCCACACGGCGCCCAGCGCGGCCGTGAACAGGATCTGGGTGCCGCCGAGCGCGCCCCACAGGCCGAGCTGGCCGAAGCCGAGGGCGAGCACGGAGGCGCCGGAGGCGAGGGCGGTGGGCAGGGCGGCCAGGGCCACGCGCCAGAAGCGCTCCGCAATCACGGCGGGCGCGGCGCCGCGCGCGCGCAGCAGCGCGGGGGCGAGCAAGATGAGCCCTGCGCCGAACTCCCAGGCCCAGGCGGCGAGCAGCGGGTGCGTGCTGGCGGCCAGCTGCTTTACCCCGAGCACGGCGCACACCATCACCACGCCAGCGACCAGGGTGAGCGCGGCGCCGCGTGGCACGTTCAGCTCGATCTCGGCGCTGGCGTGCTGGCCCAGCGCCACGGCCACGGCGCTGCCTACCAGGCACGCGCACAGCGCCACCTCCAGCGGGGTCAGGCGCTCGCCGAGCACGAGCCAGCCGAGCAACACGCTGCCGGCGGCCATGCTGGAGAGCATCAGCGCGGCGCGCAGCCCGAACGGCAGGAAGCGCACCGCCTGCAGCTGCAGGATGTTGGCGAGGGCGGTCAGGGCCACCGTGACGAGCAGGGGCCAGAGCTGGCCAGCCAGTGCCGGCCAGGCGCCGGCCGGCACCAGCAGCAGCCAGGGCGCCATGCTCACCCCCAGCGAGACGCCGCGAAAGGCCGCCGTCTCCAGGCGGCTCTGGCGGCGCGCGACCCGCCCGATGAAGACGTCATTGAGCGAATAGGCCAGGCGCGCGAGCAAGCACAGCGCCACGAAGGTGAGCATCGCCACGGGAAAGGCCGCGGACCGTAGTCGTAGACCCCGGCGTGCGCCACGGTGCTCGCTGCCCGGAGCCGCCGCTCGCGAGCGCCATTCCAAGCTGGAACGAGCCGTGCCCCACCCTACCCCTGAACGCGAGTGCGGTGCAGGCGCCACCTCGGCGCGCACTCGCCTCCGCTCCGAGCCCCAGAACGCACGCCTCGGGGTTGCCCCGGGCGCGGCCACCGAGTAGACAGCTCGCCATGTTTCTGCCGCTCGCCAAGCGCTCTCGTCGTCACGGTGCTCGCCTCGGAGGCCGCCTCAAGGCCGCCTTCAAGCACAAGAACCGCCGCCGTCGTCAGGGCCTGAAGAAGTAGGCCCCCGCGCTCTACTCGCTACATCCGCGTGTACGTCGTGCTGCCCCGCGACGTGGTCGTGGTCAGCGTGTCGCCCGCGCAGGTGAAGTCGGACACGTCGTTGCTGGGCGGATCGTCGCTGACGCCGTCTTTACTGGCGGCGGTCCACCAGAACGGCGCGCCCGCGCTCAGCCCGGTGACCACACGGCATCGACGTGGTCGTCGTTACGCAGGTAGCGTCGGGCTGCCTGGAGCAAGCCTTCGGCAGTGAGCTTTGCGCTCAGCTCGGGCAGGGCCAGGATGTCCTGGGGCGGGACCTCAAACAGGTGTGCCTCTTCGAGCTGATCGGCCCAGAACTGGCTGCTGCTGCTGGTGGCGTTGGCGTAGAGCGTGGCGAGAGCCGACTGCAGCTCTGCGATGGCGGAGGCAGCCAGCGGTTCACGGCGGAGGCGTTCGATCGACGTCCAGGTCGCCTGTTGCAGCACGTCCACGTTCTGCGGGGGACAATCGAAGCCGATGCTCAGCTCGTAGCCGCTGGCGGACCAGCTGGCGGTCACCTGGGGAGCGTAGATGGCGCCTCGCTGCTGGCGTAGCTCTCTCAGCAGCGCCGATTCCAGGTGCAGCCGGAGCGCCTCCAGCTCGACTCGCTCCCTCGCGTGGGGTGTGGCTGCACCGCGGAACTCGAGGCGCACGTGGCTGTCCTGGCTCGCCCGTCCTGCCAGGCGTACGCGATGGACGGCCGGGGGCAGCTGCTCGCGCGAGGGCGCGATCCTGTCGGCGCGCGGGCTACCAGGTAAGCTGGCCAGGTAGCGCTCGACCAGCGGCTGGAGCTGCTGCTGCTCGAGGTCGCCCACGATGATGAAGGTGAAGTCGCTGACGTTGCCGAAGCGATCACGATAGAAGCGCAAGATCTCGTCGAGGGAGAGCGTGTCGGGGTCCGGCTTGCTGAAACGCGCATCGCCAGGATGCAGCGCCGTGCTGATCGCCCGCCCGAGCGCGCTGCTCGCAGGCGGAGGAGCGCGCAGGCTCGAGCGCTGGCGCTCCAGCGCGTGCGCGTCGGCGCGCGGCTGGGTGACGTAGAGGTGCGCCAGCTGCAGCATCAGCTCCAGCTCGACCGTGGGGGAGGAGCCGCGCAGGCCTTCGAAGCCGTCGCTCAGCCACGGTCTGACCGTGGCGCGCTTGCCCTCGAGCAGCCGAAGCAGCGACCGGATGTCGTGACTCCCCACCCCGCTATCGAGGACGACAGAGGCGGCCAGCTGGGCATTGGCATAGCGGGATGGCGCGCTGTGCGCCCTTCCGCCGGGGCTCACGGCGCGGAGCAGGACCTCGTTGCTACCCGATCGTACCGGCTTGAAGACGACCTTCGCGCCGTTTTGAAGCATCCAGACGCGGGCGCCCACACCCGGCAGCTCCTCGGTCGCCACGACTCTCCCCGGCTCTGGCAGGGCCGCCATCAAGGCTCTGGGGCCCTCCTCTGGCAGTGCCTCCAGCTTACGGGCAGCCACCTCAGCAGCCATGGCCTGGAGGTCTTCCCTCGACAGCGAGCCGTCTGCGGCGGCTCGCAGGGCCAGGACCGACTTGTGGCCGAGCGCCAGCCACTCGATCCAGCGCGCCTGGAGAGTAGCTGCATCGATCTGCGCCAGCAGTCGCTGCCCCACCGCCTTGGTCTGGTGCGGCGCCAGGCGCTCACCCCCACGCAGGAAGTGTCGAGTGAGCCTCTCCGCCTCGCTCTGCAGGGTGGCCTGCGCAGCCACTTGCTCGAGCCAGCTCGACACCTGTGTCACGGCGCGAGTGAGCTCGTCCGCGCTGAAGCCGTGCTGGCGCATTCGCTCCAGCTCGACGAACAGCAACTCGGCGGCACCCCGCAGCTGGCCCGGCTGGGCGACGAAGCGAATCCGCAGCGCATTGAGCAGCCCCTCGCTGCTCTTGGAGCCCACGTCCGAGCCGGGCCTGTCTGCCAGCAGAGACAGGTGAGCCATCCAGCTCCGATCGAGGCGAGCATCGAGCAGCTCGGCCAGGCAACGATCCACCAGCTGCACACGGAAGTCGCGCTCACGCTCCGCGGCAGGCGCCGGCAACCTAGAGATCAGCTCGATGCTGCCCTGCCGCAGGCCGACGGACGCCGCCTCGAGCGAAGCAAAGGCCTCTGCGCGCGCGAGCGGGGGCTCGACAGGAGGCGATGGCGCCGCGTCGCTGCGAGGCAGGCTTCCGAAGCGCTCTGCGATCCTCTCCGCGAGCCACGTCCGCTCGATATGCCCGACGGCGACGAGGGCGAGCTGCTCCGGGCGATACCAGCGCCGGTAGAACGACTCCAGCTGCTGGGGGCTCGCTGCCTGGACGGCGGCCTCCGTCCCGCCGGGCTCGCGCTCGGCAAGCGGTGAGCCCTGGAACAGGTGCCGCCACCTCTGCTCGCGCAGCGGATCGGCTCGCAGCCGCTGCTCCGAGCGGACGATGCCACGCTGGCGTTCCACCGTGGCTTCGTCGAAGCGAACTGCGCTGGCGACGCCCAGCAACAAGTCGAGCGCGTTACTCAGTGCCTCACGACTGGTGTCGGACAACGCGAGCCTGTACACGGTGGATGAGCCAGCGGTCGTGCCGTTCGTGTCTGGACCGAAGCTCGTGCCCAGCGGTCCAGCGAGCGCCTCGAACGTCAGGTCTCCAAAGCGCTGGTCGAAGGCGACATGCTCGACGAAATGCGCAAACCCGCGCTCGTCGGCCCGCTCCACCGCTGATCCAGTCCGAGAGACGAGCGCCAGCTCCACCGCGTGGCGCGTGCTCTGGGCGGGCTTCAACAGGTAGGTGAAGCCATTGTCCAGCCGCTGGACGACGAGCTCTGGATCGACGGGCAGCGCCCGGGCGGCGGAGTCGACTTCCCGCTTCGCCTCGCTGCGCTTGCAGGCCTGAGGCAGGAGCCCCGCGCCCAGGGCGGCCACGACGAGCAGGCCTGGCAGCAGCCGCCGAGCGCGATCGAGCTGCTTCATCGGGTGGCCATCTTAGTAGCTGACGGTGCGTCGTTGCATTTCGATCTCGGGATGTGCTCTCGGGCGGACCGATGCAGGGGCGAAAGCGCGCCCCGTGCCTCTCGATTTCATCGCTCGTCAGGATGGGGCGCAGCTTGGCCCGCCGTGATCAGCACGCCCTCAGTACGATCCGACGTCGATCGGCTCGATGATGATCTGCGGAACATGGCTCGGGGGGGCATTGACCAGGTGGCTGGGGATGGAGGGGAGCGGGCCGCCGTACGGCTGGTCGTTTGCCGGAGTACCGCCACCGCCGCCGTTGCCTCTGACAAAGTCCCTGACTTCCTGCTCGGTGGGCTGTTTCTCCGAGTCGAGATACCTCTTCAGCTCCTCCTGGCGTTCCCGCTCTCTCTTCTCCTCGGCCTCGTGCTCTGCCTGCTCTTGCTTCTGGAGTTGCTCGAGAGTCTCCAGGCGATCCGCCCGTGCCTGTTCGGCGTCGGCCTTGCCATGATTGATGGAGTTGAGATTCTCCTCCGCCCAGTGCAGCTCTTTTCTCGCCTCCACTTCCCGCGTGAAGCCGTCGTACACACCGCCCAGATCGGCGCGGAAGAAGGAGGACCAGGCGTCTCTGTTGGCATCGGCCATTTCCCGCTGAGCGTTGGCGCGGACCTCCAGGTACGGTCCGGCGGTGGTCCAGTCCGAGCCCTTTGCCTCGTCTGCTGCACCGCGGACCTCGTCCAGGTCGCCGTCCGTGAGCAGCATCTCCGCCAAGGTCGTCTTCGTTTCAGTGAACTTCATGTTCGTTCTCCCACGCGTTGGGCGTCAAAAGATGAAATCAACTCGGCTCCTTCGGCGATCCGGTTGCGCAAATTGGCGTGGCCACCTGCGCGCGACGGCAGGCTCGCCGGCCCCGCGCGGCGGACGAAAACGCCCCTTTCCCGAGGGAGCCCGCCGTCAGGGCTTGGGTACGCGCAGCCGTGCGCTGATCATCGCGCTGCCGCTGAGGAAGTAGAGCAACACGAGGGGATGCAGGCGCGCAGGGCCGAGCTGTAGCTCGCCCAGCGGCAGCTCGGCGCCGACCTGGCCGCTGTACGAGAGCACCGCCAGCACCAGCACCAGCACCAGGCTGGTGGGGATGGGCGTGCCCTCGAAGTACGCCACCTTGCCCGACTCGTCCGCGAGATCACCGGCGGTCACGTTGTAGCGCGCCAGGCGGCTCAGCCCGCAGCACACGAAATACACCAGCACCACCCAGTCCCAGCCGCCGTTCATGCCCAGGCCGAAGGCCAGGCACGCGGGCGCAACGCCAAACGAGATCAGATCCGCCAGCGAGTCCAGATCGCCACCGAGCGCGCTGTAGCGACGGCTGCGCCGCGCGATGCGACCATCGAAGAAGTCAGCCAGCGCGGCCACGAGCACCAGCGCTGCCGCCATCAACCCGTAGCCGCGCTCGCCGCGCAGCCCGTACTCGAAGCTGCAGAAGATCGAGGAGATACCGCTCACCGCGTTGAGCAGAGTGACGAAATCCGCCGGGGTGAGGCTGCGCACCAGGCTGAAGTGCGGCGGGCGCGGGCGAACGGGCGCTGGCGACGCGTCCGCTGCCGACGGCGGGAGTGGCTCATCAGGTGAGGAGGTCACTGCCGCCAGCGTAGCGCGAAGCGGGTGACGGGCGAGCGGCTATTGCCCCGCTCGCTGCAGGCCGCCCCGGACGGAGCGCGACGCAAGCCGCCACGAAGCGAGCGGCTGCAAACCCCGTACGGAGCGCGGGCGCTCAGCCGCCGCGTTTGAGCTCGGTGAGCACCAGCTTGCTCACGGCCTTCAACGTCTCGAACACGCCCTGTCCGGTGCGCGCGCTCGCCTCGAAGTCGAGCACGTTGGTCGGGTTCAGGATCGGCCGCAGCTCTTCCACGGGCAGCGCGTTGGGCAGGTCTCGCTTGTTGTACTGGATGACGTACGGGATCTTCTCCAGCGAGTAGCCGTGCTCGGCCAGGTTGGTGCGCAGGTTGTCCAGGCTCTCCTGGTTGGCCTCCAGGCGCTCCAGCTGCGAGTCTGCCACGAAGATCACGCCGTCCACGCCCTTGAGGATCAGCTTGCGGCTGGCGTCGTAGAACACCTGCCCGGGCACCGTGTAGAGGTGGAAGCGGGTGGTGAAGCCGCGGATGGTGCCGAGGTCGAGCGGCAGGAAGTCGAAGAACAGCGTGCGGTCGGTCTCGGTCGCCAGCGAGATCATCTTGCCCTTCGCCTCGGGCGCCGTCTTGTTGTAGATGTACTGCAGGTTCGTCGTCTTGCCGCACAGCCCGGGGCCGTAGTAGACGATCTTGCAGTTGATCTCCTTGGCGGCGTAGTTGATGAACGTCATGGCGGATGGGCGCGGCCCGGGCGGCGGCGGAGCCGGCCCCACGGCCGGCGCGGCGCGCGCCGGCGGGCGGGGAGACGCGGCGCCGCGCTACTCGGAGAACAGCGCGTCGATGTCCTCGTCGGTGATCTCGGAGAACGGGCTCTGGGGTCCGGAGACGGCGCCGTCCTCCTCCCTCTGCATCATGGAGTCGAAGATCCTCTCGAGGTCGCCGCTCGCCCGCTTGACCCGCAGCCGCACCAGGCCGAGCGACGAGCGCTCGTCGAAGATGACCACCAGGATGGCCCTCTGGGCCACGATCGAGATGTGGATGTGGTCCTGCGTGCCCTCGTGGAAGAGGACGGAGAACTCGCGCTCGCCGATCAGCTTGGCGAGCCCGTCGGTGGCGGCCACGTTGCCGGCCGTCAGCGAGGCGAGCGACATGGTGTCGAAGTTCTCGGTCTCGCCGGCGGAGCTGATCTGCTGGCCGTTCTTGTCGATCAGGAAGACGGCGCGGGCGTTGGCGTCCTGGCGCAACCGGCGCAGGGACTCCTCGAGGCGCTGGTGCTCCTCCTCGTGGAGGACGAAGTGGGCATGGCTCGACATGGTCACCGCGGGCTCAGTCTACGGCGTTCCCGCCGGCCGCGCCAGCCGCTAGCGGAAATAGCGCCACCCGCGGAGGACGTCGTCCTCCGCCAGGATCAGCCGCCCACCCTCCAGCCGGTGGGGCAGGGGCACCGGCCGGCAGCCGCCGCCCCCCTCGTTGACCAGGTCCAGGCGCACCGCCGAGTCGCACTTGTTGTCGACCAGCCAGTCGCCCTCGTGGCGGAAGCCCCGGCCGAGCCTGGAGTGGCTCTCCGAGGCGTCGAATCCCACCTGCACCGTGCCCGCGCGGTCGCGGCCGACCAGGAAGCGCACCTCCTGGTTGCCGCTGTTGAGGAAGCGGTAGAAGCGCACCTCGCCGGGCCCGAGGTCGCCCACCTCGAGGGTCACCCGGCCGGCGGCGTCGGGCCGCACCAGGGCGAAGCCCGAGCGGCCGAAGCCGCCGTCGAGGGCGTGGTCGGCGGCCACCACGGCGGCGACGAAGGCGGTGACCACGAGCAGCCCGTGGACGGGGCGGAAGCGCTTCATCTGCCAGTATTGTCGTGGATCGGTCGAGGGTTGGCAAGGAGGGGGCGGGGGCGCGGCGGGCCCCGGTCCCGCGGCCTGGGGAGGGCTCGCGGCGGTGGACGGAGGCGGGGCGTGGAGCGTGGTCGCGCTGGGGGTCGTGCTGGCCGCGGCGTGGCTGCTCGGCGCCGGGGCCGAGGCGGCGCCGCGGCTGGGGGTGCTCGCCGTCGGCACCGGCAACAGCTTCGTCCGCGACGTGGGGCTCACCGACCTGATGGACGCCGCGGGCGCCGTCGTCCGCGGCCGCACCCGCGCCGTCGACGTGATCCGCATCGAGGACG
>JAICQL010000161.1 GCA_025937895.1 Polyangiaceae bacterium | reverse complement strand
GAGAGCTGGCCGGGCTCCGTGGTGTCCCAGAACCAGGCGCCCCGCAGCGGCAGCGCAGCTCCCTCCAGCCGCCCCGCGAGCTTGCTGTGCGAGCTGGCAAACTGCTGGTGGGTGCGCGCCGTCACCAGGAAGCCCAGCGCCACGTCTCCCGGACGCTCCGCGTACGCAAACGTGATCACCCGCGCGCTGTCCGCCTGCTTGTCGAGCCGATACTCCAGGCTCTGCCCGGGCTGCAGCCGGTACACGATGCGCTGTCTCACCAGCGGCTCGCGCGGCGCCGCCGCCAGCTCCAGCAGCGCGGCCGCACCCGGCGGCAGGCCGCGCAGCTCGAAGCGATGCTCGCCCGGCGGCAGTGCCAGCTCCACGTCGGCGGCGGTGGTCACCGGCTGTTCCGACAATGCCAGCGCGCCGTCCACCCACAGCGCCAGGGTCTGGCCCAGATCCTCGGGCGAGAGGCGATAGCGCAGCCGCGCCTTGCCCGCGTTCAGCCCGGCGCTGGCCACGTACCCGCGCCGCTCGCGATCGAGCGTCACCCACGCCGTATCGCGCGGCGGGCGCCCGGGCGTGCGCACCAGGGGCAGCACCAGGTGCCGGCGCACCTCCGCGCCGCGTGGCGCCAGGGCCACTTCTGGTTGCGGGTCCCGCGGCGGCGGCTCGACCACGCGCGCCTGGGCGCGCAGCTCGAGCGTGCGGCCCTCCGCGATCCAGCGCTCGTGCTCCAGCGCGCGTAGGCTGACCCGGCGCCGGATGTCACAGTCCGCGTAGCGCCACTCCCAGCCGAGCGGCACCGGCCGCTGGAAGGGACCCGCCAGACGATCTTCCTCGATCTCCGGATCGTACGTGAACGGCGTGACATAGAGAGCGGCGTCACCGCGCAGCTCCACCTGCGTGATACCCTGCGGTACCTGGAGAAAGAGCTCTCGCTCTTCGCTGGCGCTCTCGTCGTCCACCCAGCGCTCGAACTCCGAGGGCGGGAGCTCCACCTCCGCGCGCGTGCTGAACGTGCCCAGGGTGGCCTCCAGCCAGCCGCGCGGGCGGTCCGCGTACGCTCGCACGGTCACCCCCAGCATGTTCTGGCCAGGTGCGATCGGCACCAGCGCGGGCTGCTCTGGATCCAGCCGGTAGTAGGGGCTGCGCAGCCAGGACGGCAGCAGCTCCAGCCGCTCGCTGCCCGCCGGCTGCGCATCGCCCACCAGGGCGGCTGCGTCTGCTTTGCGCACGGTCACGCGCACCGGTACGTCGATGGCCTCCGGGCTGCGCAGCACCAGTGTGCTGGTCAGCCCCGGGCGGCCCACCGCGAGCACCTGGTGCTGATCGTTGCCCATCACCGTGAGCAGCGGGCTCGCTTGCTGGCCATCGCTCCAGCTCAACACGGCGCCCGTGGGCGCGCTGAGCTCCAGCTGCGCCGCGCCGAAGAAGTTGAAGGCCAGCGCGCGACCAGCGCGCACGAGCTGCGGCGCGCGCTGCGCCATGCTCAGGCCCGCTGGCGCGCGGCCCCTGCCGATCAACAGCCGGGTGACTTTGTAATCTGTGCCCTCGACCCCGTATGCGTCCAGCCGCCGCTGCCAGCGCGCCAGCGCTGCCACGCGGAAGTCGCGCGCCAGCTCGTCGAACGGTAGCGAGGTACGGTCGCGGTCCAGCTCCTCGCGGTCGAGCGGGGTGAGGCTGCGCTCCACCGCCTGCAGCTCCAGCTCGCCGCGCTCCTCCGGGAAGGTCGTGCGCACCAGCACGCGGTGCAGCGCGCCCGGATGCGCGCGCAAGCGCAAGCCAGTGGGGCGCTGGCCGGCGTATTCGGGGATCAGGATGCGCAGGGTGCGCGAGTCCGTCACGACGTCGTCCGAATACGCCAGGCGCGCGGCCCACTCCGAGGCATCCCGCGCCTCCAGGTCACCCGACACGCGGCTCTCGAACGAGAGCTCCGAGCGGCCCAGCTGCTTGCCGGCGGGGTCGAGCCACTCGGCGTCGATGCCGTACACGAAGCGCTGATCCGGCAGCGAGACGCCGACCACACACCAGGAGCTGAGCGAGAGCTCCCTGGCCTTGGGCAGCAGGTTCACCACGACCGAGCCGGGCGGGGTCAAGTCGTAGGCCAGCAGCTCATCGCTCGGGATCTCGGCGTGCGCGGAGCGAGGCAGCGGATCGCGCAGCACGCCCAGCACGGCAGCTCCGGACGCCAGCAAGACTGCCGCCACCACACCCCAGCGGGTCGCCGTCGAGAGCTCGATCATGGCGGCTGCACCACCAGGGTGGCGATGCCCCAGTCGATCGCGCGGCGCAGGGCCTCGGGCGTGGTGAGCGGGCGGCTGCGGCGGTCGCCCACGCGCGCGCCGTGCAGCGGCACCAGGCGCGCGCTGGCCCGATCGCTGACCAGGGCCCAGGGCATGCCCGAGCGCTGGTCCTGGTGTGCCTCCAGCACACAGCTCTGCCCGGCGCCGACGGCGGCGATGCGATCGAAGGGATTGCGCCGCGCCAGCCAGCGCTCGATGCCCGCCGCGACCGCATCCAGATCGCAGCCGGCGGCCGGCGCGCGCACGCAGCCCGGCGCGCCGCAGTCCAGCAGCTGGAACGTGCGCGCCGCGAGGTCCCGATCCGGCGCCGCCTGTGGGCGCAGCTGCAGCAGGGCACCCTGGGCTGCCGGCAGCCGCGGCGCCGACTCGCGCGCGCGCCCGGTGAACCAGAGCCGCGCCATCTGCCCGGGAGCGAAGCGCCGCGCAAAGGCAAACGCGGGGTCAAACTGCGCGCCCAGGTTCACGTGCTCGGCGCCGGCGCGGTACCACGTCCAGCTCATGCCGCCAGCGCCCTCCAGCGCCTGCAGGTGCGGCCCGAGCCAGGGCTGCGCCTGCTCGTCGCTCAGCACCGGGTGATCCACCTCCACCACGGCCTCGGTGGCCAGCGCCACGTCCTGTTGCACCCCGTGGATCGCCAGCACCCGGGCGCCCGCGCCCAGCATGTGCTCGTGCAGGTGCTGAAACGTGCCGCGCTTGCCTGCTGCACGGCGTGGATCTGCGCTGCCGTCCGGGCTGGCGTCGGGGCGCGCTCCCGCCAGCAGCAGATAGCGCGCCTTCTGCGCGTCGAACAGCGACAGACCGAGCGAGAGCGTGCCCAGCTCCCAGAGCGGGGCCGGCACCTCCACGGCCAGCGCCTCCGATCCGAAGGGCCGCGCCACCCAGATGGCGCGCCCGCGCCGCCGCCCCCCCTCCACCAGCTCGTGCAACACCCAGCTGTGATCCTGCCCGCTGCCGGCGCAGGCGATCTGGTAGCCGAGCTGCGCCGCCACCGAGCGCACCCAGGCGCTCGGCGGCTCGCGGCTGGTCAGCGCGGGCAGCACCACGCTCGACAGCAGGCGCAGCTCCTCCACGCGCGGCAGCTCGAAGCTGGGTGCCAGCAGCTGCTCGACCCGCGCCGACAGCTCGCGCCGCGCGGAGCCCACCCACAGCTCCAGCTCCGCGGCGCCCAGCACCTGGGTGGCGATGCGCTCGCTCTGCTCCTGATTCAAGGACAGCTCGAGCGCGCCCTCCAGCTCGCCCACCCAGTCCACGGTCACGGTCTGCTCGAGGCGCCGCTCCAGCGCCGCCAGGTCCAGCTCTTCCGGGATCGCGCCGCGCACGCGCAAGTGCGCCTCGGGCTGCGTGCCGATGCGCACCGCGAGCGCCGGGATGCCGGCCTCTCGCCAGGAGGCACGCCCCGTGAGCGGATCGCCCGGCAGCCCTTCCACCGCGAGCGCCTGCACGAGCGGCGCGCGCGTCGCCTCGGCCAGCGCCAGCGCGCTGACCACCGCGGAGGCACCATGCGGCCCCGGCGGCACCTGCAGGAGCAGCTTGCCGCCCGCGCGCGCATGCTCGGGGTGGAGCGCCAGCGCCCAGCTCTGGCAGCTGTCGTCGCGCCCTGGGCCGGGCGCGATCACGAACCAGCCGCTCGGGCCCCGCGCCACGTGCAGCGCTCCGCCCGAGGCCGCGGCCACGGCCTCGGGCGAGACCTCACCGCTCGCGAAGCTCTCCCGCACCACCTGCAGCAAGCGCGGAGGGCTTACGCTGGGCACACACTCACCCGGGCGCCGCACTGGCTCGGTGCTGGCGAGCAGCAGCTCGAAGGCTGCGGAGTCCACTCGTCCGAGCTGCGCCGCCGCAACGGCGGGCGCGCTGCTCGGCGCGGTCAGCCAGTTCAGACCGAAGCCCAGCGCGTTACCGATGACGAAGGCCATCAGCGAGACGTGCAGGGTGGGCATCAGCACGATACCCACCGCGTTCTTGTTCCACATCTTGATCGCGAGCAGGCTGGGCAGGATGTAACCAAAGCCCAGGTACTCGGTGAGCTGCACCTCCGGTGCCCAGTGGGCGAGGGCGTGGCCCAGCCCGAGCTTGACCAGAAAGCCCATCACCCCGACGAACAGCATGCGGCGCGAGCCCACCAGCGCTGCGCGCGAGAAGGGCGGCACGCTGGCCAGGAACTTTGCCAGCAGGAAGATGGCCACCGCCTCCAGCGCGGTGCCCAGCAGCTTGACCGGCTCGTACCAGGCCACCGCCAGCAGCGCCGGCACCAGGATGCCGTTGTAGTCCCAGCCGTAGCGCACGTTGCCGCGCGCTCCGAGCAGCGCCCCGGTGAGCAGCAGCAGGTAGGCCTTGGAGGTGTCGAGGAAGTGCAAGGCCACGCTCTCGTTCGCCACCTCGAAGCGCGAGAGCGAGAAGTTGGTGAACGTGAGCAGGACGCGGGCCACGATGAAGTACGTGATGCCCGTCACCAGCGCCAGGCGTGGCCCGGTGTGGATCACCCCCGCCGACCAGAACACGTTGGCCACCAGCGGCACCAGCACCAGGCCGATGCTGTACAGCTCGCGGCTGTGGCTCAGGTTGGGGAAGCGCGCGCTCAACCACGGCACCAGGGAGCCCTCGATGCCGAGCCGCACGATCACCGCCACCACGATGTAGAGAAAGAAGCGCTCGCGCCCGAAGGCGGTGGACCAGGCGCCGGTGCGGCGCGGGATGATGCTGGCCACCAGCAACACACCCCAGTGCGTCAGCAGCGCCTCGACCAGCACCAGCAGGCCCGTGACCGGCGCCGCCGCGAAGGTGGCCGCCAGATAACCGGGCACGACCAGGCCCGCATACGTCCAGCCGAAGGCCTCGGTGAAGAAGGTCACCAGCACCAGGCCGATGACGACCGGAGCATGCAGGCTGCGATCGAGGCCGTTGCTCGGAAACAGGTCTAGCGGCAGCGAAAACAAGAGGAGAGATGAGGTGCGAGAGCGTGGCAGCCGGATCGGCGCCGCGAGGATCGGTCTCCAGATCCCCGGCGGGCACAACGGCGCGGCCCGCAATGGTCACAAGAGTCCGGCGCCTTCGCACCCGGCAGCAGCTCTGCTCTGACGCACGCCGCTGCGAGCAGGCGCACCTACCCGGGCTCCCCGATTCGTGTGGGTGGCTCGCTCGTTCTGGTACTCTTGGCTAGACTTCGCAGACGTGCCAAGTCTCTCGCCGCGGCGGATCCCCAAGCAGTATCAGCAGCCGCGGCCCACGGCGGTGCGCGAGCGCCAGCGCGCGCTCTGGCAGCGAGTGCCGGCATGGCTGCGCGCCGGCGCTGCCACGTCGCTCGTGCTCTGGCTGTCACCGCTCGCGCCCTTCGACGATCTGCTGGCGGTCAGCCTGCTGGAGCGCGCCGCCAGCTCCGCACCGTCCGAGGCCGCGCTGCGCCTGAGGGTGGAGCCCGATGCTCTGCAGCGGGTCGACTGCGGCTTGCCCATCGCCGAGGCGCTGCGCAAGAGCGGCGCGCTCGGCTGGCACGCGCTCGAGCCGATGCAGCTCCTGTGCCCGGTGCCCGATGCCGAGCGCGTGCTGCGCTCGGCGGCGCGCCGCGACGCGCTGGGGCGGGTGGCGGGCTGGCAGATGGAGGGCGCCTCCGGACCCCTGGCGCAGGCGCAGTGGGTGCGCCCGCTGTCGCAGGGCGCGCTGCCCACCCTGGAGTGGAGCCAGGTGGAGAGCGGGCAGGTCTCGCTGGAGCTGCTGCGCGGGCGCCAGGTGTTGCTCAGCGCCGTACTGGGTGATGCGCGGGCAGATGATCAGCTGGAGCGCTCGCTCGCCGCAGCCATCACCGGCGAGGGCGTGCGCGAGCGCGTGCCCGCCTGGCTGCTCGGGCTGGCTGCATTTGCGATCGCCGCGGGCTGGGCAGAGGCGCTGCGCCGCCGCGGCTACAAGACAGGGCTGTGGCTCGCCCTGCTCTTGCTGCCGCTGGTCGGGGGAGCGAGCTTTGCGCTGGCCAGCCTCGCCAGCGCCGCCGTGCTGCCGCTCGCCAGCCTGGGCCTGGCCTGGCTGACGGGCGCCGCGGCGCTGATCGGCCCGGAGCTGGTGCGCGAGCGGCGCTCGCTGCTGCGCGCCAATGAGCTGATGGAGCGCGCGGCGCTGTCGCGAGTGCGCGGCCTGGATCAGCTGGACGACGCCGAGTTCCACGCCAAGATCGCGGGCCTGGCCGATCAGTGCCACCCTGCCAACCTGGTCTTGGTGGCGCAGCTGCCCGCGCGCAAGTGGCACCTGATCTTCTGGAACTACGGCAGCGCGGGCGAGGAGCTGATCGACGAGCGGCGCCGCGACATCCGCCGCACGCCGTACTGCGACGAGCAGGGCGTGCCCACCATCCGGGTCGTGCGCAACTACCTGGTGATGAAGGAGATGCCCGTGCTCGTGGTGCCGCTGATGGCGCTGGGCGAGATCGAGGGCTACGTCTTTCTGTGCGGTGACCGCGCCGAGACCGCCTTCCGCAGCGATCCATCCGTGGCCGCGCGCCTGAGCACGGAGCTCGGGCTGTTGATGCGCCGGCGCCGCCTGGGGCGCGCCTCGCTCGACGAGCTCGCCGCCAGCAGCCGGCGTGACTCCGGGGGCCCCGGTGAGCTCGCCAGCGGCGCCCAGCTCGTCAACGACGAGATGGAGCTGCTGGACGCGATGGTGCGCGACGCTCCGGTGGGGCTGATGCTGGCGGACTCGTTCGGTCAGGTGCGCATGCTCAGCCGCGAGTTCGCCAGCTGGCTCGGCTCGTTCGGGGTCAAGCTGCCCGCGCTGCGCGAGGACGCGCTGGTGCCGGCTGGTGCGCTCACCCTGGCCAGCGTGCTGGAGCACCTGCTGGCGGCGCCGGCCGACGTCGCCAGCCGTCGCATCGCCGAGCTCGTGGGCTCGAAGGACGCGCTGCGGCTGTGCGTGACCACACCCGCAGCGCAGGGCGGTGAGTCGCTGGTCCTGCGCCTGCGGGCGCTGCGCCGCACGGCGCTCTCGGTGGACCACGTCACCGGCTTCGTCGCCACCCTCGTGCCCGCAGATACCCCGAGCCCGGGCTCGCGCAGCGCCGCCGGCCCGGTCATCTCGCTCAGCAACGGCGAGGAGCTGTCGGCATTTCCGCTGGCCAGCGTGGTGCGCGACGCCATCGCCGGGGTCAACCGCACGCTCCAGCGTCAGGTGCTGGTCGAGCCCAGCATGTCGCCCGCCCACTGCATCGGCAAGAAGGCCCAGCTCACCGCCGCCCTGCGCAGCTTCCTCACGGACTCGGCCATGCAGGAGTCTCCGGTGCTGGTGCTGCGCGAGAAGTCGCGCGACCTCGAGCTCATCATCCACGATCTCGATCTGGGCGTGCCCGCGGGCGCGCTGGAGCGGGTGATGAACGCGCCGCACCATCCTCCCGCCGGTCTGGAGGCGCTCGGCCGCCTGATCCTGGCGGTGGAGGAGAGCCACGGCAGCATGCGCGTGGTCAGCGGCCGCGGCTGGGGCTCACGGCTGATCCTGCGCCTGCACCGCGCGCGCTCCGTGGTGATGCTCGGTCACAGCCGCTTTCCCAGCGTGCGCGCGGTGAGCGAGGGCACCTCGCGCACGTCGCAGATCCCACCGGCGCCGCGCCGACCCGCCGTGAGCGAGCCGCCGGGCGAGTGAGCGCGCCTACTGCACCGCAGGGTCGTACGCGACGACCACAGGCACCCGCCTGTCACAGGCGGGCTTGTTGCCCTTGTCGCTACTGACCACGCTGCCCCAGGCCAGAATCTCTTCACCCTGGTTCTTGGGCGAGGTCAGGTCGATGTCATCGCCGTACAGGAACGACGAGCCGCCCAGCGAGCCCAGCATGGGGTGGTTGGGCACGTATTGCACCTTGTACGCGCCGTTCCCGTTGTTGTTGTCGGTGTGCTTGCCGCAGGCATCGGTGCCGTTGTCTTCGAAGCTCAGGTGCGTGAGCGGGGACATGTCAAACGCCTGGCCCCAGCTCCACGAGATATCGTCGCCCTGCAGCACGACGCCCATGCCGCGGCCGATCGCCGCCTGCAGCGTCTCGAAGCTCTGCTGGTCGTCCATCGGGTAGCCCGGGTTGCTGAACCAGACCACGTCGTAGCCGTCGAGCATCGTCTGATCGATGCCGTGCTCCGGCTCTTGCACGAGGTCATTGGCGATATTCGCCCGATCCAGCGCCGCGGAGACGTAGGCCGCGTCGCTCGCATATTCGTCGTGGTGGCTGTCGTCCAGCACCACCAGCACGCGCGGCTCTGCCACGGGGCTGACCCAGTTCGCGGTGCGCTTGACCAGCTCGCGCGCGTCTCGCGCGTCGATGCCCGGGTTCTGCAGGGTAAGCAGCACGGTGGCGCTCTTGCCCTGCGCCACCGGGGTGGGGCAGGCCACGTTCACGCTGGAGCTGCGCGACCCGTTGATGGTGCGGCCAGGGCCATCCCAGCGATACTCGAGCTTGACGTCGTGCACGCCGCAGCCCGTGGTGGGCAGTGAGGCGCAGACCTTGAAGCGCGGGCCGTTGTAGCTGGCGATGTGCTGGAACAGCTCCGTGACCGCGCCGGGCGAGTTGGTGCGGTGGTGCTTGCCGCCGCTGCTCTCGGCCAGGCCGCGCAGCGCATCGTGCTCCACCTCGTCACCCAGGCCGACGGAGTAGATGGGCGTGGTCACGCCGCGCGCTTGCAGGCGGCTCAGATCCTCCAGCCGGGTGTTGATGCCGTCGCCCGGATAGTTCTCGCTGGCGTGCTCGTCGCTCGAGTTGTTCTCCTGGCCGTCCGTGAACATCAGGATGGCGCGCTGCGGACTGATGCCGCAGAAGTCGTCCGCACCGGCCGCGCTCTGGCCGTCTTCGCTCAGCACGGCGCCGCCCAGGGTCTCATTGCCCACCCGGATGCCGTCATACAGCGCGGTCCAGCCGTTGCTCACGTGCAGCTCACCCAGCGCGGCGCGCACCGCCTCCAGGTCATTCGACAGCGGCAGGATCACGCTCGGCTCCGTGCTCACGCGCACCAGGCTCACCCGCCCGTTGGCACCCTCCACGTGATCGATCAGGCGGGCGGCGGCCTCCCGCACCTCACCCAGGGTGCCCGACTCCGAGCCACTGTTGTCGATCACCAGCGCGATGTCCGGACCCATGCTGCTCTCGCAGCGCACGCGGATGTTCTGCGTGGACACCGTCTCGAACTTCTTGCCGCCGGGCTTCGACATCTCCACGTCGACGCTCAGCACACCCTCCGTGCAGTGGATGGAGGGGCCCGCGCCGGGCTCCGTCAGCACCACGTCAAAGCTCAGGAAGCTGTCGCCCGACTCCACCTGCGCGGCGCGGATCATCTGCGCCATCGACTGCAGGTCGACGTCCTCGTTCTGCTCCGGCGCACAGGCGAAGAGCAGAGCACCAAGACTGATGAGCGAGCCGGCGCCGAGCCGACGGTTTGAAATTTTCGCGTGCGGGTACACTCCTCTTCAATCTATGGATCTTCGTTAACCTGTCAAAACGCAGGCGAAGAATCGGTGTTCGCGCCGCCCACATGCTCGGCAGCTGCGCTCACAGCTGCGCAGAGTGGCCTCGCACTGCCGCTGCCCCGCTTCAATGCAACAGGCGTGCAACACGGAACGGCGCCGTACGCTGCGGCTGCACTGCACCCCGCCGGCACGCTCCGCGCGCACGGGAGAGCCGGGAGCGAGCAGCGGACCCTGCGCGGGCCGCGGCTCGAAAAAGGCGCGGGCCCCGAGCGCGAGGAGCGCGTGCTCAGCTCGAGGAACGCGGACCGCGCTGGGCGGCACGCTGCTGCGCGGCCCTGAGCAGCGCCGTGGTCTGCGCCAGGCGAGCGCGCTGAGCGCTGGCGGGAGTGGCGCCACCCGGACGCCAGATCGCGTCCGTGCGGGCGGAGGGCTGCGTCACCCAGTCGAACGCCGGCTGCGAGCGGCGCGGCGGCAAGCCCGCCAGCGGCAAGCCACGCAGCATGCGCTGCACGTCGATGCGGAAGATCTCTCGCTCGCGCGGCAGCTCCACCCCGCGCTCCACCAGACAGGCGATGCAGTAGTCCAGCCCCTCGCTCACGCTGGCGACCACCTGATGCGGCGACGCCGGAGTCCACAGCCAGGACAGCGCCGTCAGCGCACGCCGCTCCCAGGGAAACGTCACCACAGTGGCCGTGCCCGCGCACAGCAGCTTGGTGAACTGGCGCACGCGCGGCGCGTTTCCCCACTGGGCGATGCGCAGCCGGGCGCGCGCGTCGGGCGCACCCGCGCCCAGCCTGGCCACGTTGAGCACGGCGTAGTGCTCGGCGCGGCGAAAGTAGCGCTCGTACGCCGCTGTCAGCTGCGCGTGCTCTGCCTCATCGAGGGCTCCCTCACGAACCGCGACGACCAACGGGAACCAGTTGTCGATGAACTCCATGGCGGCGCGACCATAGCCGAGCGCGCCGCGCTGCGAAACGACTCAGTCGAGCGCCGCATTCGGGCCACTTGGCCGTCTCATTACTGAAACAGGCCGAGATCGATGCCGTTGGCCAGGATGCGGTAACCCTCGGCACAGGGGTGCAGGTGATCGCCCCCATCCACCGCCGCTGACAGCCGCCCTGGCGCACGGGGATCACGCGCGAGCTGGTCAAAGTCGATCACCCCATCCAGCTCCCCCGAGCTGCGTAGCCAGTGATTGAACGCCTGGCGCGCGGCCTCGCCCGCGGCGGTGAAGTATTCAGCGCCCTCGAACGGCAAGATGGTGCCGCCGATGACGGCGATCTCTCTCGCGCGCGCCTTGGCGATCATCTCGCGAAAGGCCGCGATCAGGTCAGCCGCGCTGGCCGGCGGTGACCCGCCCAGATCGTTGATGCCCTCCAGGATGATCACCCAGCGCACCCCGGGCGGCCCCAGCACGTCGCGATCGAAGCGCGCCAGCGCGGGCACGCCCAGGCCCTGCTCCAGCACCCGGTTGCCGCCGGCGCCCTGGTTCAGCACGCTGATCAGCGCCGTCTCGGGCCGAGCCAGCAACCTGCGCGAGAGCAGGTTGGGCCAGCGATCGTTCTGGTTCGTGGTCGAGCCGCGGCCATCGGTGATGGAATCGCCCAGGGTCACGATGGCGCGCGCCCGCGCGTCGGTGAGCACGTCGACCTCGCTGGCGAAGTACCAGTGGTCCGTCGCCTGAGCCCGAGGCATGTCCGGCGCGCTGACGTCTGCGCCTGGCTGCAGATAGGAGGTGGTGCGCGAGCCGGGATGGCCCGTGACATCGCTCGGCGGCGTGCCGTCAAAGGCCAGGGTGATGGCCAGATTGGTGAACGCCTTCACCTCCAGCGCCAGCTCATCGGAGGTCACCGTCGCGCCCGGGGGCAGAGTGATGGAGGGCTGGCCTGCGAAGGTGAGCCGCGTGTCGCTGTGCGGGGCGATGGCGCTGCCGCCGGCAGACAGCGCGACGTGAGCGCGCACGAGGGTCAGCGGCGCATTGCCAAACTCGTTCGAGAAGCTGAAGCGCAGGCGCTCTCCGCCCAGCGCCAGCTGGATGATCTGGCGCAGGGTGGCGTGGGGCAGGCCAGGCTCGGGGGGCAGGTTGTGGGGCTCCGTCAGCTGCTGCGCGGACACCCAGCTGCCAATCCAGGCATTCTTCACGGGCACTTCGTAGCGGAAGCGGCGCCCCCCGCAAACCAAAAGCCGTCAGCTGCGCGCCCCCGAGAATCAAGAGCAGCGCGGCGGCGCCGTGCTCTCCCGCGGCAGCATCTGCACTGCAAACTCCACGGACGTGCCGCCCTCTTGCTGGCGCCGATCGATGCGCTCCAGCAGCGCCTCACACGCGGAGATGGCCATCTGTTGCGTCGGCTGCAACACGGTGGTGAGCCCCGGCCAGAACTGCTCACCGTCAGGCGTGCCGTCAAAGCCCACCACCGACACGTCTCCCGGCACGGACACACCGTGCTGCAGCACGGTGCGCATGAAGCCGAGCGCCATCGGATCATTGCCCAGCACCACCGCGGTCGGGCGCTCGCCGGGCGGCAGCGCCAGAAACGCCCGTGCGTACGCCACCCCCGCCTCGCGCGAGTAGCTCGGACCAAACCAGAGCGCCTGCGGATCGATGCCGAGGCCGTGCTCCATCAGCCCCTCCCGCAGCCCCTCCAGGCGCTGGCGCGTGTCAAACGACTCCTTCGGGCCACCGGCGAAGGCCACGCGCCGGTGCCCGAGCTGCACCAGGTGCTGCGCCACCAGGCCGCCGGCTTCGAAGTTGTTGCAGCGCACCGTGAAATCAGCCGGCGCCGCCACGTCTGGCGCGATCATCACCAGCGGCAAGCGCGCGCGCTGCGCCGCCTCGATCAACGGCCGGTCCCGCCGCGAATATCGGACCAGGATCAAGCCGTCCACGCGCCCCTCCGCGATCCAGGCGAAGACGGCTGCGGGATCGTACGCGCCCTTCAGCATCATGCTGGCGAGCAGCACGCTCTTGCGGCTGGGCGCCAGCGCCTGCTCGATGCCAGACAGGATCTGCGAGAACCAGGGGCTGGTGCTGCGATTGACGGCCAGCCCGATGCAGCCCGTGCGCCGCAGCACCAAGCTCTGCGCGGCGATCGAGGGCGTGTAGCCCAGCTCATCGATGGCGCGCTGCACGCGCTGGCGGATGACCTCACTGGCGCGGCCACCGTTGACCACGCGCGAGACGGTGCTGATGGCGACATCGGCACGCTCGGCGACGGCACGAATGGTCGGCTTGACCGGCGTCTGGTCCCAGTTGGCTCGCGCCGGGCCGCCGCCGAGGGCTGCGTTCTCCGGCCGAGACCGACGCGAGTCGGCAGGCATATGTGTCAAACTAGCATATGAAACGCCCGCCGGGGGACGACGAAGGCCGCAATTGTGCTGGCAAAGTCCCGGCTCGAAACGCCACTCCCAGATTTGACGCGCCCGCACGCGCGGGCGCGAGCTAGAACTTGCCCGTGACCCGTCTCAAAGGTGCGCAGCGTGGGATCGCGGTGCTGGCGTGCAGCCTGCTCGTCGCCTGTGCCATCGACAGCCGCGTGGGCAAGCTCGAGATGTCGGAAAGTGATGGCTCGGAGAGCTCGGCTGGAAACACGGGAAACGCCGGCGAGTCTCCTGGCTCGCCAGAGCAGAGCCCCGAGCAAGGAATGGGCGACGGCGAGGGCATGGAGATGGGGGCCGCGCCGCTGCTGCCTCTGGCGCCCGGTGCAGCAGGTGCAGCAGAGAGCCCCTCAGGGGGAGCGCCGGAAGCGCCGGGAGCGCAGCAGCCAGGCTCGCAGCAGCCGGGCTCGCAAGAGCCAGGTGCAGCAGGGCAGGGCGCTGGCGGCGCCGGCAACACGCCCGGTGCATCCGCGCCGCCCGTGGCGAGCGAGCCCGAGGTGATCGGCGGCTGCTTCAATCAGCTGCTGCGCAACGGCGACTTCGAGCGAGGCAGCGAGGGCTGGACCGAGCTGAGCGAGCTACGCGACATCATCGTCTGGAATGGCCATTCCGAGCTCGCCCCCACCGGCGTGAGCGCTCAGGCGGGCAACTACCTGGCCTGGATCGGCGGCATCCCCAGCGGGGAGTTCATGATGTACCGCACGCGTCTGACGCAGGAAGTGGCCATCCCCGCGGAGACGGTCAGCCTGACCTTCAGTGGCTACGTCTGGGCGTCGCTGCCCGAGGTAGGCTTGCCCAACCCGGACTGGGCCATCCTGGAGCTGGCCGATCCCGAGCCCAGCAGCAGCTTCCTGTGGCGCGTGATGTATTTCGAGGACACGCAGACGGAAGGCTGGGTGCGCTTCGAGCAGACCTCGACGGACGTGGCTCGCTTCGCGGGCAAGACGGTGCCCGTCCAGATCCACAACATGCCCAACGCCAACGGCCTGCTCAGCGTCTGGCTCGATTCTCTGCGCCTCGAGGCGCGCTGCCCTCGCTAGTACGGCGCTCCCCAGGTACTGTGCGCGCCGCGCATGGAACTCTGGCAGGCACTGATCCTGGGGCTGGTGGAGGGGTTGACCGAGTATCTGCCGGTGAGCTCCACCGGGCACCTGCTGATCGCGCAGCGCGCGCTGGGCATCCCCGCCAGTGAGGCAGCCAACGCGTACGCGATCGTGATCCAGGCGGGGGCCATCGTGGCCGTGCTCGGGCTGTACCGGCGCAGGGTGGGCGAGCTGCTGCTGGGCCTCGCCGGCAAACACGCCGCGGGGCGGCAGCTGCTGATCGCGCTGGCGGTGGCCTTCGTGCCTGCGGCCGTGATCGGCTTCTTGTTTGACGACGCCATCGAGCGCGTGTTGTTTGGACCCTGGCCGATCGTGGTGGCGTGGGCGCTGGGGGGCGTGCTGCTGCTCGGCGTCGGCTCGCGCCTGCGCGAGCGTCCCGGCATCGCGCTGGAGCAGCTGACGGCGCGCGCGGCGCTGTGGATCGGCCTGGCTCAGTGCGCGGCGCTGTGGCCCGGCGTCAGCCGCAGCATGGCCACGATCCTGGGCGGAGTGGCGCTGGGTCTGTCCCTGGGGGCCGCGGTGGAGTTCTCGTTCTTGCTCGGGCTGCTCACCCTGGGGGCCGCCACGGCGTACAAGCTGCTCTCCAGCGGCGACGTGCTGCTCGCCAGCTACGGCCCGCTGGCGTTGCTGGCCGGCTTTGCCAGCGCGTGGCTGTCGGCGGTGCTGGCCGTGCGCTGGATGGTGGGGTGGCTCAATCGCCGCGGCCTCGGCATCTTTGGCTGGTGGCGCCTGCTGGCTGCAGCCGTGGTCGCCGCCTGGCTGCTGACCGCGCCCGCGCCCACTGGGCCCGCGCCCACCAGCCTCGGCGACACGACCGAAGCCGTGCGGCCCGCGGCGCGCGCTGGCCGGCCCCTGCCGCTCATTCGTGACGGAGCGCCTCGATCGGATTCAAGCTCGCCGCCTTGCGCGCCGGCAAGAAGCCAAACAGCACGCCCACCAGCGCGGAGAAGCCGAACGCCAGCGCCAGGATCGGCGGCTGCACCAGGAAAGGCACGCTCAGCGCGCGCGTGACCGACCAGGAGAGGCCGAGCCCCACGGCGATGCCGAGAGTGCCCCCCAGCGCGGAGAGCACCACGGCCTCCAGCAGGAACTGGATCATCACGTCGCTCGCCAGCGCCCCGATGGCCAGCCGCACGCCGATCTCGCGCGTGCGCTCGGTGACGTTGACCAGCATGATGTTCATGATGCCGATGCCGCCCACCAGCAAGCTGACCGCGGCGATCGCCCCCAGCAGCGCCGTCAAGGTGCCGGTGGCCTGGCTCATCGCCTCTGCCACCTCCTGCATGTCGCGCACGGAGAAGTCGCTCTCCTGACCCGGCTGCATGCCGCGCCGCTGGCGCAGCAGCGCCTCGGTCTGCTGCGCCACCGACTGGGTCGAGCGGTTGCTGCGCACGGTCAGGAACAGGGTGGAGACGTCGGTGTTGCCGAGCAGGCGGCGCTGCACGGTGCGCAGCGGCATCAGGATCATGTCGTCCTGATCCTGCCCGATGCCGCTCTCGCCCTTGGCGGTCAGGGTGCCGATCACGGCGCAGCTGATCTTGCCCACCCTGAGCGACTGTCCGAGCGGGTCGAGCTCACCGAACAGCTCCTTCTGTACGGTGGCGCCCAGCAGACAGCTGGCGCTGCCCGCCGACAGCTCCGACGCGGCGAAGCTGCGACCGCGCTCCACTGCATAGCCGCGCACCTCCAGGTAGGCGTTGTCCGTGCCCATCACGGTGGTCTGCCGGTTCTGGTTGCCCCAGACCACCAGCTGCTGGGTGCCCGCCGTCGGCGCCACCGCGCTCACGCCCGCCACCTCGCGCGAGATAGCCTCCGCGTCCGCCAGCTTGAACGGGGGCGCCTGGGTGAAGCTCATGCTGCGCCGGCCAGCGCCGGGCCGCACGATGAGCAGGTTGTCGCCCAGCTTGCCGATGTCGGCCTTGACCCGGGCCGTGGCGCCTTCACCGATGTTGACCAGCGCGATCACCGCCGCCACCCCGATCACGATGCCCAGCATCGTGAGCAGCGAGCGCAGGGTGTTGCGCCGCAGCTCGCGCAGCGCCATCCACAACGTGGACAGGATCACTCGGCCGCCTCCGCATGTTGCACCCGGCCGTCCCGGAACATGATGGTGCGGCCGGCGTACTCCGCCATGTCGGGCTCATGGGTGACCATGGCGATGGTGATGCCGCGCTCGCCGTTGAGCTGCAGCAACAGCTGCATGATCTCGCGCTTGGTGGCCGAGTCCAGGTTGCCGGTGGGCTCATCGGCTAGCAGCAGCGCCGGCTCCGTCACCAGCGCCCGGGCGATGGCCACGCGCTGCTGCTGGCCGCCCGAGAGCTCGCTGGGCGCGTGCCGGGCGCGCGCGGCCAGCCCCACCGACTCCAGCGCGCGCAGCGCTCGCTCCTTGCGCTCGCGCTGCGGCACGCGGCGGTAGATCAGCGGCAGCTCCACGTTGTCGAGCGCGCTCGTCTTCGCCAGCAGGTTGAAGCCCTGGAAGATGAAGCCGATGTAGTGCCGGCGCAGCCGCGCGCGCTGATCGCCGTCCAGGCCGCCCACGCTCACCCCGCAGAACAGATAGTCGCCGCTGGTCGGTGTATCCAGGCAGCCGATGATGTTCATCGCGGTGGACTTGCCCGAGCCGCTGGCGCCCATGATGGCCACGAACTCGCCGCGCTCGATGCGCAGATCCACCCCCGCCAGCGCGTGCACCTCGGCGTCCCCCGAGCCGTAGATCTTGCTCAGCTGGCGGAACTCCACCACCGGCGCGCTCATGCGCCGCTCTCCACCGCCAGATCCACAATCACTGGCGCCCCCTCCGCCAGCGCCGGTGCGGGCGGCGCGCCCTCCGGGCCAGCATGCGCGGGCCGATTGGGCCCGCCCTCGCGCGCTGCGCGCTGCGGCCCTCCGCGCGGCGCGATCGCGCTCCTGGTACCATCCGTGGCCAGCACCTGCACCGGAACGCGCCGAGCGCTCCCGGCCTCGGAGAGATAGATGTGCTCGTCCGCGCGCGCGTCCTCCGCCGCGCCAGGGCCGCCGGCCCCGCGCCGGCCTCCGCGCGGCCCGCCGAAGCCCGGCAACGGCAGGAAGCCACGGCGCTGGCCCGGCGCGCGCGGCGGCTCGAAGCGCAACGCCGCGTTGTCCACCAGCCAGACGTCGCTCAGCCGATCGCTGACGATCGCGGCCGTGGCCGTCATGCCCGGGCGCAGCGAGCGGTCCTCGTTGTCCACCGAGAGCAGCGCCGTGTACGTGACCACCGTGGCCCCCGCCTTGGGCAAATTGTGCAGCTTCAGCACGCGCGAAGGAAACGTGCGCCCGGGGTAGGCATCCACGTTGAAGCTGGCGCTCTGGCCCTCGCGCACCTTGGCGATGTCCGCCTCGTCCACCTCCACCGAGAGCTCGAGCTTGCTCAGATCACGCGCCAGGGTGAACAGCACCGGGGTCTGAAAGCCCGCCGTCACGGTCTGCCCCGGCTCCACCGCGCGGGACAGCACGATGCCGTCGATCGGCGCCCGGATCACGGCGCGCGACAGCTGCGTGCGCGCCGACGCCAGGTTGGCCTTGGCCACCGTGGTCTGCGCGGTGGCCACCCCCAGCGCCGCCTGCGCGCGATCGAGCGCGGCCCGCGCGGTGTCGTTCTCATCGCCGGTTGCCAGCCCCTGCTGATGCAGCGCCGCCACTCGCTCGGCCCTGACCCGCGCCTCTGCCAGGCTCACCCGCGCGCTCACCTGATTGGCGCTCGCGCTCTCCAGCTGCGCCTCGCTCTCGCGCACCCGCGCCTGCAGCTGCTCGGGATCGATCTCCGCCATGATCTGCCCCGTGCGCACGCTGTCATTCACGTCCACCAGCACCCGCACCAGGCGCCCCGTCACCTCCGCACCCAGATCCACCGCATCCACCGGTGCCAGCGTGCCCACCGCCGTCACCGTCTGCACCAGCTCCCCCCTGGCGAGCGGCGCCGTGACATAGCTCGGCGGCTTCGGCGCATGCGCACGCTCCCAGGCAAAGGTTCCGCCCACCAGCGCCACGATGCCCAGCACCGCCACCCCCAGCCAGCGCCAGCGCCGACCTCTGGCACGCGGCGGCCCAGCGGCACGGATCACATCAGCGGTCTCGGTCGTGAAGGTTTGCTTGGATGACACTCTTGGGTGTTCTGCGGCGCCCTGCGCGGAGCCGCCATTCGATAGGTGGCGTTGATGTACCCCTCGGGAGCCAGGGAGCCAAGGAGTCGAGGGGCCAAGGGATGGTCACGCGCTCACGCGCGTGGCTGATTTTTTGTTCCAGGAGCCTGCAGCAAAATGCCGCGCCCAGCCTTCTGGCACCAGACCTCCGCAAGCCCCCCTCCGAATCCCTTGGCTCCTCGACTCCT
>JAICQL010000120.1 GCA_025937895.1 Polyangiaceae bacterium | reverse complement strand
GAGCTGAAGCTGCCCGCACCCACGCGGTCCGCTGCCGCGCCGGTAGCAGCCAGCGCGCCCACAGCCCCCGCCGCGGCTCCGGCAACCTCCGCTGTCTCGTCCGCTGTGTCGTCCGCCGTGTCCTCTGCTGCAACCTCCGCTGCAACCTCCGCTGCGCCTGTGTCCGCTGCGCCCGCGCGCGCTCCTGCCCCGGCGCGTGCTCCCGCACCCAAGCCGGCTGCCCAGGTCAAGCCCGCCACGGCCGATCGGGCAAACGTCGATCGCTCCGCGCGTCCGCGCGGCCCGGGCCCGGCGGATCGAACCCGGGTGGACCGCGCGCCTGCTGATCCGCGCGCCGCTCAGCTGGTATCAGCACCGGACAAGAACGCCGACCTGGGCGTGGTGCGCGGCCGCCGCCGGCCAGGGGGCGCGGGAAACGAGCAGTGAGCGCGCAGCCCTGCGTCATCAGCGTGGCCATCACGGGCTCGCTGCCCACCAAGGAGCAGAACCCCGCGGTCCCGATCACGGTCAGCGAGCAGATCGAGTCGACCCACGAGGCGTTCGAGGCGGGCGCGGCGCTGGTGCACATCCACGTGCGCGATGACCAGGGCCGCCCCTCGTCCGATCCCGAGCGCTTTCAGCGCGTGCAGGAGGGCGTGCGCAAGCACTGCCCGGGCATGATCATCCAGTTTTCCACGGGCGGTCGCGGACGCCAGCTGCAGGAGCGAGGCGCCATGTTGTGGCTGCGGCCGGACATGGCGTCACTGGCGACGGGCTCGGTGAACTTCCCGAGCTCCGTGTACGAAAATCCGCCCGACTTCGTGGAGGCGCTGGCGCGCGAGATCGCCGCCCACGGCGCCAAGCCGGAGGTGGAGATCTTCGACGTGGCGATGCTCTACAACGCGGTGGAGCTGGTGAAGGCGGGGCTCCTGGCGCGGCCTCCGCACGTGCAGTTCGTGCTGGGCTTGAAGAACGCGCTGCCGGCGCGGCGCGAGCTGCTGGAGTTCATGATCAAAGAGCTCACGGCGCTGCTGCCGGGCGCGACCTGGACGGCGGCAGGTATGGGCCGCCACCAGCTCACGGTCAATCACTGGGCGCTGGAGCTGGGCGGCCACTGCCGCACCGGGCTGGAGGACAACATCCGCTTCGATCAGTCGCGGCTCGCTGCCAGCAACGCGGAGCTGGTGCGGCGGGTCGCACACGTCGCCGCGGAGCATGGCCGCAAGGTGGCCACTCCGGCGCAGGCGCGCGCGCTGCTCTCGCTGCCGCCGAGCAACTAGCCTCAGCCCACGGCCCTCAGCTTTCAGCCAACAGCCCCTCAGCCAACAGCTGGGCGCGCTCGGGCGCTGGCCGCCGCCAGCAGCTCGTCGAGCGCAGCGGGGTTCTGCAGGGTGCCGGGATTCACCACGCTGGCGAGCGGAGCTCCGCCCAGCAAGCGCTTGATCGGCACCTCCAGCTTCTTGCCGCTGAGCGTGCGCGGCACCTCGCGGATGGCCACGATCTCGTCCGGCACGTGCCGCGGAGAGAGCTTGCCACGCAGCTCCCGCTTGATGGCTGCCAGCAGCGGTGCGTCCAGCGCCTGCCCCGGCACTGGCGCCACGAACAGCCACAGCTTGCCGCGGCCGTCCGCGTCGCTCGTCTCCACCACCACGCTGTCGCGGATCTGCGGCAAATCCTCCAGCACCCGGTAGAACTCGCTGGTGCCCATGCGCACTCCGCCACGGTTGAGCGTCGCGTCGGAGCGCCCGGAGATCACGGCGCTGCCGCGCTCGGTGAGCTGGATCCAGTCACCGTGCCGCCAGATCCCCGGGTAGTGGTCGAAATAGCTCTCGCGATAGCGCCGCCCATCCGGATCATTCCAGAAGCTCACCGGCATACAGGGCATCGGCGCAGCGATCACCAGCTCCCCCACCTCCCCCATCACGGGCTTACCCATCGCGTCCAGCGCCTGCACGTGGGCGCCGAGCGCGCGGCACTGCAGCTCCCCCGAGTACACCGGCAATATCGGGCACGAGACCACGAAGGCCGTGCACAGATCAGTGCCGCCGCTGACCGAGCCCAGCAGGATGTCGCGGCCCACGGCGGAATACACCCACTCGAAGCCGCTGCTCGGCAAGGGCGCCCCGGTCGAGCCCACGGCGCGCAACGCGCCGAGCTCCGCCAGCTCTCGCGGCACCAGCTGCGCGGCGCGGCAGGCCATCAAAAACGGCGCGCTGCAGCCGAAATACGTGACCTTCTCCTCACCGGCCATGCGCCAGAGCGCGCCCAGATCAGGGTGCCCGGGGTTGCCGTCATACAGCACGATGGTGGCGCCGACGAGCAGGCCGCCGATGAGATAGTTCCACATCATCCAGCCGGTGGTGGAAAACCAGAAGAAGCGATCCTCCGGGCCCAGGTCGGAGTGCAAGGCGAGCACCTTCAGGTGCTCGAGCAGCATGCCGCCGTGACCGTGCACGATGGGCTTGGGCAGCCCGGTCGTGCCCGATGAGAAGAGGATCCAGAGCGGGTGCTCGAACGGCACCGGGGTGATCTCCAGCTCCGCTGGTACGCTGCACAGCTCGGCAAAGCTCAGCGTCTTCAATCCTCCGCGCTGCACGGAGGGGCTGGACGCTCCAGCGGCCGAGCTGGTCACGCGCACGAGCGCCGTCAGCGAGCCCAGCGCCTCGCAGAGCCGCGCGACCTCCGCGCTGCGCTCGAAGCGCTTGCCGCCGTAGTGATAGCCCTCACACGCGATCAACACCTTGGGCGCGATCTGGGAGAAGCGATCCAGCACGCTCTCCACCCCGAACTCGGGCGGGCAGCTCGACCAGATGGCGCCCAGGCTGGACGTGGCCAAGAACCCGATCAGAGCCTCGGGACCGTTGGTGACATAGCCCACGACGCGGTCGCCCCGCTCCACCCCGAGCCGGCACAGGCCCGCTCGACAGCGCGCCACGGCAGCCAGCAACTCCGCATAGCTGAGCCGCTGGCCCACCCCGTTCTCGGAGCGATGTACGACGGCGCAACGCTCGCCCGGCCAGCGCGCGAGGCGAGACATGTAGTTGAGCTCCGCGCCACTGAACCAGCGCGCGCCCGGCATCTCGCGGCGCTCCAGCACCTTGCTGAAACTGCGCGGACCGAGCTCGAAGTAGTCCCACAGACCACCCCAGAAATCCTCCAGGTGCTCCACGCTGTATTGCCACGCGGCCTGGTAGCGCGCCGTGGGCCCCTCGCTCTCCGCGGGCAAGGCGACCCCTCGCTCGCGCTCCAGCCAGCGCAGATAGTGAGCCATGCGCGAGCCGTCGCGGCGCTCGGCGCTGGGTGTCCAGAGCAAGGTACCGGGCTGGCCATCAGCGGCGGCGGGCGAGGGGCTGCTTGCCGGAGGGGACTCGGGGAGATTGGGTTTGGACACGCGGGCTCCGTCTGCTGAGTCGTGCAGGGAGCCTATCACGGCCCTCTCAGCCGGGCGCATGATTGCTGGCCGCGCTCGACTCGTGGTACCTGAGGTAGCTCATGTTGCGAGCGTCGTGCTGCGCCGCAGTCGTGCTGCGCGCAAACCGGGCGTGGCTGGGGACCCGCGCGGCGCGCGCGCTCGTGTTGCGTTGCGCCCTGCTGCAGCTGCCGGCAAGTCTGAGCGGTCCGTCCGATGCCCTGGCCACGGGCCCATCGCGCGCGGAGGCAGTTGCCGGCGCAGCGTCCGCCTCCCCCGCTCCAGGTGGCTCGAGCACAGGGCCTGCGCAGGAGTCTGACAGCGGGGCGTCCCGCCTCGTGCTCCGGCGAGCACGCCTGGACAACGGCCTGCGCATCGTGCTGCATCGCGATACTTCGTTGCCCACCGTGGCGATCGGCATCGCTTATGGGGTGGGCACCCGGCACGAAGGCGACGGCGAGCAAGGTCTCGCCCGCTGGCTCCAGCATGCGATGTTCAACGGCAGCCGCAACGTTGCTCCAGGCGGGCACGCGCGGCTGATCCGCGAGCAAGGTGGCAGTCATGCAGCCTGGACGAGCGCGGAGCACACGGTGTTCGTCGAGCTGCTGCCCGCCCACGCCCTGGCGCTCGGTCTGTGGCTGGAGGCCGATCGCATGAAGAGCCTGGAGCTCTCGGCGGCCGAGCTAGCCTGGCAAGGCCGACTGCTGGAGCTCGAGCTGGAGCGGGAAGCGCGGCAGCAGGGTGCGCAGGGCAAGCGCGAGCTCGCGGCCCTCGTCTTTGCGGATGTCGCGCGCCAGGCAGCGCCGTCGCGCGGCGGAGCAGCCGCCGTGCTGCCCTCGCGCGGTCCGGAGCAGTTGCTGGCGGCGCTGCAAGCCTTCCGGCAGCGCTACTATGCACCCAACAATGCGGTGCTGACCGTGGCCGGCCATTTCGAGCCGCTGGAGGCCCTGAACCTGATCCAGGTGCACTTCGCCGGCGCGCAGCCGGTGGAGCTGCCGCCGTCCCCCGAGCTGCAGCTGCCGGAGCAAACCCAGGCTCGCCGCACCACCCGCGAAGCTCGCGCGGGCCAGGCGCCCGCGCTCTGGCAGGGCTGGTCCATTCCCGGAGCCCGCGAGCCAGAGCACGACGCGCTGGAGCTCGCCAGCGTGATTCTGGGCTCGGGCGTCGGCTCTCGGCTGCACCAGCTGCTGGTGGCAGAGCAGGGGCTGGCCACGGCCGTCAGCACCTGGACGGAGGGCGCTCGAGGGAGGGATCTCTTCGGCGTGGCGGTGCAGCTGCGGGAAGGTGGGGATCCCGAGCAAGCGAGCCGGCTGGTGCTGGCGCAAGTTGCGGCGCTGGCGCGCTTCGGCCCCAGCGCAGCCGAGCTGCAGCGCGCGCAGCGGATGCTGGAGACGCGGGCCTGGCTGGAGCTCGACGGCAACCTGGCGCGCGCGCGGGCGCTGTGTGAAGCGGAGCTGTTCGCGCACGACGCTCGGCTGCTGGAGCCGAGCCTCGGGCGCTACCGGCGCGTCTCGCGCGAGGAGGTGCAGCGCGTGCTGGCACGCTACCTGCGCCCGGCGCGCCGCAGCGACGTTTTGTTGCGAGCGCGCAAGCGATGAGCGCCGTCGGAGCCCCTCGCGTTGCTCCCTCCCGCGCCGCTGGCCCGCGCGTGCTGCGCCGCCTGCGCCGGAGCACCGCAGGCTGGTTGCTACTGCTCCATGCCTGCGCCGGCGCCACGCCCGGCACGGACGTCCCCGAGAAGGCGCGGCCCGACGCCGAGGCACTGCCACCTCGCCTGGGCGCGAAGCTGCCCTGGAGCTTCTCGGCCACTGCGGGTCAGGGCGGCCAGGCACGGCTCGACAACGGGCTGTCCCTGCGCGTGCTGGAGCGCCGCGCCTTGCCACTGCTCGAGCTGCGGCTCGTGATCGCCAGCGGCAGCGCGAGCGACGGCGATCGCCCCGGCGTGGCGGCGCTCACCCTCGGTGCGCTGGAGCTGATGGCAGAGCTCGCTGCCGATCGCGAGCCCGGGTCGCGCGCCGAGGCGCTCGGAGCGAGCCTGCGCCTGCAGGCGCGCCGCGACGCTTGCGTGCTCGCGCTCACCCTGCCGAGCGCCGCCCTGCGCGAGGGCCTGGCCCTGCTCGCCTCGCTCAGCCTCAGCCCCAGCTGGGCTCCCGCAGCGTTCGAGACCGCGCGGGCTCGCGAGCTCGCGCGACTTCACAGCTCGCTGCAGCGGCCGGGCTGGCTGGCAGAGCATGCGCTGTTCGCGGAGCTATTCCGCTCGGCGCCGCGCCAGCACCCGTATGCACACGCCAGCGCCTTGCCCAGCGAGCTGCAGCGCCTGACCCTGGAGGGCAGCAAGAGCTGGCACGAGCGCCACTTCTCGCCGCGCAACGCCAGCTTGCTCGCGGTGGGCGACGTCTCGCTGGCGGAGCTGCAGGCGGCGGCGCAGCGCGCGTTCGGCGGCTGGCAGGGGCAAGCGGTGGAGGCGCCCGCGCCGTTCACGCCTCAGGCCCCCACCCGTCTGAAGACGCTGCTGGTGCAGCGCGCGGGCGCGAGCCGCAGCGAGCTACGGGTCGCCACTCTGGGGCCCGCACGCATCGCCACAGATTGGCCCGCGTTTGCCGCTGCCCAGTGGCTGCTCGGCGGCGACGACTCGAGCCGATTGCGGCGCGAGCTCACGCGCCGCGGAGAGCTCGCGGTGGACCTGCGCTCTTTCCTCGTGCCCGTTGCCCAGGGCGCAACTCCACTGGTGATCGAGGCCGCGACCAGCACGGAGCGCACCGGGCTCACCCTGGCCGCGCTGCTCGACTCGTTCGGCGCGCTGGCAGAGAAGATGCCGTCGCAGCGCGAGCTACGCGCCGCCCGAGCACAGCTGGCAGCGAGCACCTTGCGCGCCCTGGACACGAGCGCGAGCGCAGCGGAGCTACTTCTGGCGCAGCAGCTCTCGGGGCTGTCCAGCAAGGCCGCCGATGAGCTGAGCAGCCAGCTCGCACTGCTCGGTCCGAAAGACGTGGAGCGAAGCGCGCGCCGCTATCTGCAAGGTCCCCCCGTGGTGGTCGTGGTGGGCGACGCAGCGCAGCTGGTAACCCCGCTCAGCCGTTTCGGGCAGGTTCACGTGCTGGATCCGCAGCGTGATTTCCAGACCGAGCGTGTGGTCAGCCAGGATCCGACGGCGCCGCTGGAGGGGCCGGTAGCTGCTCCAGCCCCCGATCGGGCGAGCTTCTCACCGACGATGCAGGATGACCGGTGCTGTGGATAAGCCCGCTCCGGTACTCTTCCCGTGGTGCGCGGAGCAGCTGGGCGCGCGCCCGGTCCATTTCGGCTCAGTCCCGCAAGGAAGCAACATGGCAACGAAATCACCACCGGCCCTGTAACCCGCAGGTGATCACCCCCGGGAGACGGGAACGTATAATCAGTTGTTGGACGCCTGTGGATGAGTCGTGGATAACTGTCGATCTGCGCAGTGCGGCGCCCACCTTCTCTCCCAAGACTCGGACAGATTGGGGCTTTCAACTTGCTGCACCACAATAGGTTGGGGTATACGGCTGTTCTTGGTTGGTTCACTCCCCTGAGCAAATACACCTGCGCAGATAGTCTCTTTCAACCCGATACTCCTCTGAGGCTTTGTTCACGTATCCTGTTCATCTGAGGAGCTCTGCTCATCTGAAGCCCTCCTCGGTTGAAGCCAGTGCATGTGAAGCTCCGCTCATCAGCTCGTCGGCCGGAATCTCGACGCTCGGACGATGAGCGTCAGTGAGCCGCGTCTGCCCAGACGCGGCGAGCAGCGCTGGCCAGCTTCCACGGATCGCGACGGTTTCTCCCCTGCTCGGCTTGGAGCTCGTGCTTTGGCCGCCCATGAATGACTTGCGTCCGGCCCACCAGGGCACCGGCGCGGTGGAATTCGTCACGCCGGGCACACGCTGAGCATGGCTTCGTCTCGCCTCACGGCCGCTCGCACGGCTGAGACATCTTCGCACGAATCAATCGGCTGAATGATGACCGAGCCAGTCCCCGAGGACGGAACGCGGGCGCCGGCTCGCGCGCGTGGCGCACGCGGGCAAATTCCATTTTTCAGGGGCCCTTTTTTTCGACAGTAGCTTGGAAACGCCGGCGCGAAACGGCGAGGAAGGATCATGCGGATGGCACAGCCGACAGTCGTGGGTCACAATTTTTCTTCGGAAAATCATGCCTCGGAAAGCCATGTCTCGAAGGACCATGTCTCGAAGGACCACGGCTCGGAGAGCCACGGCTCGGAGAACAGCCGCACGGTGAGTGGAAGCGCCTCGAGCAAGGCAGCTGACCAGAAAGACGTGGCGCGCGGGCCTGCTTCCGAGAGCGATGCCGAGCTGAGCTCGGGCCCCGGGTCGGCGAGCGGCTCCGAGTCGGCGGCCGTGGACGTTGCGCCGGCCACCAGCCTTTCGCGCGATGTCGCTGCTCGCCGCAAGGCTTCGGCCCGCCCCAAGGCGCGGCGCGCCGCCGGTGGGCTCGGCATCGGGCGCCGCTATACCAGCGCCGATCAAAAGCCCTTCGACCAGCTGGTGTGGGAGCGGCGTAGCAGCATGATCAGCAACCCGGATGGGTCGCAGGTCTTCCGCATGGATGGCGCCGAGATTCCTGCCAGCTGGTCACAGCTGGCGACGGACATCGTGGTGTCCAAGTATTTTCGCAAGGCCGGCATCGGTGGCGATCCGAAGACGGGCGAGACCAGCGTGCGCCAGGTGGTCGGCAGGATCGCGCGCACCGTGCGCAAGGCGGGCGAGCAGTTCGGCGGTTACTTCGCCAGCCCGCAGGATGCACAGGTGTTCGAGGACGAGCTGACCTACCTGCTCGTCAACCAGTACGGCGCGTTCAACTCCCCGGTCTGGTTCAACTGCGGCCTGTTTCACGAGTACGGGATCGAGGGCTCGGGCGGTAACTGGGCCTGGATGCCGGACACGGACGTGGTGAGTGAGACGGCGCGCGCTTACGAGCGCCCGCAGTGCTCTGCCTGCTTCATTCAGGCGGTCGACGACGATCTGATGAGCATCTACGAGCTCGCCAAGAGCGAGGCGCGATTGTTCAAATACGGGTCCGGCACCGGGACGAACTTCAGCTCACTGCGTGGCCGGCAGGAGAAGCTGTCGGGCGGCGGCACCTCCAGCGGCCTGATGAGCTTCCTCGAGGTGCTGGATCGTGCTGCGGGTGCCACCAAGAGCGGCGGCACCACGCGCCGCGCAGCCAAGATGGTCTGCCTGGACATGGACCATCCAGAGATTGCAGATTTCGTGCAGTGGAAGGTGCGCGAGGAGCGCAAGGCGCAGGCGCTCATCGAAGCGGGCTACGACTCTGACTTCAACGGCGACGCCTATCACACGGTGAGCGGGCAGAACTCGAACAACTCCGTGCGCGTCACGGATGAGTTCATGCGCGCCGCGCTGGCCGGCGGCACCTGGCAGACGCGCGCCCGCACCACCGGCGAGGTCGTGGAGACGCTACAGGCGCGCGAGCTATGGGATCTGATCGCTCAGGCCGCCTGGAGCTGCGCGGATCCGGGCGTGCAATACGACTCGACGATCAATCGCTGGCACACCTGCCCCAACAGCGCGCGCATCAACGCCTCCAATCCGTGCTCCGAGTACATGTTCCTGGACAACTCGGCCTGCAACCTGGCGTCGCTGAACCTGACCAAGTTCCTGCGGGACGACGGCAGCTTCGACGTGAACGGCTACCGCCACGCGGCGGAGATCTTCTTCCTCGCGCAGGAGATCCTGGTCGATCTCTCCAGCTACCCCACGCAGCGCATCGCCAAGAACTCGCACGACTATCGCCCGCTGGGGCTGGGCTACGCCAACCTCGGCACCTTGCTGATGGTGCTGGGCATCCCCTATGACTCCGACCGGGGCCGTGCCATCTCCGCCGCCCTCACTGCCATCCTGTGCGGCCGCGCCTATCGCCAGAGCGCGCTGATGGCCAAGTCGAAGGGGCCCTTCGCCGGCTATGAGAGCAACCGCGAGCCCATGCTGCGCGTGATGCGCATGCACCGGGAGGCCGCGTACGCCATCAATCGCGATCAGTGCCCCGATGAGCTGTGGCGCGCCGCGGTGGAGGACTGGAATGACGTGGTGCACTTCGGTGAGCAGCACGGCTTCCGCAACGCTCAGGCCACCGTGCTGGCGCCCACGGGCACGATCGGGCTGCTGATGGATTGCGACACCACGGGGGTCGAGCCGGACTTCTCACTGGTCAAGTTCAAGAAGCTGGCCGGCGGCGGCTACTTCAAGATCGTCAATCAGTCCGTGCCTGCGGCGCTGCGCAAGCTGGGCTATTCAGCGGCGCAGACCAGCGAGATCGTCGCCTATGTCTCCGGCACCAACACGCTGCTCGGCGCGCCGCACATCAACCGGCAGAGCCTGAAGGCGGCCGGCCTCAACGACGAGGATCTGGCCAAGATCGAGAAGGCCCTGCCGGGCGTCTTCGAGCTGAGCCTGGCGTTCGCGCCGTGGGTCGTGGGCAAGGAGACCTACGAGCGGCTGGGCATCACAGCGGAGGCGATGGCCACACCCGGGTTCAGCCTGCTCGGGCGGCTCGGCTTCAGTGAGCAGCAGATCAGCCAGGCCAACGAGTTCATCGTCGGCCGCATGACGATCGAGGGTGCGCCTCACCTCCTGCCCGAGCACTACGCCGTGTTCGATTGCGCAAACCGTTGTGGCCGTGATGGCCAGCGCTTCCTCGCGCCGATGGCGCACATCAAGATGATGGCGGCGGTGCAGCCGTTCCTGTCAGGCGCCATCAGCAAGACGGTGAACCTGCCCAACGACGCCACCGTGGACGAGGTGCGCCGTATCTACGAAGAGGGCTGGAAGCTGGGGCTGAAGGCCGTGGCCCTGTACCGTGACGGCTGCAAGGCCTCGCAGCCGCTGACCAGCTCGTCGAAGAAGAAGGAAGCCAAGAACACTGCTGGCGAGCCTGCAGTCGCGGCGCTGGCCGTGGTGGAGGAGCGCATTCGCCCCGATGGTACCCGGGTGCGGCTGCCGCAGAAGCGCCGCGGCTTCACGCAGGAGGCGCGCGTCGGCGGCCACAAGGTGTTCTTGCGCACCGGTGAGTATGAAGATGGCAGCCTGGGCGAGATCTTCATCGACATGCACAAAGAGGGCGCCGCCTTCCGCTCGTTGATGAACTGCTTTGCCATGGCCGTGTCAGTGGGGCTGCAGTACGGCGTGCCGCTCGAGACGTACGTGGAGCAGTTCACCTTCACCCGCTTTGAGCCGCACGGCGTGGTGAGCGGTCATCCCAACATCAAGTTCGCCACCTCCATCGTCGACTACATCTTCCGCGTGCTGGGGGTGGAGTACCTGAAGCGCTACGACTTCGCGCAGGTCCAGCCGGAGCCCGAGGCACCCGCAATCGATGATCCAGCGCACCCCACGCGCTTCCCGGCAGACGCTGCTCCCTCCAGCTTGCCAGCCCCCGTCAGCGCGGTTCCGGCCTCCAGCCAGGGTGCTGCCAAGGGCAAGGCCGCAGGCAAGAGCGCCACGCCGGCGACGGAATCAGCGCTGGGCGCACACGCCGAGCTCGATCCGCTGACGCAGCAGCTGGAGGAGATGATGGGCGATGCCCCCGTCTGCGATGGCTGCGGTCACATCACGGTCCGCAATGGCGCTTGCTACAAGTGCCTGAACTGCGGCAACTCGATGGGCTGCTCCTGAGCGCCAGGGGCTGAAGCAACCCGGCCTCCGCAGCTCGCTGCGGAGGCTTGCCCGCTTGCAGCGCGACGGGCTGGCGGGTTCGCGTCGTCCCGAGCCGAGCGTCGCCGGGCTCCAGCTCGCTTGCAGGCAAGCTGGCCCACCCCGTACGTAAGCCTTTGCGGGTTCGGGAAACTGGCCAAGTCGGGCAGCTGGTGTTACGCGCGGGGGGAGGCTTTCGCAGGTGGGGCCTGGCGGGCCCTTTCGCCGTACTTAGGAGAAAATGGTCATGAGCAAAGGTTCTCTGATTGCCGGGTGCCGGACGGCCGCGCTGGCGGGTCTGCTGGGTGCGTCGCTGTGGAGTTGCAAGAAAGACGAGCCGCCGCCGCCCTTGCCGGCCGCGCCCGTGGCTGCGGAGCCCGCCGCGGCGGAAGCACCGTTGCAGCTGGTCCCGGAGGACGCCGGCAAGCCTCCGGAGCCGGCAGACAGCAAGCCGAAGGCTACCGGGGCCAAGGCCAGCAGCGGGCTGGGCGCCTGTTGCAAGGCCCTGCGGCAAAATGCTGCCAGTGCGCCTCCGCCCAATGATGGCTACATGAAATACGCCGCCGACCTCTGCGACACCATGGCCAAGAGCGGCCAGGGCAAGGACACCATCGTGGGCGCCGTCCGCACCGCGCTCAAGGGCGCGGGCCTGCCCGCAGACTGCAAGTAGCCATTTCAAGAAGCCGCCATCTCGCGCGCGGCGCTCCCGCCGGGCTTTGCGGCGCACGCTCCGCTCAGCTGCGCGCGAGGTGGTCGTAGCCGCCGGCGATGGGCACCGTGCCTCCGCCCAGCTCGAGCAGCACGCCCTGGCCGCTGGTGACCCAGCCAATCGCCTGCGCCCACGGCGGCCGTAGCGCGCTCGGACCCGTCGCGAGCAGTGCGTAGTCCTCGCCGCCATGCAGAGCAAAGCGCAGTGCCGAGCGGCGCAGCGCACGGCTGCCGGCGAGCAACGCGGGGTCGAGCGCCGCGAGCAGCCGCGTGCGGCTCACCACCAGCCGTACACCGCTGGCGCGCGCGAGCTGCTGCGCGTCCGTCGCCAGCCCATCGGAGATATCGATGGCAGCGGTGGCGACCCGTGCCAGCTCCCGCCCCTGCTCCAGCAACGCACGTGGCCTGCGCCAGGCCTGTACGCAGCGGGCGAAAGCGCTCGCCTCTGCCCTGGCGCGCGGCAAGCGGAGCGCGGCGAGCCCGGCCGCCGCCAGCCCGACTCGACCCACCAGCCACAGCTGCTGCCCGGGACGTGCGCCGGCGCGCGAGAGCGGACGCTGCACGCTGCCCAGCACGGTGGTGGTCACGCTCAGCTCCTTGCCGCGGGCGATGTTGCCGCCCACCAGCGGGCACCGGCACTCCAGGCTCGCGTCCCGCTGCCCCAGGGTCAGCTCATCCAGCTCCGCTGGCGGCAGCCCCGCGGGCAGGATCAGCGCCGACAGGGCGGCCACCGGCTCCGCACCCATCGCGGCCAGATCACTGGCCGCGGCCTGAAACGAGCGATAGCCCACGTCGCGCAGCCCCACAAAGCGGCGCTCGAAGTGCACGCCCTCGACGCTGGCATCCACGCTCACGACCCAGGGCTGCGCGCACGCCGCAAGGATCGCCGCGTCGTCACCGATGCCCAGGGCGATGCCCTCCGCCGTGCTCGCGAAGCGCTCGCGCAAGCGCTCCACCCACTGCCGTTCCGTGCGCTTTGCCATCTTCTCCGTCCGCGTGGATGGCGTTTTCAGCACGCCTGACCGCAGGGAGCAAGCCGCTCAGGTCGCCGGCACGGGCTCATCCAGCGGCAAGCTGAGCACGAACGCAGCCCCAGCCGGGGCCTGCTCCTCCACCCGCACCGCGCCGCCGTGCGCCTCTGCCAGGCGTGCCGCCACGGCATGTGCCAGCCGCGCGCTGCCGGGCAGACCCTGCTGCAACTCCGCGGCGCAGCGCTGGGCGTAAACGATGCGAAACTCCAGCACCGCCGGCGCCGGGGCTCCGAACAGCACCCACGCGCCGCTGTGGGCCGCGCTGGGCGGCTGCCGCCGCACGGCCTCCAGCCGCAGCGGCGCGGCCACGCCGCCCGCCGCTGGCTGCGCCAGCAAGGTCAGCGCCTGGCGCAAGCGCTGCGGATCGACCCAGATCGCCGGCAGGCCCTCGGGCGCCGGCACGGCCAGCTCGATGTCGAGCGCGCTACGCCCGCGCAGCTCTGCCTGTACCTCCGACAGCAGCGCCGCCGGCGCCACCCTCTGGCGACTGAGCGGCAGCGCGCCTCGCTCCAGGCGGGCCAGATCCGACAGCTGCCGCGCGAGCTCTCGCAGGCGCACCTCGTCGTGCTGCTCGAGCCGTGCACTGAGCTCACCGGCGACCTCCGCCAGGAAGCTGGCGCGGGAGCGATCGAGCTCCAGGATGCGCCGCTCCGCTTGCTCCAGCGAGTCGGCCTTGTTTGCCAGCTCGCGAAAGCTCTCCTGCACCGAGGACAGGTGCATGGCCTCCGTCAGGTATGCCTTGTGTCCCGCAAAGATCAGCGCGTCCAGCACCACCCCGAGGTGGCGGCTGATGGCGCGCATGGTCTCCTCACGCACGCGCGGCAGCGCGGAAAGCAGCTCCTCGGTCCGGGCCACATCCAGCTGCGGCGCGCAGTCTCGCAGCTCCGCGGGCAGCACCGCCCGGGCGCCGCCGGACAGAAATGGGCCGAGCACGATGCGCCCGACACGGCGGCCATCGTGCGCGATGGCCGACACGTGGTAGCTCGCACCCGTGAAGCCAACGAAGGATAGCTGCCCGTCCTCCTCCAGCTCGCGCGTGCGCAGTGCCTCGTACAGCTGACCCAGCTTCGCGGTCAGGCCCGGCACCTGCGCCAGGTAGTCGTTCAGGGCGGGCTGCTTCCGGTTCTTGGCCAGGGTTCGCCCTTCGTGGTCCAGCACACGGATCGGGATCTGAAACAGGGAGTAGAAGCTGCTCAACACGTCGTCGAGGCTGCTAGCATCGAGCAGCTCGCGAAGACCCGCATTCGCCCCAGACAGGTCCGTTGGATTGGGATCGGACCCCGCCTGCATCAGGCCGCTCCGCCCTGACTCTTGACGTTCACGCCCGCCGGCGCCAGCCCCAGCCGTGTGTTGATCAGCCGCGTGACGGGGCCGCTGGCGCCCAGCTTGTTGCCCACCATCTGCACGAACATGTCCGACTCAAAGCCGAACTTCTTGTCGAGCGAGTGCTGCTGGTTCAGCGACTGCCAGGTCAGCTGCAACAATCCCAGGAAGCTCTCCACCACGCCGGTGCCCTGCGTGGCCACGGCCAGGTAGACCGGCTCGCGACCGCGCCGTGCCAGCTCGTCCAGCTCTTCACGAGTGCGGATCGCCTCCGCGGGCAGGTCGCGTTTGTTGAACTGGATCACCAGCGGCATGCTCTTCAAGGTCAGGCCGTTGGCTTCGAGGTTGGACTTCAGGTCGAGGAAAGCGGTGCTGTTGTTCTGGGTCTCGCTGTGCTGCGAGTCCGCCACGAACACCACCCCATCCGCCCCCTGCACCACCAGGCGCCGGGTGGAGGCATGGATCTGCTGGCCCGGCACCGTGAACACCTTGATGCGCACGGACACGCCGCTCTTGGCCTTGAAGTTGAGCGGCAGTAGATCGAAGAACAGAGTTCGATCGTCCTTGGTGTCCAGGGTCATCAAGCGCCCGGTCGCATCGCGATCGACCACCTTGTGCAGTGCCTGCAGGTTGGTCGTCTTGCCGCTGAGCGCGGGACCGTAATAGACGAGCTTGATGGTCAGTTCGCGGGTTCTGAAGTCGAGCTGCACCTGGTGCTTTTTCCTCCCGGGGGCCCTCTGCCAGCGCCCCCGGCGCTGAGTTCCAGCGAGCAGATACGGCCAGGCTGTCCTCTTCCCTCACGCGCTCCGGCGGGCGGCCTGGCGTGCGCCCCCCGCCGCCCACACGATCCCACATGGCGTGCGCACAGCGGTCACCCGGAAGCCGGTGAAAGCACCGGAGTCGCTGCTACGCTAACGCGAGCATGTATCCCGCGCTGGTGGTGTCCTGGCTCGCCTCGCCGGTGCCCGCCGAGCTTCCGCCGGAGGTCACGCGCTGGGCGGCCCGGCGCGGCTTCCGGGCGGAGATGGTCCAGGCGAGCGCGGATGTCGCCTACGCGGAGGAGGCCGCGCTCGAGATCGAGAGCCTGCTCGAGGAGGCGCGCAGCAGCGCCTCCGGTGCGGCACCGCTGCAGCGCCTCGATCAGCTGCTGGAGCAACACCCGGAGCTGCCGCAAGCCGCATGGTGGCTTGCCGAGCGCCACGCGCTGGCGAGACAGTCTGCGGAGAGCGGACGAGACCCTGCCCTCGCAGCACGGCTCGAGCTGCGGCGCGCGGCGCTCGAGGGTCCACGCGCGGACACGGCTGTCGGGGTTGCACCCGCCCGGGCGAGCGCGCCGCCCGCGACGGCACCGCTCGAGCTGAGCGGGTTGCGCCCGCGCGACCAGTTGCTGCTGGATGGAGAGCAGGTGAACGCCGGCGCCCCCATGTTGCCTGGCCGCCACCACGCGCAGCTGTTCCGGGCGGGGCGGCGCGTGTGGGCGAGCTGGGTGGAGCTCGACTCAGCGGAGCTGCAGATACCCGAGGCCAGCGCGCCCTGCGCAGAGCTGGACCTGCTCGGCACCGAATACGCCGCCGATGCCCCACGCCCGGCTCCTGGCGTCGCGTGCACGGCCTGGGCCGTGGCTCACTCTCGTGCCGGCGGGCTCGAGCTCGCGCTCTGTCGCCGCGACCGCTGCGAGCCCTGGCAGTCACTGGGCAGCCCGGCCCGCACGGCCGCGAGCGCTGGCGCCGTCGCCGAGCCTCCGGAGGAGCTGCCAGCCTGGCTGACCTGGGGCGCGCTGGGGCTGGGCGTGGCCGCGAGCACTGCGCTGGTGCTCTGGCAGGCAGGCGCGTTCGATCGCTCCCCACCTGCCACCGAGTTCGTGTTCACCGGCCCCAGCGCTGCCGCCGTGCGCTTCTGAGGCTCGCAGCGCGCCCGCAGCCAGCGGGCGCTACTCGCTCAGGCCCCAGCGAACGCGAGCGTCGGCGATGGCCTCCTGCACGCGGACCCGAGCCGGACCCCCGATGCCCTGCCGCCGCTCCACGGCAGCCTCGACGCTGAACATGGAGTCGATGAGCTCCTCCGTCAGCTCCGGGTGAATCGCGCGCACCTCGCTGCGCGGCAGCTGGTCGATCTGTACGCCCAGCTCCTCCGCGCGGCGCACCAGCGCGCCCACCGTGTGGTGCGCGTTACGGAACGGGACGCCCAGCTTGACCAGCTGATCGGCGACGTCGGTGGCGCACATGTGACCGGCGCCGAGCGCCGCGCGCAGCCGCGCGGCGTTGAAGGTCATGCTATCGATCGCGCCGCTCAGCGCTCGCACACACACCAGCACGCTCTCCGCCGCCGCGAAGATCGGCGGCTTGTCCTCCTGCAGGTCGCGCCCGTAGCCGAAGCTCAGGCTCTTCTCCAGCACCAGCAAGCTCACGGCGTCGCCGATCACGCGCGCTGCGCGGCCGCGCACCAGCTCGGCCACATCGGGGTTCTTCTTCTGCGGCATCATCGAGGAGCTGGTGGTGAACCTGTCACTCAGGCGCACGAACCCGAACTCCTCGGTGGACCAGATCACCAGCTCCTCCCCGATGCGCGAGAGGTGCACCGCCAGGATGGCGAGCGCGCTGCCGAGCTCCATCAGAAAGTCACGGCTGGCGGTGGCATCCAGGGAGTTGCGCATGGGCCGCTCGAAGCCGAGCTCGCTCGCCACCCCCGCGCGATCCAGCGCAAAGCCGCTGCCCGCCACCGCGCCCGCACCCAGCGGAGACTCGTTCAGGCGGCGCGCTGCATCGCGGAGGCGCCCCAGATCACGCCAGAGCAGCTCCTGCCAGGCCATCAGGTGATGCGAGACCCGGCTGGGCTGCGCGCGCTGCAGGTGCGTGTACGCGGGCATCAAGAGATCCAGATGCTCCTCGGCCCGCCGCAGCAGGACGCCCGCCAGCTCCAGGAGCGCCTGCTCCAGCTCCGCCGCGCGACGCCGTGCCCACAGGCGCAGGTCCGTGGCGATCTGATCGTTGCGCGAGCGCCCCGTGTGCAGCTTGGCGCCGGCCGGCACCAGCGCCGTCAGGCGTGACTCGATGTTCATGTGGACGTCTTCCTTGTCGACGTCCCAGTGAAACTCTCCGCGCTCGATCTCGCCGGCGATCTGCTGCAAGCCGGCGACGATCTGCTGCGCCTCCTCGTCGCTGAGCACGCCGATGCGCGCCAGGCCGCGTGCGTGCGCGATGGAGCCCGCGATGTCTTCGCGCCACAACGCGCTGTCGATGTGCACGCTGGCGTTCAGGGCCGTCATGGCCGCATCCAGCGCGGCCGGCAGACGCCCGCCTCCACTCACACTCATGCTGATTTCTCCGGGATGGTAGCTGTGCGCTGAAAGACCGGCTGGAGCACGCCCGCCTCGAGCGCTGCCAGGCGATCCAGAAAACGGCGGTAGTCGCGCTGTGGCGGCTGCCCCGGCGCGGCGCGCATCGAGAAGTCGGTGATGCGCGTGGTGGCAAAGCGCAGCGCGCCCAGCGCACCCAGCGCGGGCAGCAGCTGCCACTCCAGCGGCTGCAGCGCGCGCACCCGGGAGTAGCCCTCGAGCAGCGCCGCGACGTGGCTCAGCTCGTAGCCCGCGCCGTAGCACCAGGCGTGTACGCAGACCATGATGTCGTACGCGAAGGCGCCGCGCGAGGCGCTCTCGAAGTCGAGCAGCGCGCACAGCTCACCGTGTTGCCAGAGCACGTTGTCGCGGAAGAGATCGCCATGGATCAGCCCTGTCGGCAGCGCGCCCGCCTGCTCCACCAGCCGCGTGTAGTGCGCCAGCCGCTCGCGGATGTGGGCCGTGTCGGCGGCAAAGCCAGGCGCCACCCGGTCGATGTGCTCCAGGCGCTGCAACAGATCGGCAGGGCGAAAGCGCCCCTCGGGCAGGTCGGTGAGCTCGCGCGAGCAGACGTGTACCCGCGCCAGCGCGGCTCCCAGCTGCGCCGCGACGTGCGGCGTGATCTGCGCCAGGCACAGGCTCTCCCCCATGACCCACGGGTGTACCCCCACTGGCTTGCCCGCGTGCTCCGCCACGCGCCCGCCGTCCTTGCGCTCGAGCGGCGCGGGGGTGGGCACCCCCAGCCGCGCCAGGTGCGCGATGGTGCCCAGCTCGCGCAGCGCGCCCGCGCGGTCTTGCTCCTCGTAGACGCGCAGAAAATAACGCTGGGCGGAGCGCGTGGTCAGGCTGAAGTTGGAGTTGACCGAGCCCGCGCGCAGGGCCTCGACGGACGCCACGTCCAGGTCATATTGGGCGCCCAGGCGGCAGGCCTCGGCCAAGGTCATGGGGGTAAGCAGAGCCACGGCGGCGGAATATGCACGAAACCGCGTGCAGGTGGGCGCAAATGGCAGTCTGCCGCTCGGCCGCCAGGGCTCGACCTGACCCGCCCCGCGTGCTAGCTCCTTCAGAGCCGTCTGGATGACACAAATCTACGGAAACACCACGGGTGTATCACCCCACGCGCGGCGCTTGCTGGAGCGCATTTACCGCCGGCGGGTTCCCATCGACTCGATCGCCACGCCCGAGCTCGTGCGCTCCCTGATCGAGGCTACCCTGGAGTGCAAGCGCCAGGTGGGGGCGCTGGTCCACCGCTCCGGCAGCGTCGACAGCGTGATCGTCGGTACCTCCACCGGCTTGATGCTGCCGGACATCGGCCGCCTGCGCGCCGCTCAGGGGCGCTTCCGCGCGCTGCGCCTGGTGCACACTCACCTGTTCGGCGAGGCGCTCACCCGCGATGACCTGGTGGACCTCACGCGCCTGCGGCTCGATCTGGTGTGCGCGGTGCTCATGCGTCCAGATGGTGATCCGGGTGCCTTGACCTGGGCTTACAACATGCCCACGGCCGAGATCCGGGGCGTGGTGGCGAACAAGGACGGGGCCGGCGAAGCCAGCGGCAATGGCGCTGGCGGCAGTGGTGCTGGCGGGAATGGCGCTGGCAGCAGTGGCACTGGCAGCAGTGGCACTGGCAGCAGTGGCGCTGGCAGCAGTGACGCGAGTGAGCCGCGCTCGTACGAGATCGTGGGGCCCGTACCGTGGGGCCAGCCGCAGCCGCATTTCGGGCAGCTCATCACCGCTCTGGAAGAGGAGTTCGCGCGTCGCGCCCGCACGCGCGAGGTGCAGCGCGAGCGCGCCATGTTGATCCACGTGGGGGAGAAGCGGCCCGGCGCGGCCGGGCGCGCCAGGAGCAGCCTGGATGAGCTGACGCGGTTGGCCGAGACGGCGGGGGTGAGCGTCGCCGATCGGGTGATCCAGCTGCGCGACAAGATCGATCCGAAGCTGGTGGTTGGCCGCGGCAAGCTCGCCGACGTGGTCACCCGCGCCATCGGTCTGGACGTGGACGTGCTGATCTTCGACCGCGAGCTCTCGCCCGCACAGTCGCACGGCATCGCCGCCAGCACGGATCTGCGCGTGCTCGATCGCACGCAGCTGATACTGGACATCTTTGCTCAGCACGCGGCCACGCGCGACGGCAAGCTGCAGGTGGAGCTGGCGCAGCTCAAGTACCGGCTACCCTTCCTCAGCCAGACCGACGACGCGCTGAGCCGCTTGACGGGTGGTATAGGTGGCCGCGGCCCCGGCGAGACGAAGCTGGAGATCGGGCGGCGCCGCGCGCGCGAACGCGTCACGCGGCTGGAGCGGGAGCTGGAGCAGCTGGGCCGCCAGCGCGATCAGCTGCGCCGCCGCCGCGTCGCCGGAGCCGAGCCAATCGTGGCCCTGGTCGGCTACACCAACGCCGGCAAGAGCACGCTGCTGAACGCGCTCACGGGCTCCAACGTGCTCGCAGAGGACAAGCTCTTCGCCACGCTCGATCCGCGTGCACGGCGCCTGCGCATGCCCAGCGGGCGCTTCGTGATCCTGACCGACACCGTGGGCTTCATCCGCGACATGCCGCAAGATCTGTTCACGGCCTTTCGCGCGACCTTCGACGAGGCCGCCGACGCCGACCTCCTGCTGCACGTGCTCGACATCTCCAGCCCCGAGGCGTGGGAGCAGGAGAAGACGACGGAGCAGATCCTCGAGCAGCTGGAGCTCACGGACAAGCCGCGGCTGACCGTGCTGAACAAGGCCGATCTGCTGGCGAGCCCACCCGCGCAGCTGCTCAGCGCGCCCGGCCCGGGCAGCGGCGAGCCGCTGTTCGTGTCCTCGCAGACGAGCGCGGGGGTGGCGCGCTTGCTCGAGCGGATCGAGGAGTGTCTGGTGGGCGTTCGCGCGCCGCTGCCGCTCTCCGAGCTACAGGTGCACTGAAGCGCCGCGCCGTTTCAGCGGCGCGCGGTCTCGATACGATCGATGTGGATGGTCTCGTCCCAGGCGTCCTCGTGCCCCTGGTAGTGGACCACCACCTTGTCGGGAGCCAGCACCGCCTTGACGCTGGCAGGGTAGACCGAGCCACGCCAGCGCACGCGGACCCTGTCTCCCACGCGATAGGGGCTGCTGCGATCCGGCGACTTCGGCGTCTCCGCCAGGCCCAGCGAGGCGCGCACCCGGGCGGGCAGCGAGCACTCCGCCGTCGGATCCTCGAGCCGCCCCAGCACCTGCTCCGTGGTCACGTCGTCTTCCCAGTCGTAGCCCTCGAAGTCGAAGTGAATGCGAAAGCGCGTATCCCGCTTCTTGTCGATGATGTAGCCGGGGCAGCGCCGCCCGTCATAGTCGACGAGCACGTGATCACCGATGCGCAGGTTCTCGCGGCAAGCCCCCAGCACGGCACAGCCGGCCACGAGCAGCGGCAGCCCCCAGCGGCAGCGCCCAGAGAGGTAGCTCGCGCCCCGCTCCAGGCCCCGGCTCACGGCGACAGCTCCTCCGCGCCCTGCGGCATCAGCGACAGGCGAGCCAGCGGCCAGGCCGAGATGCGCTCGCGGGTGGTGCGGTACGCCTGCTCCAGGATGGCCCGGCGCGCCGAGAAGCTGGCCGGGTTGTACATGAACAGAAGCGTGTCCGTGGGGTCCGGCTCGATCAAGATCACCTGGATGCGCGTCTCGCGCCGCAGGCGCTCGATGATCTCGCTCAGCACCACGCGCATGCTCAAGCGGTGGGCCTGGTTTGCCACCCACATCGCACCCTTGTCTCGCAAGCTCGGCCGCTCGCCGTGACCGGTGGGAACGGCCGTGGTGCTCACCGGCACCATCGGATTGACGATCACCACTGCGCGCGCCTCCGCCCGCACCGCCGCCTCCAGCGCGTGCGCCTGGGCGGCGCCGGCGTCGATGAAGTAGCGCTCGCCCACGCACACCGGCGAAAAGAAGGGCGGCAGCGCCATGGACGCAGTGCAGGCCTTGGTGATCGGCACCTGATCGAAGCCGGGCTCGCCAAACAGCACCTCTTCGCCCCGATCCAGATCGTGGGCGATCACGCGCAGGCTGCGCGAGAGCGACGCGAAGGAGTTGCTGGCACCACGCCGGGTCAGCCGATCGGCGAAGAAGCGCTCGTAGCGATCCAGACTGAAGAAGCCGGCCGGCAGCGAGTCATACAGGCGGTCCAGCTCTTCCCACAGCGCCGCGGGCGATGGCGAGGGGCTGCGCGACAGCACGCTGGAGACGCCCTTCTGCAGCGCCGAGACCACGGTGGAGGCCGCCCTGCCCCACTCGTGCAGGTCCATCTTCAGGATGTGTTTGCGCTCCAGCGGGAAGTACGCATCGGCGGGATCGAGCAGCGCACGATAGATGCGGCGCACCTCGCGCCCTGCAGCCAGCGCCGCCGCCACGCTGGCGCCGCTGGACGCACCCAGGAATAGATCGAAGTCGTTGGCGTTGAGCCCGGGGATGGCGTCCTCCAGGGCCGCCAGAGCGCCGATCTGATACATCGCGCCGGCCGCGCCCCCGCCGGTGAGGAACAGCACGATGCCACCGCTCACGCCCGGTCCTCCGCGCGCGCTCGTGCAGCCGCCGGGTGGTCCGAGGCGCGCACCGCAAAGGCCAGAATCACGCACGCCGTCAGCCAGTTCATCGCCGTCACCACCATGGGGACCTCCAGCGGGCGCGTGGCAGAGGCCGCACCCAGCGCCAGCGCGAGCACGCCAGCTGCGTTGAACGTGACGTGCAGCGCCAGCGACGGCAACAGTGATCCGCTCGCCACGCGCAGAAAGCTGAGCGCTGCGGACACGAGCGCGAGCGCCGGCCAGTGACGCAGATCAGCATGCACGAGCACGAAGCTCAGGCCCGTCACCAGCGCAGCAGCCAGCGCGCTCGCCTTGACCACGCGACCGAACGCGGCACCCCGGAACAGCAGCTCCTCCACCAGCGGAGCCACCAGGCAGGTGACGATGGACAGCGCGATCAGGTCCAGCACGCCATCGATGCGATAGAGCTCTGCGCGCGCGACGAGCTGGGCATCACTGACCGGGAAATGCCGCTCGATCAGGTTGGTGAGCGACTCCAGCGGGAGCTTCAGGCTGGCACCCAGGCCCACCCCCGCGGCGACCAGGCCCGGATGCGTGGGGCGCAGCCCCAGGGCGCGCCGCAGCGGTGTGCCCGGCTCATAGCGATGCAAGAGCACGAAGATGACGACCAGATACGCCACGGCCTGGGCCGAGCCGAGCGTCACCAGATCGAGCACCCTGCCGCGCAGCGAGAGCAAGCTGACGAGCAGCTGAAACAGCCCGTACGCGGCCCCCACCCAGAGCAGCACCAGGAGCGGGGAGCGGCCACCCTGCGGCAGCCGACCCCCCAGGCGGCCACCGCTCGGCAGCTCTGCCCCGCTCACTGCGACCAGGCCCCACGCAGGTGAGGACTCACGCCGCGCTTGACGGCCACGTCGCGCGCGTATTGCTCCAGCGTCTCCGGGTAGTCGATCGTGAAGTGCAGGCCGCGCGACTCGCGCCGCGCGCTGGCGCAGGAGATGACCAGCTGGGCCACCGCGGCGATGTTGCGCAGCTCCAGCAGATCGCGCGTCACCAGGTGCTTCCAGTAGTAGTCGCGGATCTCTTCCTCCAGCAGCGCCACGCGGCGGCTGGCGCGCTCCAGGCGGCTGTTGCTGCGCACGATGCCCACGTAGTTCCACATCGTGCGCCGCAGCTCATCCCAGTTGTGGCTGACCACCACGGCCTCGTCCGAGGCCACGGCAGAGCCAATCTCCCAGGCGGGCACGCTGGGGATGGGCTGCTGACGCAGCGCTGCGATCTGCGAGCCCAGCGCATCGGCAGCGCGCTGGGCAAAGATCAACCCCTCGAGCAGCGAGTTGGAGGCCAGACGATTCGCGCCGTGTAGACCGGTGAAGGCGGTCTCCCCCAGCACCCAGAGCCCCGGCAGAGAGCTGCGGCCGTCGAGATCCGCGGTCACGCCACCGCACATGTAGTGAGCGGCGGGCACGACAGGGATGGGCTCCTGCGTGATGTCGATGCCAAGGCTCTTGCACTTCTCGTAGATGCCGGGGAAGCGCTCGCGCACGAAGGCCGGCGGCTTGCTGGTGATGTCGAGCGACACGTGCTCGGAGCCCGTACGCTTCATCTCGTAGTCGATGGCGCGCGCCACCACGTCGCGTGGAGCCAGATCTCCGAGTGGATGGTGCTCCGCCATGAAGGGCTGCCCGTTGGGCAGACACAGGCGAGCCCCCTCACCGCGCAGCGCCTCGCTGATCAGAAAGCTCTTGGCGCTCGGGTGAAACAGACAGGTGGGATGGAACTGGAAAAACTCCATGTTCCCGAGCCACGCCCCCGCGCGATACGCCATGGCCACGCCATCCCCCGTCGCCACGTCCGGGTTGGTCGTGTACAGGTAGACCTTGCCGGCGCCCCCCGTGGCCAGCACCGTCGCGCGCGCAGTAACCGCCTCGATGCGTCCCTGCACCTCGTCAAATATATAAGCTCCGACGCAGCGATCTGGGCCACCAAACTGGCTGTGCGTGATCAAATCCACGCCCATGTGCCACTCGCGCAGCGTGATGTTGGGGTGCTCGCGCACGGCCAGCAGCAGCGCCCGCTGGATCTCCTGACCCGTCAAATCGCCGGCGTGCACCACGCGCCGCATCGAGTGTCCACCCTCGCGCCCCAGGTCGAGCGAGCCCTCGGGCGTGCGCGAGAAGCGCGTGCCGACCTCGTTGAGCCACTGGATGGCTGCGGGCGCTCCGCGCACGCACAGGTCCACCGCGCGCTCATGACACAGCCCCGCTCCTGCATCGTGCGTGTCGCTGGCGTGCTGCTCGAACGAGTCCCCCTCCGACAGCACCGCGGCAACGCCACCCTGCGCCCAGCCCGTGGCTGCGTCGTTGCCCGTGCGCTTCGTCACGACCATGACTTGACCGTGGCTGGCAGCGCGCAAAGCGAAGCTCAGGCCCGCGATTCCGGACCCGAGCACCAAGTAATCCGTAGTCTCCATTGGCGTGTGCCTGGCCCCATAGCACAGTGCCGGGGGGCGCCGGTTTTTCACGGGAAGTTACCAGTCGATCCAACGGCCGGCCCAGGCACCAAAAAACTCGTGACGAAGCCCTCCAGCATCGTAATGGAGAGCGCGCGGCGCCGTTGTGGTCGAGACAGGCTCACCCACGGCAAGCCCGAGCGGACCCCGCGAAATTCAAGGACAGGGCAGCAGGAGACAGCAGCGTGAAGATTCTGGTTCCCATCAAGCGAGTTGCCGATCCGGACAACGCCAACAAAGTGCGCATCGGCGCCGGTGGCCAGAAGATCGAGACCGGCAACCTGGAGTGGAAGCTCAACCCCTTCGACGAATACGCGCTC
>JAICQL010000370.1 GCA_025937895.1 Polyangiaceae bacterium | reverse complement strand
GGGGCTCAGCGGCTGAGCGCTGGGGCGCGCCAGACCCGTCGCGGCGTTGTGATCGAGACCAGGCACGGTCTCGTACGCACGGTAGCCGACCAGATAATCCTTCTGGATCTCCCAGACCAACATCTCCAGATCGCTGCCGAGCCCGACGAAGCCCGTGGGGCTGGTCTCCGGCACGTCGACCACCGTCTCACGCAGGTACCACTGGCCCTCGAAATGCTTCTTGGCGATCAGGTCCGGCTGAGTGCGATCGATGTCGCCGATCGACTCCGCGCAGCCAGTCCCCGATACGACTGCGGCAAGCAAAGCCGCGGCACGCAGTCCGAGCACGCTCATCTGGTTTTTGCGGCTCACGTGTCTGGTCATTAGAAGATCCTCCAACTACGAACTACGGTAACACGCGACGTCACAACGGGATGGACTCCGTGTACGTGGCGTTTACGAAAAAGGTTGTCAGATTGCTGTCTGCGCCTTCGAAGGCATAGAAGGGAAAGCGAACGCGCTTGTTGTCGGCGCTGAAGATGCCGCCGGCGGTCATCATCCCGACACCGAAGAACAGGTTCGCGAACGCTCGGTAGTTGGCACCGATCGAGCCCATCTGCGCGTCGCGCACGCCACGGCCCTCCGTGGCGTAGGGGCTCGAGAACTCATCGAGCGGAAAGCTCTCGTACGACCAGGACTTGCTCAGCCCGTACGAGATGTTGAAGTTGAGCCCATCCGTGGCGGCGTACGAGCCACCCAGGCTGACCCGCGCGACCATCGAGGTGTTGTTGGAGCCGCCGTCGAAATACGTGCTGCCCGCCAGCTCGTTGCCGCCCTGACGGGCGAAGCCGGTGACCACGTCCTCGATCACCATGCCCTCGCGCGTGGTGAGCGCGCGGCGCGTATTGGGATCGCGCGTCGGGTGCGTGTAGCGGTGGAAGTTCTTGCGAAAGCCTGCGCCCAGGCTGACGCCGAACTTGCCGAAGCCGTGGCCCGCGTTGAGGCCGGCCCCGAGCGAGGTGATCAAGGTGTCGACGCGCGACGCGGTGCTGACCGGGATCATGGTCGACAGCGAGCCGGCGATGCGGGGCCCATTTTCGAACTGATACAGCGGGCGAGCGACGCTCAGCATCACGTCGCTGACCAGCACCGTGTACGGCTGGTCATCCCCGTCTGCCTCGGTGAGCTCCTGACTGAGCGAGGTGCTCGCGGAGATGCGCGTCCAATCGCTGAAGGTGAACGCCGGGCTGAACGACAGCGACCAGTCCACCATCGGATTGCTGGTGTAGCCGTTGCCCGTGAACGTGCTCGAGCCGAAGCTCATGCCAGCGCCCACCGACACGCTGAGCCCGCCGGGCCGCCACGCCGCTTCTTGACCGGGCTGCACCAGGGCATCGTCCGAGGGCTTTTTCCCTGCCAGCTTGTCAGCGGTCAGCGCGCCCTTGGTGCCCGCCGGAGGGGGCGGAGGCACGAGCGGCTCGGTGCTGCCGGGAGGGACTGCGGTGGTAGGGGCTGGAGCTTGCGCAGCGATTGCAGCGGCGTCGGTTGCCGGCGCTGCTGCAGCAGGACTGCTTGCAGGAGCAGCGGCTTCTCCCGCTGGAGCAGGAGCCGCTGCCGTGGCAGGGGCGCCTGGCGCAGGCGCTGCCGGGGCAGCGGCGCCAGCAGGAGCAGCGGCGCCAGCAGGAGCAGCAGCCCCCGGGGCTGCGGCAGGCGGGCTCGCAGGCGCAGCACCAGCTGCCGGATCCTTGGCAGCATCACTGCCAGCAGCATCACCCCCCGTCGCTGCAGCGCCCGACTTGGCCGCTGGCTTCCGTGCGGGAGCAGCCGGCTCTTCTGCGGCCGGGGGCTGGGCGGTGCGAGGCTTGGCGGCGGCTGCCGGAGCTGCACCCGGGGCCGCGGGATCTGCGGGGGCAGGCTCCGCGGGAGCAGCCCCAGCGGCCTGCAGTGCCAGCATCAGCGCTGTCGGGGAGACCATGCTGGCTCCGCTCGTGGCTCCGCTTGCGGAGAGGCCAATCACCAACAATACCGAGCTCAGCGCAACATCCATGGTTCTCTCGATCCGCAGCGACTCTCGATCATCCGCCCACACGCCGCAGCGGAGCCGCACGGCGATGGCGAGCCTGCGATGAACCCAGTGAGGATAGCTGCTCCCTGCAGGTTTGGCGCGCATCCACGCGATTCGGCTGCAAAATAGTCAGCCAGCAATGACGGAAAATTCGCAGCTTCATCGTGCCGCCGCCGTGACCGTTTCTAGCCCGTTGCACGAAGGCGCCGGCTGGGTCAGCCAGGAGAGACCGATTTTGCGCCTCTTGGGCTCACCCTTCAGGCGGCGTCCGCGAATTTTTCAGCACCCCAGCAGACCCTCGGCCCTTTAGCCAACCTGCTCGAAGCGGCGCAGGCCTGGAGCTCTCGAGGCTCACGGCGCTCGCCGTGCGATCAGGAACAGCAGGTCTTCCCAGGTGTCCCGCCCGAAGCTCGCGCTGAGGGTGAGCGCGCTCCGCTCGGCGCCACGGGTCAGCTGGTACAAAATGGGTGATTCACCGCGATGGGGCGCCTGCTCGAAGGCCCCCGGCAAGGTCAGCGGCTGGGCACCGGCGGGCGAGAGAATGCCGGACAGCAGCGCCAGCCCGGGCAGCAGCGCGAAGCCAGGCCACGCCGTGCCGCTGGTGCCGGACAGCGCTGCGAGGCTGGAGAAGCCACCCGCCAGGGTGCGCTGCTGATTCAGCGCACCCAGGCCCGCCCGCGCCGCCAGCGTGTTCGGCGCCGTCTTTGCCGTCACCGGCGCCACCACGCCCGCCAGAAAGTGCTCGTCCGCTCCCCACGCCAGCTTCACCCCGCCGGCCTCGGGCACACACAGCACGAACAGTGTGGGTGGCCCCGCGCGCTTCTGCGCTGCCGCGGCTGCCGGCGGCTCCGGCAAGGCGCCGGGCGCGGGCGTCTCCGCCGGCTCTTTTGCCACGCTCGTGGCGGGCGCCGGCTCGTCGAAGCTGACCTCGAGGGTGAAGCTGCCGCGCGGCAGGCGCCCCACCGCCGGCGGCCGCCGCTCGATGCGCCGTGGCACCCAGCGCTCACCGCCCGCGCTGCGCACCAGGCGGCTCAGCTGTGAAGCCAGCACCGGATCGTCGAAGGCCTCGCTGAGCTGCTCTGCCCAGGCGTCGTATTCGGCGAAGTTGCCGGCAAAGGCGTACGCGCCCCAGCCCAGCTCGCCCAGCCAGGGCGCGGGCGCTGCGCCGCGGCCCTCGCGGCGCGGCGGCAAGCGCCCGGAGGCGAGCACGATGGGGCTCTGCGGCAGCGGCATCCGCTCGACGAGGTTGCGGCCCTGCGCCGTCAGGCGATCGGGCAAGCCGCGAAAGTCGAGCATGGAGCCGAGCAGCGCTGCCAGCGGAGCGCGCAGGCGCGCCAGCGGCTGCGCGCTCCAGCCCCAGAGATACGCGGCGCGATCGCTCTCGTAGCGCAGCTGCCAGAAGTCGGTCGGGGCGATGCCGGCCGAGCCCGTGCCCAGCAGCAGCTGCAACAGCTCCGAGCGCACTGCGGCGCGCGGAGCCACCAGCGAGAGCTCCACCCGCTGCTCGGTGCCGCGCAGCGACAGCTCCAGGGTGGTGCCATCGAAGTCGTCTGCAAGGTTGCGCAGCTCGTCGCTCAAGAGCTGAGCCAGGCTGGCGAGCTCGGCCTCGCCCTTGCGGCTCAGCAGCTCCAGGCCGAATGCGCTGCTCAGCCAATACGTGGTGCGTGCACGCAAGGTGCCGTCATCGATGGCGCGCAGCGGCCGCGCGTGCACGCGCAGCGAGAGCTCCCCCGCGCCCAGCTCGGCGAGCGGCAGCGCGCGCGTGGCAATGGGCAAGAGCTGCGCGAGCGCGGTGCCGGAGCTGGTGCACACCAGGCGCAGCGGCACAGGCCCGAGCGCGGGCGTCTCCGCGCAGCTCAGGCCGAGCGGCGAAGGTACGTCGCGCGGCGCCGGCCAGTCGCGCGCGCCGCCAGCGCTGCCGGCCTCCGCGAGCAGCGGCAAGCTGAGCGCCCAGTGCAGGCCGGGCTGGGCGACATTGCCGTCCCACAGCGCGAGAAACTCCAGCGGCGCGTCCAGATCGACGGGGCGGCTGGGCCGCGCAATGCGCCCGCGCAGCAGCAGCTCCAGCGAGAGATCGCCGCCTGCCCACGCCTGCACCTGGCGCAGCAAGGTGCTCGGCTTCTGCCAGCGCCCGACCAGCACGGCTTGCTCCGGCAGCTCGAGCGGCGTATCGGCGCGTGGCGGGGGCGCCGGCGGCGGCACCACCGGTGCCGGCGCGGGCGCCACCGGCGCAGGGCGCTCGCAGCCAGCAAGCGCCAGCGCGCCGAGCAGCAGCCGCACGAAGGCCGCTCGCCAGAGACGCGAGGAGCCTGACCGTGCGGGCGTGACCTGCCGCCGCGGCTGCGAGCAGCGCGGCGCCGTCATTCAGTGAGTACGATGGCTGGCAGTGGCAACGCCTGCGGGCTGACTGGCTGCGGGCTGACTGGCTGCGGGCTGACTGGCTGCGGGCTGACTGGCTGCGGGCTGACTGGCTGCGGGCTGACTGGCTGCGGGCTGACTGGCTGCGGGCT
>JAICQL010000085.1 GCA_025937895.1 Polyangiaceae bacterium | reverse complement strand
CGCCCGCTGTCGCCTCGCGGCTGCGCCCGCTGTCGCCTCGCGGCTGCGCCCGCTGTCGCCTCGCGGCTGCGCCCGCTGTCGCCTCGCGGCTGCGCCCGCTGTCGCCTCGCGGCTGCGCCCGCTGTCGCCTCGCGGCTGCGCCTGCTGCCGCCTCGCGGCTGCGCCCGCTGCGGCCTCGCGGCGGGGGTGCGAGTGATGCTCCGCGCCCCAGCGTCCCGGAAACGGCTGCAAAATTAGCGCCATGACGGAGATGGCACTGCGCCGAAAGGCGCGGCCGGCCCTGGCTCGCGCAGCGAATCCTTGAAAGCCGGCGTCTGCCGCTAGTATCTAACCGCATTCCCTACACTTCGCGCGAGCCCACGGTGTTCCGACTTCTGTTTGCCGGCCTGGGCCGTTGCCTGAGCCTCTCGTTCTTGATCTTGCTCGCCAGCCCCGTCTGGGCTGGCGCGAATGACGCCGCAACCCGGCGGGCCATGGCCGAGGCGATGGATGAATACGCCAAGACCAAGGACACCGACAAAGCTGACGGCGCCCTGCTGGAGGCCATCGCGCTGTGCGGCAGCGACTGCAGCCCGAGCTTGCTGGCGCGCGCCTGGATGTACATCGGGCTGGTGCGCGGCAACGGGGCGAAGGACTGGGAGACGGCGCGCGAGGCCTTCTCGGTGGCGCTCGGCTTTGACCCGAAGGTAGAGCTGGATCCGCGCTTCTTCTCGCCCACCGCGCAGGCGCTGTTCGACGGCATCAAGGGTCAGAGCAAGGCGGAAGATCCCGCCAGGGTCGTGCCGCGCTTCGAGGCAGGCACGCAGATGGGCTGCTGGCCCCTGGTGCAGGAGGTGGAGACCTTCCGCCCCATCCCCATTGCCTGCTCCACGCGCGTGCAGGGGGTCAGTGGCGTGGTGCTGCGCTATCGCGAGTACGGCGCCGACAACTGGACGCGCATCGACCTGAGGCGAGACGGCGAGGAGTGGCGCGGCGAGATCCCGTGCTCACAGCTGTCGCGGCCCGGCACCTGGGGCATGTACATCGAGGCCAAAGACGAGCGCGACAATCCGCTCGAGCGGCTCGGCTCGCGCGATCGCCCGCTGGTGTTCAAGGTGGTGGAGAAGTCGTCGGAGCCGCCGCCCTCGCTGCCGGGTGAGCCGCCGCCGGATCGCTGCGTGGCCACCGCCTACTGCCCGGAGGAGATGGTGGGCACTCCGGCCTGTGATGCGCTGCAAGGCGGCGCCTCGCAAGCCACGGACACCACCTGCAAGGTCTCCAAGGACTGCGATCTGGGCATGGAGTGCGTCGATGGCCTGTGCAAGGCGCCGGGCGTGTGCACCAAGGACGCCGACTGCGGCGAAGGCATGATGTGCAGCGCGGGCCTGTGCGTGGATCGCCCGGGCGGCGGCAAGCGCGACTGGTTTGGCATTCACTTCGGCGCAGACTTCGCCTCGCTCGGAGAGTCCAATGACGTCTGTCGCGCCGGCGCTCAGGAGTATGCGTGCTTTGCCGACGGGCAGGCGTACGCGGGCACACCCTTCACGGGCAACGGCGGCACGGTGACGGGCGGCCTGCACGTGGGCACCCTGCGCGCGCTGCTCTCTTACGAGCGCTTCTTGACGGACGAGGTCAGCCTCGGCGTGCGCTTTGGCTTCGCCTTCTCGGGCGCGCCGGAGGATTTCTTCCCACTGCACTTCGAGGGCCGGGGCACGTACTACTTCGGCGACGTGGTGCGCGGGCGCTCGACCTTCGTGCCTTATCTCGCGGTGGGTGCAGGCTTTGCTCAGGTCGACACGCGAGTGGAGGTGGAGATGGTCGACTGCCGCCCCGACGCGATGACGGGGGCGGATGGCGTGCCTGCCGCCTACGATCGCTGTCTCAGCGCCACCCAGGTCAACGAGGGCTTGCTCGATCCGGTCAACGGCGCTGCCCGCCTGCGCACGCTGGACGCCTACAAGAGCCTGGGCAAGGTCTTCGGCACCATCTCACCGGGCCTGATGGTGAAGCTCTCGAAGGAGCTGTCGGGCGTGGTGAACCTGGGCGTGCTGCTGATGACGGAGGAGCGCAGCTCCACGTCTCTGATCATCGACCTGCAGCCTTCGGCTGGCGTGGCGCTGGGCTTCTGAGCTGGGGCGCGCGCGCCGCTGCGGGCTCTGCCCTGCTCAGGGCGAGTAGCGCACGCTCAGGCCGAGGCCGAGCCAGCTGTGCAAGCCGGAGCCGGCGACCGCGCTACCGGTTGGACAATCGCTGCCGGCGGGCGCGCATTTGTAGCTGTCTCGAAGGTAGCTACCGGCGCCCACCGACAGGAACGGCCCGAGCTCCACCGATTTCTCTACCCGCAGGCCCAGCCCCGCCTGCAGCAGCAGCTCCGGTCCGCCCAGCAGCTCCGTGCTCTGGACGCCGGTGGCCAGCGAGAGCGAGCGATAGCTCAGCGACTCCCAGCCGGCGCCCACGCCGAGCCACGGAGCGATGCCGCTCTCGGGGCTGAAGCGCCACTGGCCTTGCACGCCGATGCGCAGATCGGAGAAGTCGCACTTGCCGCTGCAGCCATCGCCCGTGGCCCCGACGCCAACCTGCCCGTAGAGCCCGTAGCTGGCCGCGGGTGACACGCGATACATCACATCCAGCCACAGGGGGGCGCGCCAGGCCGTGAGCTCACCCAGCTTGCGATCGACGCCATCAGCGTCTCGCCCGGCCTTGCCGAGGGGCAGCGCCGCGCCGAGGCGGGCCCCCGCTTCGAAGCCGGAGCGAAAGCCGTCGGGCCGTGCGCTGCTGCTCACGGCCTGGTCGGCAGCGGCCGGCTCCTGGCCGAAGGCATCGACGCACAGAGCGATCTGAGCGAGCGCGTGTGCGCTCGCGACGATGGGAAACAGGCGCGCGGCCCAGCGTGCTGACATCTTGCTCCTCGCACTCTCTCCTGGAGTTGTTTCCAGGGGTCAGGGCGGGCTCGGCGCGCTCTGCGGCGAGAGGCCGCGGAGCGCTGGCGTGGGGCTCGGCTACCAGCGCCGGGCCACGTTTGCCCGCTCACGATGAGCAGATGTCGGCGCCGCCGCCGCGGCAGTTGCGGGCAAACTTCGAGCGGGCACCCGGAGAGCTCGGCGCAGAGTCACAGCCGCAGAGTCACAGCCGCAGAGTCACAGCCGCAGAGTCACAGCCGCAGAGTCACACCGACGACGTCAGGGCGAGGGCACGCAACCACCCACCTGAACGCCGCTTACGTAAGGGGTGATGTTGCGATTTTCGACCATGTTGGCGCTGGCCGAAAACGAGAAATCATTGCTCTGATCGAGCATCTGGTAGCTGCTGGTGTGGATCCGGACCTGGACCTGATCCACGCCCTCGGGGCCCACCGTGCCACCCGAGCTGAAGCCGATGGCCGCGTAATTGGAGCCGTTTTCCTCGCCGAAGGTGACGGTTACGCTGCTCTTGATGTCCTGGCCGCCGCTCTGCGCGGCGTAGTCGATGTCGGCGGTGAAGTCCGACAGGCCGTCGTCCGTAAACCAGTAGCGCATGGTCAGATCGGTCAGCTCGAACGAAGGGCCGCTGTTCTCGACCCGCAGGGTCATGGCGGCCTGGTTATTCATGACGGAGCCGTTGCCCCGCTCGGTGTAGACGATGACCACGTCGTCCTGTCCAGCGGGCATGCACTGGCCCTGCGCCAGCGGCTGCTGCGGCTGGTTGCCGGTGCCGGCGGCGCCGCTCGTGCCACTTGCCCCGGACGTTCCGGAGCTGCCCGAGCTGCCTGAGTTGCCCGTGGAGCCCCCGCTGCTGAACGAGCCAGCGCTGCCCACCGGGGGGTTGCTGCTCGCGCCGGCGTTGCCGACGTTGCTCGCGCCGCTGGCCCCACTCGCGCCGCCCAGCCCGACATCGTTACAGACGACCAGCTGCTCGGAGCTGGAGCAGATCTCCGCGAGCTCCGCGCTGCTCACGTCCACGCCCGTGGCGCAGGCCCAGGTGCTCCCCAACGCCAGCGCAAAGACCCAGCCGCTGAGCCACACAGTCCTGACCGGGGGTACCTTGCCCGCAGCGCCTGGCGGTGCTGCTGGACACGGAGCGCCCACAGGCGCTGCAGGACACGGAGCGCCCGCAGGCGCTGCAGGGCGCAAAGTGGCAGACATCGAGTGCTTGGAGCCCGGAGCGCGAACCATCGCCGTTCTTATACCGCAGCGCCAGTACGGAGGCTCGCAGACTCGGTTCGAGTCCCGGTTCGGGCGCGTTTTGCGCGGTTTGGGCACGGCCCCGCGCCGCTCGCCGCTGGCTCCGAGCGGGTGCGAAGCAGCAGATCGCGGCGCTCGCCCGGCGGGCGCGGCGGTGGAGCGCGGCCCGAACCTCATGCGCCGGGTGCCCTGGCTGGCCCTGGCGGCGGCGTTCGCCTGCGGCGGCGGCGACCGGCCCCCTCCGCCGCTGGCCTCGGCGGGCGCGGGGCAGAGCGGCTCATCCGGCGTGGGCGGCAGCTCCGGCGGGGTAGGGGGCTCCGGCAGCGGGCTTGGCGGCAGCAGCCTGGGCGGCAGCGGCGGCTCGGGAATTCCCGAGCCGGCCTGCATCCCGCGGGAGAGCTGCCAGCGCTACTGCGCAGCCTTCGGAAACGACGCCCCGAGCTGCGGGCTGGGCAACTCGGCGCAGTGCGGCTGCGTGTGCGAGGAGCGCTTCAACGGCCCCTGTCCGGACGAGCTGGACGCGCTGGTGCAGTGCATGGGCGATGGTCCGCCCATCGACTGTGGCAACCGGGGCCGGCTGATCGCCGGCTGCGAGCAGCAAGCAGTGGCGCTCGAGCTGTGTGACTTCCGCGCGCGCGAGCAGCTGTGCGCGCTGGCCGCGCCACGCTGCCTGGCATACTGCACCGCGCTGCAGCTCAGCTTCTGCTCGCAGGGGCCCGAGAGCGTCACCAGCTGCCTGTGTGGCTGCGAGGCGAGCGTGGTGGAGCGCTGTCAGTCGCAGTTCGATGCCTTCATGGACTGCAGCGCCGACGCGCCCGCGTTCGGTTGTGACTCGGTCGGGCGCAACGTGCCCACGAGCTGCCTGGCTCAGTGGCAAGCGCTGGACGCCTGCCTCATCCCTGACGGCGGCTGAGCCGCACGGAGCTCAGGCCGGTGGCGGTACGGTGCTCGGCCGGCCCTGGCTGGAGCGGGCCAGGCCTTGCCGGATGGCTGCATCCACCTGCACGTCACCGGAGACGAAGGAGCGTGCGCGCTCGTACAGCGCGCGCGCCGCCGCTCGTTGCCCCTGCTCGAGCAGCATCTCGCCGTGCGCGAGCAGCGCGGGCAGGGAGTGCTCCGTCCGCTCCAGGGCGTCGTACACCTCCTCGAAGGCTTGCCCCGCGCGCGCCGTGTCCCCGCGGTTCTTGTACTGGCGCGCCAGGCGCAAGCGCAGGCTGGCCGGCACGAGCTCGCTCGTCTGCTCGGCACGCAGCTCCTCGAACACCGCCAGCGCCTCGTCCACCCAGTGCTTTTGCAGGAAGAAGGCCAGCAGCCGGAGCTTGGTCTGGTGCGCCGCGCTCACGTCTCCGAGCGCCTGCTGCGCGCGGATCAGCTCGGTGAAGGCCAGCGGCGTCGCCTCACGGCCCTGGCTCAGCGCCTCCAGCACGGGCAGCGCCGTTGCGGCGTTACCGGCGTCGATGGCCGCACTGGCCCTGGTCAGCTCGGGATCGGCGACGTACAGCTCGCTCTCCTGCTCGATGCCCTGGTCGATGCGCTTCTCCAGCCCGCTCAGCCGCACCGCCAGCGCCACCGCGAAGCCAAAGCCAAAGCCAGTCACATGCGCCCAGTGCGCCACCCCCGAGCCTCCGCCGGCCAGACCCCAGAGCAGCTCCAGCCCGGCCCACAGCGGCAGCATCACGTAGGCCGGTGCCCAGAACGTGCGCGGGCGGATGAACAGGAAGTACAAAAAGCGGATCTTGGTGGTGGCGTAGCCCACCAGGAAGGCGCCCATGGCCGCGGCGACAGCGCCGCTGGCGCCGATCAGCATGCGCGAGCTGGGCTCTGCCAGCGCCGCATGGCCGAGCCCCGCCACGGCGCCGCCGCTCAGGTAGAAGAGGGGAAAGAGCGCGCGCCCCCAGGCGTCCTCCACGTTGCAGCCGACGAGCCACAGAAACCACATGTTGAACAGCAGGTGCAGCACTCCGGCGTGCAGAAACTGGTGTGTCAACAGGCCCGGCCAGGCGCCGTGGCCCTGGTGATAGCCATAACGTGACGCGCTCAGCCGCGCGCGCGCCTGCTCCACCTGCTGCACCAGCGCATCGAGCTCGGCCTGCGCCTCCTCGTCGGCGGGCTCGGCGGCAGGCTCGACCTGCAGCAGGCTCTTCACCTCCGGCACGAGCTCTAGCAGGGCGGGGGGCGACTCCAGCCCCGGATGCGAGGAGTAGTATTCCAGCGTCTGGATGAGCCGCGCGCGGAGCTCGCTCTCCGCGCGCCGGTCTGGCCCGAGCAGGGCAAAGAAGATGACCACGTTCGAGAGGACGATGACGGTGGTCACCCAGGGCCAGCGCCGGGCGATGCTCCGTTCATGACCTAGCGGAACGATGATCAACTCTGGTTACTCCGCCTGCTGCTCACCTGCTCATTGCGCGGGCGGGCACGAGTAGCGCACCCGCCAGTCGCGCAGCAGCGGTCCCTCACCGTTGCTGCCGGGGATGAGGTGCACGCGCAGCTCCAGCTCCTTGTACTGCTGCGCCGGCTTGCCCAGCTCGCTGAAGATGTCGATCGGGCAGTTGGGAGGATCGATCTCGCAGCGCTGCGTGTTCGTGGGCACGGCGTGCGCCTCGGCGATCTGCACGAAGGGGATGGTGTTGGCGGCCAGCTCTGCGGGCGTCGGGGCCGTGCGCATCTCGAACTGCACGCGCGAGTCCGCCGGGGTCACCGCGTCGTAGTAGAAGAAGTCCCAGAGCACCGCGCTGTCGTCGCCGCAGTCGGCCGAGTAGCGCTCGCTGTGGGTCGTCGCGGTCACCGGCGCCGTGGGCGCCGCACAGGGGATCGCCACGCGCAACCGGTTGTCGCGCAGGGCATTGGCAGCCGCGCAGGTGGCGGGGCACAGGGTCAGCTCATCGGGGGCCACGGACCCGCCCGCGTAGTAGTACTCATCGCCGCCGGTGCACGCGCTGGCTCCCGTCACGCGCGTCAGCGACGGGGGCACGCTGAGGGTACGCGGGCCACGGCACACGCTGGCGCGCAAGGTGGAGTCGAGCGCGGCTTGCCACAGCCCCAGCTCGTCCAGGTACGGATCGCCCGCGCCCAGCGCAAAGCCGGGCAGCGAGGGCTCGACCCCGGCAATCCAGCTCTGCGTGCAGCCGATCAGGCCCGTGACGAAGTCGTTGACCTCGAGGCTGTCGATGCGCGCCAGCTCCCAGCCGAGCCCGCGGTTCTGGCAGTTGCTGCCCGCCTCGGCGGCAGTCACCGGCTTGGACTCGAACACGTAGCAGCTGCCGTCCGGGCCCATGCGCTCGCCGGCGCCGCAGGCGCCCTGCGGATCCAGCACTGGGCCTTCACACACGTACAGGTGCTGGTCGTTGTTGCAGTCGGTGTCTTCCCAGCGCTCGCCGGCGGCCGCCGTCATGCGCACGCACTGCTCGCTGCCGGGCGGCGAGTTGTTGGGTTGCGAGGTCAGCCCGTCCCAGTTGACGTAGCTCCTGCAGGACCCGTTCGACCACTCGTGGGCGCCTTCGCTGTCCTGGTCGTTGAGGCCGATCTGCACGTCACGCAGCGCGTCCGTCCGCGAGCGCACCCAGATGTTCTCCGCGGGAGAGTTCAGCGCCACCAGGTGCCAGTCGGCGCCGCGGCTCTGGCACTCCTCTTCGGCTCGGTCCCAGGTCTGGACGTCGCTCGCGTAGAAGTAGCAGCTGGCGCCCCACAGCTCCTCTCCCGGCCCGCAGTGAGGCTCGGGGATGTTCGCCTGCACGCTCACCTCGGCCAGCGCCGGGTCGATGCCGAGCGGATTCTGCAAGGCCACGGTGCAGGCGGTGTTGGCCACCTGCTGCATGTTGTACGTGCCGGACTCGCACAGCGGGGTGCCGCACGCTACCGGCTGATAGACGCTCCAGTTGTCGTCGCTGCGGCACTCGCTCGGATCGTGGGTGGCGCCGCCCGGGTTGACCACCAGCACGCTGTCGGCGGTCAAGCCCGGGCAGTCATCCACCACCACGCAGCGCCCCGCCGGCACCGGCACGCTCAGGTTGCAGTCGCCGCCCAGGGTCAGATCCGGAGCAGCCTTGCGCAGCTCGGACACGGGCAGGTAGCTCAGGCGCAGGCCAGCGGGCGCCGGGCTCTGGCCATGGTTGCACACCGGGATCTGCGGGCGCCCCGCGTCCTCGCAGCTGACGCCCACCGCGAGATCGTAGCCGGTGCAGGTCAAGGACAGCTCCGTCGGTAGCCGCGCCTCGCAGGTGCCGGTGCCCACGGGCACGCCGCCCGGGCACTGCACACCGCAGACGCTCTCCACCCGCGCCGCGCAGCTCGCGTCCCAGGCGAACGTCGGCAGGCGCGGGTTCAAGAACGAAGGCGGCCCCTCGCACACCGACACGAGCTCGTTGCTCTGATCGGCGCCGCGCCACTCGCCGCTGGCGCCCATGGCCAGACCCAGGCCCACCGAGCCCAGCGCCGGCTCGCCAGTAGCGAAATTCTCGTACGTGTACGGCGGCTCCAGCGCGCCGCCGCCGGCATCGTTGAGGAAGAACGTGGCCACGGAGTGGCGCCAGATCCAGGTGTCGACCCCGCTGTTGAGCCCGCCGAGCCAGGCATCGCTCACGCCGGCTGCGCTGACCAGCGCCTGCGCGGCGTCATTCTCCTCCGGGCTCTCGATCTCGGTCAGGTGCCAGTCGCTGCCGAGGGTGATGCACGCCGAGGCCGCGGTGTTGAAGTCCAGGCTCTTTCGCTGCAGCGAGTAGCAGGTGCCGTTCAGCTCTTCGCTGCCCGGGGGGCAGCCGCAGCTCTGACCGAGCGGTGCGCACTCGCTGGCGATGTAGCTGACGCAGGCCGCGTTCCAGCTGCCGCCGCTCAGGTCGCAGCACTCCGGGTGCGCGGCGCACACCGCGGCCACACACGGGTCGCAGTTGGCGTCGAGCGGCGCGCCCTGCGGATCGCACGGATCGTGCGAGCACGCGGGCTGGCTGCCGCAGCACTCCGGGGCCACCGCGCACACCTCGTCGGCGCAGCGGTTACAGCCCGGTACCAGCGCGTCACCGGTGCTGCACACGCTGTGGCTGCAGCTGCCCAGCGAGGGATCGATGCAAGAGCTGTTGAACTGACAGTCGCTCGCGACCTGACATGGCTCCTGCAGCCCCAGCGCCTGCACGGCCGCCGGATAGCTGGCGAGGTTGCCCTCTGGCCAGAGCAGCAGCGGCGTCGCGCTCGGGTCCTCCGCAGCCGTCAGCCCGTCCGGCGGTACCTCCACGAACTCGCGGCAGTAGCGGTTGCAGGGGTTGTTCGCGCACTCCGTCGCCGTGCTGAACGCCAGCGTCTGCAGCCCGGCGTGAGCGCTCTGCTCACTGCGCTGGCCGAGCTCGCTGCGCTGCAGGGTGAACTCGTGCCCGTCCTGGCACGGCCCATAGCGGCCGTCGACGCAGGTGCTGGTGCCCTCGTAGCAGCTGATCACGCCGTCGTGCTCGCCCAGGCTGAAGCTGCAGGACTGCGTCTCCCCGGGGCTGCATGCGCGGCCGAGCTGGGGATTGAGGCTCAGATCATCCAGCGCTCCGGGGGGCGGCGCGCCGAGCGGGCGTGGGCCAGCTTCATCCGAGCAGGCAGGCAGCAGCGCCAGCACGGCGCCCAGCAGCATGCAGCTGGCAGCCAGCGGAGCTCGCAGCCGGCGAGCGCCGCGACCGCCCGCTGCTCCCACAGGAGCGCCCGGGTAGGTGTGTCCGGTGCCGTGCACAGCGGGCGAGGTCATTCTTAACGGAGCCGCAGAACCTAGGTTGCCAGAGCCCATCGTGGAGGCAGAGAGCTGCACGGGGCATGCCGCGGCACTACCGCTGTCTGAGCCCAGCTGGGCCTCTCGTGTTGCATCGCGAATCGACTCCAAGCTCTCGCCCGTCCGTGCTGTGGGACTCCGCGGCGCCTCGCGTGAGCGCGTCTCGAGCTCGGCCTCGAGCGCGCTCGCCGCCCGGGTACGCAAAAGCTGCGCGCCGGGGAAAAATTTGGGCACGAGCTCGAAGCTCGCGGAAATCGCCGGAATTAACTGGCAGCCCGGAAACGCCGCGGCTAACGACGCTACAGGGTCGCGTCAGCAAAACGGTCGATTTCGTTCACCACATAATCGGTGACATCGACGTGGTCCGCGATCAGGCGCGCGCGTGCGCTGGCCAGGTCGCTCGCGCTCGGCGGTGAGGCGATCAGCTCGCGGAGCTTGCGCATGGCGGCCTCCGCGTCCGTGAAGTTGTAGACCAGCTGATAGCGCCGCTCCTGGTCCTCCAGGTAGCCGCGGCGGGTGGTGTTGACGTACACCGCGGGCACGCCGAGACAGGCGGCTTCGCTGGCGGTCGACGCGCCCTCGCTGATCACGAGTGCAGCGAATGCCAGCACATCGTGGAACTCGTCCGGCGGCACCTGCAGGCGATAGGGCGCCCATTGCGGCGCCAGCTGACCACCCTCGGGCACGATGTAGACGGAGTAGTGGGGCAGCAGCAGCTGCATCAGAGAAGCAAAGTGGCTGCCCAGCCCGCGCTCGCCGATGTCATGCAAGGTGTTCCAGGCGGAGGTGCGGATCACCACGTACTCTCGCGGCTCGGGGTGCGGAGCCGTGCCTGGAGGGGGCGGTGAGCTGCGCCCGCCCTCGGCCACGGGTGCTGCGCGGTTGACGGTCAGCCGCTCGAGCACGGTGGCCTGCGGCGTGAAGCGCCGCGGATGGAGGAAGGCGAGCTCGTGATAGCCCTGGTAACGCCGCTGCTTGGGCCCCAGCGGCTTCCAGAAGCAGCTCGGCGTGTAGATGCGCGTGGCGAACGGGTGCGCGATCTTGTGATTGAAGCTCTGGAACTCGCTGTCGGTGAAGATGATGTTCGGCACGCCCAGCAGCCGCGACGACTGCGTGTAGCTGCCCATCAGGCTCAGCACCAGCGACGGCCGGAACTCGCGCACCGCGTGCGCCACTGCCCACTGGCGCTGCAGCATCTCGCGCAGGGGAAAGCGATTGCCGCGGCCGGCGGCACCGGCGCTGACGATCTGGTGGGGGATCCAGCCGTACGCCGACAGCAGGCGCTTCATCACGTCGCGATCGCGGCCCAGCAGGAGCACGCGATCGCCGCGCTCCTGCCAGATGCGGATGGCGTACTTGAAGAAGTGGACGTGCGCCGGGTGGTGCGCCTCGACCAGGATGCGGATCATGCGCCGCGGGCCCCCAGCGCTTCGATCAAGCGCTGGCGGAGGTTCCGCGCGGGGAAGATCGCCTCCAGTGAGCCCACCTCGCGCGCTCGCTCCACGGTGTGGATGGCATCGAACTCCTGCGCCAGCTCTGCCTGCTTCTCGAGCCGCACGGCGTCCAGCGCCTTCTCGCGCGCGATGCGCTCGGCGGGCGTCTTTGCCGGCGGCCGGCCCTGGATGCGCGGGTCCTGCGCCACGCGCGCGCGGACCTCGCGGGTGAACACCACCGCCGCGGCCGGACCGCCGCCGATCACGGAGGCAAACGAGCCCTCCAGCGCGAAGGCGCGCAGCGACGGGTTCAGCTCGCGCGAGAACACCACGTACGCGCCGCCGTGGTAGCGGGACACCACCAGGAACACCAGCGGACCCTCGAAGTTCACCACGGCCCGCGCAATCTCGGCGCCGTATTCCAGCTGCAGCTTGCGCATCGACTCCGGGGAGCCGTCGAAGCCCGAGAGGTTGGCCAGGATCACCGCCGCGCGGTTCCTGCTGGCCGAGTTCAGCGCACGCGCGATCTTCTTGGAAGACTGCGGAAAGAGCGTGCCACCGTTCCAGTCGGCGGGGCCGTCCAGCGGGCGATAGCCCCAGCGCGGCACGTTCTGGCTCTCGATGCCGATCAAGCACACCGGGTGCCCGCCGAGGTGGGCGTCCCAGACGATGGCGGTCTCGGCTGCGGTGTGGCTCTGCCAGCGCTCCAGGCTGCCGCCGTCCTGATCGATCACGGCGCTCATCAGGCTGCGCATTGCGAACGGCTTCTTGCGGCCGGGATTGGTCGCGTCGGAGAACAGCTCGCCGATCGTCTCGAAGCCCTCGCCTCGATAGGGGTTCTCCAGCACGCTGCGGTCGCTGGGGTCGGTCGAGGCCAGCGGCCGCGGCCGCGCCTCACCCGGCACCACGTAGGTGTACGAGTAGTGCTCGTACAGGATGCGGTACGCCTCACCCAGATCGCTGGCGAAGTACTGCGCCTGCCCGTTGGGGCCCATCACCCGCTCGTAGCCGCCGATCGATGTCTCATCTTCGGCCGCGACCGAGCCCGAGGCCAGCAGCGCGGCGCGCCCGGTGAGCACCATCGAGGCGCGCGGCGTCATGATCAGCACGCCGCGCGTGTGCAGCAGCATGGTCGCCAGCGAGTCCCAGTAGCTCTGCGCCCCCACGTTCACGCCGGCGATGATCATGTGGATCACGCCGTTGTTCTGGGTGAACGTCACGATGCGCCGCACCACCCGCGCGGTGGCGTCCAGGTTCTCCGTGCCGCTGTCCATGGCGATGCGTGCGCCGCTGGACACGGGCAGCCACTCCACCGGCAGCTGCAGGCGCTCCGCCAGGTCGATGGCCGCGACGATGCGGTCGCACTCCGGCGCCGCCAGCGCGCCCATGTCGCGCGTCGGGTCCGACAGGATGAGCACGCGCCGCATGCCCTCGGGCACCTTGGCGGTGGGCGTGCTGATGATGCCGAACACCACCGACGAGGAGTTCTTGCCTGGCTCGCGCCCGGCCACGCTCACCGCGCGCGGCGGGTCCGCATCCAGGCTCAGATCGTATTCGGCGAAGCTGCCACGCGGCAGGATGGGCACGCTGCCGCCGTTGCGGCCCACGCGCTGGATGGCCTGATCCTCCGCCACCACCAGGGTGCGGATGATCTCGTACGGATAGATCAAGCCGCGGCGCTTCGCGTTCACCACGCGGCGGACGTAGTCGTTCACCGGCACCAGCGGCGCCCGGTGCGGCTCGCGCCAGGTCACGTCGATGCCCGCACCCGACAGATCGCTGACGATCAGCTCCACCTCGGCGGGGTGCTTGGGCCGCGCCGGATCGATCACGCGCAGCCGCACCGTGACCCGCTCCAGCCCCAGATGGCGGGTGGCGGGGTGCAGTCGCTGCGCCAGGCTCTGCGCCGTGCGCCGGTCGAGCAGCATCGGATGCGCCAGGAACAGCACCACCCGGTTCCACTGCAGGCGCCGGCCCGGATCGCGGGTGGAGAGCAGCACGCGCAGGGTGCGCGCCGCCTCGTGGAAGGCGCGCTCGAAGATGGGCACGTAGTGCGCGGTGTCCACGCTGTCGTCGGCGGACCGATCCAGCACGTCCGCCAGCACGAAGATGCGCTCGTCGTCGGGCAGATCCTTGCTCTTGCCGTAGAAACAGTAGATGTCGTCCGGCGCGCTCAGGCGCTCCAGGTGAAAGCTCTGGTAGCGCGAGAGATCCACACGCTGCGCCGCCTCCGGGTGCAGCCCCCAGAGCTCCACGGGGCGCGCGCCTTCGCCGCGCGGCGTGCTCTGCCAGGTCTCATGCTGCGCGGCTTCACCCGGCGCCAGCAGGGACAGGGTGAAGCGCAGCCCCGACAGGTTGCTGGAGCTGAGCGCGGCCTGCACCAGCTCCATCACCTGCGAGCGCGCCGCGGCGCGCTGCTCGGCGGAGCTGCTGGGTACGATCAGCTCGATGCGCGGGCGGCGCTCGCTGCGCGCCCGCTCCAGCAGCGCGCGCGCGTCGGCCTCCACATCGCGCAGCGCCGAGACCCGTGCCAGCACCACGTCGCCGTCGGAGAACGACAACCTCAGGTGATCGTCGCCGGGGCGCGCAGCCGTGTCACTGCTCGGCTGGCGCGGCACATAGAGCCGGCGCACGAAGGCAGCCAGCGCGATGGCCCGGCGCGCCGCGTCGTCGCTGGTCAGCCAGCCCTCGATCTCCAGGAAGCGCCGGCGCGGCGCCCGCGCGATCTCGCGCAGCAGGTCGTCCGGCGGAGCTGGGCTGCGATCCTTGCTGGTCAGCCAGCTCTCCAGCTGGGTGATGGTACGCACGGCGGCGTGCTCCAGCTCCGGACGCTGGAAGATGCGATACGTGGCGGAGTTGGCGGCGTCGGAGACGCTGTCCGGCACCTGGCCACGCAAGGAGGCGATGCGCGTGAGCGAGGCCTGCAGCTTCTCGTCCCCGCGGAAGTCGAGCCCCGCATCCACCAGCGCCAGCACCCGCTGCAGCACCGCGCCCGCCAGCCGGAAACGCAGCTCTGGCGTGGCCTGGGCCGCGAACATGCGCAGCACACCGATCTCCAGCAGATCGCTGTAGTCCAGGCCGCTGATGCCGTAGTGGGCGAGGGCGGCCTTCAGCTTGGCCACGAAGGTGTCGTCCAGGCCCGAGCCCGCCGCGCGCATGCGCCGCACGAAGGTGCGCAGCTGCGCGTTGTTCGAGGGCAACAGCTCGCCCTGCTCGCTCAGCGATTGACGGCGTGAGAACAGCCGCTCCAGATCGGCGAACACCACCAGCTCGTGCCGTACCAGCGCCAGCTGGTGCAGGACGTCAGCCCCCAGGTCGCGCGGCAGCGGGGCCTCTAGCAGCGCGATCAAGCTCTCCACGCGCTGGCCGAAGGCGTCGTAGCCGAGCAGGATGCGGCGCACCTCCTCGCGCACGGCAAACACGGCAGCCTCCAGCTGCTCCGGGTCCGCCTGGCTGGCGCGCACCAGATCCGGCACGGTCAGCGGGTTGCGGTCGTCGTCCACGAACAGCACCGCCAGCGGATCCCGCTCGTCCGGCAGGCGCAGCTTGCCCTGGCCGCCTTCTTTCTCGGTGCCATCTTCGCTGGCGGGGTCGATCACCAGCAGCACCTCGCCCGCGCGCATCTGCTGGCCGCGCCGCGCACTGACCTCGACCACCGTGCCGCTGATCGGCGCGTCGAAGCTGATCTCCATCTTCATCGCCTCGAGCAAGCCCAGCGTCTGCCCCGCCTCCACCCGCTGGCCCTCGCGCACGTGGATGGCCACCACCATCGAGGGTGTGGCCGCCGTCACCCGCCCCGCCGTCTGGCGGCCGAATTTGTGTACGCGGCCCTCCACCTCGACGCGGATGCTGGCGTCGCTGATGTCGTACAGCACCCGCAGGTGCTGGCCCGCGATCGAGAGCCGCGCGGCGTGGCTGCCCGACACCGAGAGCTGCGCCGCCACCGCACGATCATCCAGGTGCACGCGGTACTGCGAGGAGCCGGAGGCGTACACGTGCACGCGCGCCTGCTGCCCCTGATACGTCAGATCGATATCCATGCCGATCGACGGCGGGATGCGATCATGAGTGATGTTGCCGGGGTCGGCGAAGAAGTTGGTGCGCAGCGCCTCGCGCGTCTTCTGATAGGAGAGGATGGCAGCAAGCACCAGCGCCTCGGCCGCGTACTGGCGTGGCGGCACGCGCTTCTCGTTCCAGCGATCGAGCCAGCCGGTATCCGTCTCGGCGGCGCGATAGGCGTCCGTCTCCAGCAGCTCCAGCAAGAAGCTCTTGTTGGTGGAGCCCCCCTCGATCACCAGATCGAAGTCGCGCAGCGCGCACACCAGGCGCGCGCGCGCCTCCTCGCGCGTGTCGCCGCTGGCGATCACCTTGGCGATCAACGAGTCGAAGTCGGAGGGTACGCTGCTGCCCGGCGCCACCCCGGTGTCGATGCGCAGGCGCGGGCCCAGCGCCGGATCAAAGCGCGCGATGCGCCCCGGCGCCGGCAAGAAGCCCGCATCCGGATCCTCCGCGCACACGCGGGCCTCGATCGAGAAGCCGCGCTCGGCCAGCTCCAGCGGCGGCAGGTGCTCGCCGCGAGCGATGCGGATCTGCAGCTGCACCAGATCCGTGCCGGTGATCTCCTCCGTGATGCCGTGCTCCACCTGCAGGCGCGGGTTCATCTCCAGGAAGAAGTAGTCCGGGCCCTGCACCAGGAACTCGACGGTGCCTGCGCCCACGTAGCCGGCCGTGCGCGCCAGGCCTGCGGCAGACTCCTTCAGCGCGCGGATCATCAACGGCGGCAGCCCCGAGGGCGGCGCCTCTTCCAGCACCTTCTGATGCCGGCGCTGCACCGAGCAGTCGCGACAACCCAGCGCCACCACCGTACCGTGCTGGTCCGCGACGATCTGCACCTCGATGTGCCGGCCGCCCTGGACCATCTTCTCCATGAACAGCCGGTCATCGCCGAAGGCCCCGCGCGCCTCCGCCGCAGCCGACCGGAACAGCTCGGGCAACTCCTCCTCCCGCCGCACCACGCGGATGCCGCGGCCGCCGCCGCCGGCCGAGGCCTTGATGAGCAGCGGGTAGCCGATGGCCCTGCCATGCTCCTTGGCCTCTTCTTCGCTGGTCACCACACCCTTGCTCCAGGGGCTGACCGGCACGTCCGCGCGCTCTGCCAGGTGCTTGGAGCTGATCTTGTCGCCCAGCTCCTGCATCACGTCCGGCGGCGGACCGAGGAAGCGCATGCCCGCATCGAGCACCCTGCGCACGAACCTCGGATCTTCGGACACGAAGCCCCAGCCCGGCCAGACCGCGTCCGCCCCCGCCTTGGTCAGGGTGGAGATCAGCAGATCGTGGTTCAAGTACGCGCTCACTGCGCTGCCGCCGTTGGTGGGCAGACGCAGCGCCACGTCGGCGTGCCGCACGAAGGGCGCGGTGCGGTCGACGTCCGTGTACAGCGCGATCACTTGAATCCCGCTCGACTCGAGCGCACCCAGCGACTTGACGGCGCGGATGCAGCGCATGGCTGCTTCACCGCGGTTGGCGATGGCGAGCCGGCGAATAGGCTTGAATTCGATCAAACGAAACTCCGAGACGAAGCATTGCGCTGCGCTGCCCAGGGCGGGCGGCCGCGTCAGGCGCTTCTACATTTCGAGCCGCTGGCGTTCCACTGCCAAACCCTGCTCTGAAGCATTTCCTGACCGAGCGGGGGCGCAGGTTTGGCGCGCTGCGCCACGCTGGCGTTCACGCGGCGTCGAGCCAGCGCGGGCTTGCAGCAGCGGAGCATTGCACCGGCCAGAACCTTCGGCCTTCGAGCCGCGAACCGCTAGGGGATGGTAGTACCGGATCGATGCGATCGCAGCCGCGTCAGCGCCGATCAACACCGTGAGCCGGAGGCGAACGCATCAACCCTGCGAGCCCGAAACAAACAGTGTGCGGCGATAGAACGCCAGCTCTGCGATCGAGTTCTGGATGTCGATCAGCGCATCGTGCTCGCCCTGTGCGGGCTTGGCGAACACGGCGCCATGCCCATACCAGGTACGGGCCAGCACCTTGACGGAGCTCACGTCCAGCAGCCGATACGTCAGGTACGCTGCCAGCCCCGGCATGTACCGATCGAGGAACTTGCGATCTTGCCAGACGCTGTTGCCGCACAGCACCGCGCCATGCGGGCACCAGCCGCTGACGATCTCCAGCATCTGCTGCTCGGCGCGGCGCGTGTCCGTCATCGACTTCTGCACGCGCGGCAGCAACCCCGTCTTCTCGTGCATGTCGCGCACGAAGGGGCTCATCCTGGCCAGCGCGCTCTCCGGCTGCCAGATGTCACAGTTGAACTGCTCCAGCGGCTTCAGCTGCGCGTCCGTGATGATCAGCGCGGCCTGCAAGATCACGTGCGACTCCACCTCCAGTCCGGTCATCTCCAGATCGAGCCAGACCAGGTTCGTTGCATGCTGGGTGCGCTGAGGTGTCGCTTCGCTGGGGCGTGGCATGAGGTTGTGAGCCTACTGCCCAGTCAGCGCCCGTGCGATCAGAATCTGGCAGCATTTCAGGAAGTGGCGTCCGCGGCGGTGCCCAGCAACGGGAGCGCTGGCTCGAGCAGCGCCCCGAGGCCACAGTGAGTGAATCATGAGCCAGGTAGAGACCCGTCGCGCCGCCGATCCAGGAGATCTGGAGAGCCTGGCACCGATCGTGGGCTGGGCCTTCGGGGGCGGTGCACCGCGCGCCCTGGAGTGGCTGCGCGGGGCCGGGGCCGCACACGTGCGCGTGGCCAGCCTGGGCGGCAAGGTGGCAGGTGGCTTGCTCGAGATCCCGATGGGGCAGTGGTTCGGTGGGCAGAGCGTGCCCACCCTCGGGCTCGCTGGCGTGGCGGTGGCGCCCGAGGCGCGCGGGCAGAAGCTCGCCTTCACCCTGGTGCGCGACACGCTGCGCGCCGCGCGCCAGCAGGGCGTGGCCCTGTCCACGCTGTATCCCTCCACGTACGGCCTGTATCGCAAGCTGGGCTACGAGGTGGCGGGCAGCCTGTGCCGCTTCACGCTGCAACTGCGGCAGCTGCCGCGCCGCTCGCGCGCGGCGCCGGTGGAGCCGCTGGGCGACGAGTGGCAGCCCGCAATGGAGGCCAGCTATCGCGAGTCTGCCCGCCATCAAAACGGCTACCTGGATCGCGGCGCCTACGTCTGGAATCGGGTGCGCCGCCCCAACCAGGAGCTGGCGCGCGCGTTCGGCTTGCACGGCTCCGGCGGGCTCGAGGGCTATCTCTATGTGCGCGTGGGCTCACCGGCGCGCGTGCCGCTGGAGCTGGTGCTCAGCGACTTCGTCGCCCGCACACCGCGCGCGCAGGAGGCGTTTCTGGCCTTCCTCGCCGACCACCTCACCACCGCCGAGCGCGCCACCTGGACGGGCGCCAGCGCCGACCCGCGCCTGTATGCACTCTCCGATCGCTGCCTCCAGGTCAGCATCGAGGACTACTGGATGCTGCGCCTGGTCGACGTGCGGGCTGCGCTGCTCGGGCGCGGCTACCCGGGGCTCGACGTGGCGCTCGAGCTGCACGTACAGGACGAGCTGCTGCCCGAGAATGCCGGCCACTACCTCCTGAGCGTGCGCGGCGGCGTGGCCAGCCTGGACGAGCGGGTGGCAGCGCCCGTCGCGCGCCTCTCCGTGGGCTCGCTGGCGGCGCTGTACAGCGGCCACGCCAGCCCCTGGCAGCTGGCCGCCGTCGGGCTGCTAGAGGCGGACGAGCCTGCGCGGGTCGCGCTCGCGCGGGCCTTCGCCGGCCCAGCCCCGGGCCTGTGCGATTTCTTCTGAAACTTTCACGGCGCGCGCGCGGCTGATACCGTGCGCCGCGCATGATCGTGATCGGCATCGACCCTGGCACCCGGCACCTCGGCTGGGGCGTGCTCCGGGGCGAAGGTAACCGCATCACCCACCTCGCTCACGGCGTGATCGATCCGCCGGCGAATGACGGGCTCGCCGAGCGCCTGGTGCACATCGATCGCGAGCTGGAGGCCGTGCTGGCGCGCTTTCAGCCCCGGGTCGGCTCGGTGGAGTCGCTGTTCTTCCACAAAGATCCGCAGTCCGCCGCCAAGCTCGGCCACGCGCGCGGGGTGGTGCTGCTCAACCTGGCCCGCGCCGGGCTGGAGGTCGTGGAGTATCCGCCCGCGCGGGTGAAGAGCACCGTCGCTGGCAACGGCCGGGCAGAGAAGCAGCAGATCGTGCGAATGGTGCGCATGCTGCTGTGCCTGGACGCCCCACTGCGTGAAGACGCAGCCGACGCGCTCGCCATCGCGCTCACCTACCTGCGCCGCGCCCCGATCGAGCGAGCCCTCGCCGTCGCAGCCCGGCCAGCAGTCCTCAAAACTTCGGCCAGATAGTCGGACTGCGACGGGAATCGCGCCCTGGCGCGTTACCTGGCCGAGGGGAAGTGTAAGTTCCCCCAGCGAGTAGTGAGAGGGACCTTTGTCCGAGAGGCTGTGTCTATGAAACGGATTCGTCGCGCGTGGGTACTGGGGGTCGGGGCGGCGGGGCTGGCAGCAGGGCTGCAGCTGCCGCTGGCGCTCGCACAGACCGCGGCGGGCGGCGCTGGCGGCAGTGCGCCTGCAGCCAGTGCGCCCGCAGCCAGTGCAAACGAGCTGCCGGACCTCAGCGCGGACGCCATTGCCGAGCGGGTGCAGGCCTTCTACGACGGGGCCAAGACCTTTCAGGCGCAGTTCAGTCAGCGCTACACCATCTTCGCCTACAACAAGAAGAAGGAGAGCAAGGGCAGCGTCGCCTTCGTCAAGCCCGGCAAGATGAGCTGGCGCTACACCTCCAACGGCAACCGCGTCGTCTCCGACGGCAAGCTGCTCAAGGTGTACGAGGCCGAGAACAAGCAGCTGTACGAGCAGGACATGACCAAGAGCGCCTATCCCGCGGCGCTCTCTTTCCTGCTCGGCGAGGGCAAGCTCGGCGCCTCCTTCGCGCTGAAGAAGCTGAACGCCGAGACGGCCGAGTTCAAGGGCGGCTACGTGCTCGTGGCCACCCCGAAGGAGGCCACCCCCGCGTACCAGAAGATGCTGCTGTACGTGGATGGTAAGACCTTCCAGGTGCGGCGCGTGATCTTGATCGACGCGCAGAAGAACAAGAACCTGTTCGACTTCACCGACCCGCGCGTGAACGAGAAGGTGCCGGCGAGCGAGTTCACCTTCACCGCGCCGCCCGGTACGCAGATCATCAAGCCCTGAGCTCGCTCAACGGCTGGCGCGCTGGTCACCGGCGCATCGCCAGCACCCGGCGGCCATTGGGGATGGGGGCTCGGCGCCGTCCGGGCCCTGGGCAACGTTAGAATGTGCCCGCTGCGTGCCCGCCCTGGGCGCGCGCCGGGCCGCCGTGCCGGCACATCCGCAGCTCCCCCAGCGAGCTCTCCAGCTCTCGCTTTGCGCGCAGCAGGTCCTCGTTCGCATCCGCGCTCTGTGGCTGGAGCGCGGGCACTCTGGCGCCGCGATGAGCGCGGATCATCAGCCGGGTGAGCTGCGCGTCGGCGTCCCGCCAGACGCTCTCCTCCAGCGCGCACTCACTCGGCGCGTTGAGCCACGCCACCCACGCCAGCGCGAGCACCAGCAGCGCTGGCCACCAGCGCCCGAGCGCTACCGCGCTCGCGCGCGAGGTCGTCCAGCTGTACGTGTCTCGTAGCGCCATGGCTTCCAGAGCTGTGTTGCCGCCGCCCTCGTGCCGGGCTGGCCGTGCGCTCCGCCCCTCTCTGATAGATGCGCTCGGGCCGCGTGCGTCGCGTATCGGTGTGAACAGCCTGCGTGCCGTGGTCGTCATGATGTCCCCGTCTGCGTGCAGACAGGGACGTAGCAAGCCACATGCCCGCGGCTGCAAGAGGCGCGGCGCTGCGGGTGACGCCAGCACCCGACCTGCGACCTGCGACTTCTCGCGCGCTTGGCCGCGTGGCACTGATGCCCGCGCGGCAGCTCCTCGCGCCAGCAGTGCGGCGCTTGTCAAGCAGCGAGTGCGGCGTGCGCAACCGACAGTCCACAGACTGTCCGCTCGGCAGAGACCGCGCCATCGACCGCGCTCGGGGCCTCGCAAACACGATCCACAAAAAGCGAAACGCGGCGCCTCGGTAGTAATGCCGTGGTGCCGCGTCTCTTGCGATTGAATCGCCCCGTGGCAATTCGCTCGCAGCCCTTCAGGGCCCTACACCCGAGCGCGGTGTGGCGCCCAGGAATCGGATCTCAGCTATTTGAAAGGTCAACGGTGCGGTTCCCATCCTCTCCGTGGCCGGGGGTCCGTGTCCGTTCCGTCGCGACCAACGCCATCGGCGTGTGGTCGGTGCTCATGCCCTGTCTTCGTCAGCATGTTCCGGCAGCCTGTCTCGTCATTCATCCGCGTGGCTGCCGTGACATGCCCTCCCCGAGGCGATCGAGCGTTACTGCGGTGCTGCCACCTGTTCACCGCGTGTACAAGACATGCGCCTTCTCGCTGCTCGAGTCAAGCGCTGCGAACGTCAATATCACGACTAACTGCGCGCGTGCTCGACCACGGTCGCAGGCGAAACTGGCTCGAAACTGCTCCGGTTCAACCCCCTGAGCGAGCGTGGCGATTCACAACGGTCGCTGCTCCGAGTGGGGTAGCGATGAGTGGGCCGAGGTGGTTCTGCGAGCAAGCTTTGCTCAGGAGCCATCGCTCGTTGCTCCAGAGCCGTCGATCCCGCGCAGCACTCCGTTGATGACCCGTGGCCCCAGCGGCGAGCCCACGCGCGGACAGTCCCGCCGGCTCACGAAGCGCCGCGCCGAGGCGCCCTCCAGCTCCGCTCTCAGCTCCACGCACGTACGCCGCTCCTGCTCCGTGCTCGCCTCGCGGGGGCGGCCCAGGGTCAGCGACAGACGCTGCGCGGCCTGGTCACTGACCAGCAGCCCCGAACGGGTCAGCGCTTCGGTGAGGGAGCGGGTGAGCTCGGCTCCGGCGGCGCCGCCCGCCTCGAGCTCGTCTTTCACCTTCAGGGCCAGTGAGCGGGGCCGCAACCACTCGAAAGCCGGCACGGCGATCTGCCCGGCGTCGAACTGCAGCGGCGCCGACAGCTCGGCGGCCTGGGCCGTGGTGCGCTCCAGCTCGCCCAGCTGGGACCGCAGCGCGCGCCGAAATGCCCGGGAGAGGTCAGGGGCAGTGGCGCCGTAGCCGTCTTGCACCGCGGCGCAGGCGGAGTTGACGTTGGTGCTCGTGAGCGTGCCTGCCGCACGCAGCTCCCAGCTCAGCTCCACACAGGAGCCGGGATCCATGCTGCGGTCAGCCTGGCTGGGCTGCCGCACCACGATTAGCAGGGCATATTTTGCCTGTGCGTCCGGGCTCACCCCCGCGCCGTTCAGCAGCTGCTCCAGCAGGGAGCGCAGCTGCTCTTCCGTGGCGCGGCGATCCTCTGCGGCGATGGGGCGCTCATCGCGTACCTGCACGGCCAGCGCGCGCGGCGTCAGCTCCGACAGCGCGGGCTGCTGGAAGTCGGCGGGGTCCAAACTCGGCACGGCGGACTGGGCACAGCCGGTCAAGACACAGCCCGCCAAGACACAGCCGGTCAACACACTGCCGGTCAACACACTGCCGGTCACTACGCAGCCCGCGAACGTACAGGCGCTCGATACGCGGCCAAACCGTCCTGTCACGACACCCCTCCGGAGAAAGCAAGCAATGGCCGAGCCGGCGCGAGGATAACACCCCGGCGCTGCCGCCTGTACCCGGATCCGCGCTCACGGGTTCAGCTTGACGTTCTTGCCGTTCAGCACCGCGTCCGCGTCCAGGTACAGCCGCCCGCCGCCGGGCGCGGCGGCCTCCAGGGTGTCTCGCAGGCTCATCCCGGCGCCCCCACTCGCCAGCACGCGCAGCTGATCGGGCACGAGCTCGACCGAGGTGTCGCCACAGCGCAGCACGCAGCGCTCGGGGCTGAGCTCGAGCACGCTCTGGCCGCAGCGCAGCTGGATGTGCTGGCTGGCGACGATCAGCGCTTCTCCGGCCGCGCCGGGCTGCTCATCGGCGCCTTCGCCCACGCACAGCCGCAGGGCGCCGGCCACGCGGGTCAGCTGATCTGCGCCCACCTGCAGGGTGTCGCCCGCGCCGATCTCCACCGAGCGCTCGCGCTTGATCAGGAACTGGTGATCGCGCTCGGCTTGCATGCGCAGCAGCTCCGCCCCCTTGCGGTCCTCGAAGCATAGCTCGTTGTAGTTGCTCAGGCTGCCGCCCAAGGTGGCGCTGCGAATGCCGCTCTGAGTGGGGTGGGCGCCAGGATCGTACGGTGGCTCGTGGGTTCCGTTGTACACGCGGCCCACGACCAGCGGGCGCTCGGGATCTCCATCGAGGAACTGCACGACCACCTCGTCGCCGACCCGCGGCAGGTGCACGCCACCGAAGCCTGCACCCGCCCAGAGCTGCGACACTCGCACCCAGCACGAAGCGGGCTCCGCCCCCGAGCGGCGCCGGTCCCAGTGAAAGCGCAGCTGCACGCGGCCCTGCGCGTCCGTCCACAGCTCCTGCTGCGCAGGCCCCGCCACGATGGCCGTCTGCGCGCCGGCGATGCACGGCCGCGGCGTGCTGCGCGGCAGCACGAAGGGCTGGTCGGCGTGAATGGCCTCGAACTCGCAGCTCGAGAGCTCGCGGTAGCCGGCCGCGGCCGGGCCCGGGGTGGTGGACGTCTGGTCGTGCGCGGCCACCCGCAAGGTGGAGGCCACCACCAGGTAAGCGCCGTCGTGCTCCGGCCAGGGATGCTCGGCCAAGGTGAATACCTGCCCGCAGCCGAGGCTCCGCGCGTTGCTGCGCCCGCGGTAGCGCCGCGCGCGGCAGCCGCGCCGGTCCAGCGCCGCGCCCAGCAGCGCCTCGCCCTGCTCGCGCTCCGTGAACGGCGCCGGATATTCATACACCTCCAGCGACCCCGGCGCGCTCGCCGGCAGCCCGCCGTTTGCGGTCAGCACGTCACTGGGACGCTCGTGATCGAAGTGCTGCAGCGCAAAGCTGTCTGCCTCCACCCGATCGACGGCGCTGAAGCGATCGACGTATTCGAGGTGCTCGTCGCGCCGCGCGTCGTGGGCTCGAAAGGGCAGGGCAGGAGCGAGCTCGGGCCGCACGCAGTTGGCATCGCAGAGCACGAGCGTGTGGCGCTCTCGCTCGTGGCGAAAGTAATAGTGCAGCCCGCTGTCCTCCAGCAGGCGGCTGACAAAGGCGAGATCCGACTCCCGGTATTGCACCACGAACTCGCGCGGCGGATGGCTGACAGAGAGTGACTCCTCGAAGTCGGCGAAGCCGTGCGCCCGGAACACCTGCTTGATGATCTCGGGCACGCTCTGCCCCTGAAAGATCCGGCAGCTCTCGCTGCGAGACAGGAACCAGATCCAGGGGCGCAGGGTGAGCCGGTAGCAGGCGCTCGCGCCGCTTTGCCCCACGCGCTCCAGCTCGCTCGCGAGCCCGTGGAAGTAGCGGGCCTTTGACTCGCCCAGGTTGAGCAGCAGCCCGAGCGGCTTGCCCAGCACCTGCGGCGGTGCGAGCCGCGCGCCGGTGCTCTCGAGTTCCAGCTGGATCTCGTACGGGCGCCCCAGCTCCTCGTGCACCACGGCGGAGCGCGGCACCACGGCGGAGCGCGGCACCAGGCCCTCGAGAGCGGGGGCCTCCAGCCGCAGTGGCTCGCCCGCCGGGAAGAGCGCGCTCGGGCCCGCGCTCACTGCCGGGACCTTCTGCTCGCGGCCTGGCGCGGTTGCGGCGTGCGCGGGCGCAGCGAGCCCCGCGGCGTGTCGTCCTGCTGGTGCACGCAGGGGCATCGTCGCGAGCGCCTGGTAGTTGCCTACTTTTCACGCCATCTGGCGGTCTGGAGCGCGGCCCGGAAGTGACGTTTCAGTAAACCGTGTGCTACGAGACGGTGGCATGTCGAAGGCGCTGAGCGTTCCGGCACCACCACTGGCCACCACCGTTCGAGAGGAAGCGCGCTTACCTTCATTGCCGCTGCAGCTGGGTGCTGGCTGGGTAGTGGCGGGGTTGCTCAACCTCCTGGCTGACTTCTTGCCGGGCCACGTTCATCCGCTGGACGGCCCGCAGGTGCTGGCCTACGCGGTCGACTTCGGGCGCCACCTGGCCTTCGGCCTGTGCTCGGTCGCGCTGGTCTGGGCGGCCCGCCGCTGGCTGCCGCCGCTGTATGGCTGGCTCGCCTTCGCGCTGCTCTCGCTCAGCCTGGGTGCGCTGGTGTTGCCCACGGATCTGGACGGGCTCGCAGAGCGCCTGGGCGAGCGGACTGGTGTATCGCCGGGGCTGGCCTCTGCCGCCGTGGTGCTGGTCATCGCGGGTGCAGTGCCGGTGCTGGCCTGGCTCAGTCAGCCGCGCAGCTGGCGCTGGCCGTGGATGGCGCGAGCAGTCCAGGCGGGCTGCGCACTGGCCGCGCTGGGCGCCGCCTATCTGAATGCCTCCATCTCCCCCGGCGGCAATCCCAGCGCGCATCTCTATCTGTCGTGGCTCACCGCCATCTTCGCCGGCCACCTCTTGCCGCCGCTCGAGCTGCCGGGGCAGGCGCTGGTGCGGCGCTGGCTGTGGGCGGTCGCGGCGGCGCTGCTGCTGGGCTCACTCTGGGCGCTGTTCTGGCCACACCCCAACTCGGTGATGATCCGCCTGGCACGCCGCCCCAGCAGCTTGCACCTGCTGGCCGTGTTGCAAAGCGACGGCGGCGCGGACAACGTGCATGCCACCCTCGTGGCGCGCGCAGGGCCCTTCTTTGCGCCACGCGCCGGGTTGCCGCCGGTGCCGCCCAGCCCGCAGCGCCCGCCCGTGCAGCGCCCGGTGGTGGTGCTGTTCTCGATCGACTCGCTGCGCGCGGATGTGCTGCGCAAGGAGCCCTACGCCGAGTATCTGCCGAACCTGCGCGAGCTGATGAGCGCCGGCGCGGACTTCACCAATGCCCGGGCGCCGGGGTCGATGACCAAGTACACGCTGGGCTCGATCTCGATGGGCAAGTACTTCTCCCAGCAGTACTGGTCCGGCGGGAGAAACCGCTGGCCCAAGCAAGACACCAGCGTGCACTTTGCGAGCGTGCTCAGCGCTGCCGGCGTGTTCACCGCCGCGTTTCCCGCCACCGATTGGCTGAGGAACGCGAACGGCATCTTGCGCGGCTTCGAGCAGAACGAGCTGCAGGGCGACAAGCTGCCGGGCAACGACCGCTGGATCGACGGCAGCGCGCTCACGGCGCAGCTGATCGCCGGCCTGGAGCGCGCCAGGGAGCGCCCGGCGTTCTTCTGGGTGCACTACCTCGACAGCCACGACCCTTATTACAAGAGCGGCATCCGGGGCGGCTCCACCTTCAAGCACTACCTGCGCTCGCTGCGCGTGGTCGACGGCTACCTGGGTGAGGTGCGCGCCGCGCTGGCCCGCCTGGGGCTCGCGGAGCGCGCGCTGCTGCTCGTGGTGGCCGATCACGGTGAGGCCTTCGGCGAGCACGACAGCCGCTTCCACGGCAGCAGCCTGTATGAGGAGCTGATCCATGTGCCGCTGGTCGTCGCCGGCAAGGGCGTGGTGCCGCGAGCGCTCGACGTGCCCGTCTCGCTGGTGGACCTGGGCCCCACCATCCTGGATTGGTTCGGGCTCGAGACCCCAGCCGCCTTCATGGGCCAGAGCTTGCTCCCCTTCCTGCTCGGGGAGAGCCGCAGCTTCCAGCGGCCCATCGTGGCCGAGACCCGCCTCAAGCAGGCGATGGTGTTCAGCGACGGCTACAAGGCCATCCGCGATCTGCGCCGCAAGACAGTGGAGCTCTACGATCTGAACAAAGATCCCGAAGAGCTCCAGAACCTGTCAGATCAAGTAGACCCCGAGCGCGAGGAGCACTTGTTGCTGCTGCGCAGCTTCTTCCAGGTGCATACGTATCGGGAGGGCGGGTACCGGGTGCCGTACGTGAAGTGACGTGGACGAGGGAGCCAATCTGGTGGGGCTTCCTGTCCCTCGGCCCCCTCGCTCAGTGGGCACATTCTAGAGTCGCCCAGTGCCCGCTCATCACCGAGCCAACAACCACGCTACCAACCCCCTTGGCTCCTAGACCCCTTGGCGCCCTCTTGCGCGACTCTTGGCTCCTTCCGAAGCCTCAGACATCCACTCTGTACGTCAATCCGAGCTCATCCCCCGGCACTCCGCGGATGCCCCAGTCGTGGCGCGGGGTCTCGAAAATGGTGAGCTCGAGATCGTTGGGGGCGATGCCGAGTGGTTGCAGGCGCTCGAACAGCAGGCGAATCAGCTGCTTCTTGGTCTCCACGGCGCGGCCTTCGAACATGCTGAGCTCCAGGATGGTGTAGCGCTCGCTGCGGCCTGGCGGGTAGATGAAGTCCTCGGGCTCGAGCAAGATGAAGCGATGGAAGCGCTTGTCCGCCGGCAGCTGGAGCGCGTCGACCAGGCAGGAGTGGATCGCGTCGGAGAGCTGGCGTCGCACGGGGCGGAGAGCGCTGGCGAGCCCATAGATCTTGATTTGCGCCATGTGCGCCCCATCGCCGTGAGCTCGGATTGCTGTCAAGCCAGAATCTGTGAGTGCCGTAGCTGCTCGGCCGTATCTGCTTCGCCATGCCCGGCTGGCGCTGGCTCGTGCCGCCCTGTGGTGCGCAGCGGCCGGTTTTTCCAGGCAGCGCTCTTTTGCTGATCCAGCGGGTGGCCGCTCCCTGAGCTGGCTCTCCGCGCGCCGGCGCGCGTTCAGGCGCCGAGCGTGCGGCGCGCTTCACCACTCCGTGCCAGGCCGCGCGCCCCTGGAAACATTGACGCAAATGGGCGCAGCCCGTACAAAGTAGTGTCACGGCGAAGGTTTCAGGTGTCAGCGAGCCCTCCATCCGACACGGCAGAGCCTGGGACGGGGAACGCGGCTGCAACCGCCGCGGATGCGGGCGAGCAAGCTGGCTCCGCCGAGGTCAGGGGCACGCGCCGAGCGCGCACGGTGCCGCCGAAGGGCGGAGCGCCGCGGGCGAGCGCGCTGCCGGCGCCGGATGCCCCGCTGATCGAGGTGCAACACCTGCGCCGCGCGTACGGCTCGGTGCTGGCCGTGAAAGACGTATCGTTCTCTGTCGGGCGCGGGGATGTGGTCGGCTTTCTGGGGCCCAACGGCGCGGGCAAGTCCACCACCTTGCGCATGATCGTGGGCTACCTCGGACCCAGCGCCGGCAGAGTGCGGGTCAACGGCTATGACGTGGTGGAGCAGCCGCTGCAGGCACGCCGCTTCATCGGCTACATGCCGGAGACAGCGCCGCTCTACCCGGAAATGCGGGTGCGGGAGTACCTGTCGTTCCGCGCACGGCTGAAGCAGCTGCCGCGCAGCGAGCTCGCTCGGCAAGTGGAGCTCGCGATCCACAAGGCGGAGGTGGGCTCGGTGGCGCGCGCGCTCATCAGCAGCCTGTCGCGCGGCTTTCGCCAGCGCGTGGCGCTGGCCGACGCTCTGCTCGGCAACCCGCCCCTGCTGATCCTGGACGAGCCCACCGCCGGGCTCGACCCGAACCAGATCCACAGCGTGCGCAACCTGATTCGCGAGCTCGGGCGCGAGCACACCGTGCTGCTGTCCACGCACATCCTGAGCGAGGTGGAGTCCGCCTGCAATCGCGCGCTCGTCATCGATCGCGGCGTGCTGGTGGCGCAAGGGCCGATCAGCTTGCTGCGCCGGCAGATGGGTGGGCAGCGCGCCGTGCTCACCGTGCAGGATCGGCGGCGCCGTGCCTTCGGCCTGGTGATGGGCTCGCCCCACGTGCTGGGCGTCACGCCCATCGTGCCCACGTCCTCGCTCTTGCCGCCGCGCCCGGGCGACACCGAGCTGATCAGCGAGATGGTGCGCTTCAGCAGCATTCCGCCCTCGGGCGCGGAAGATGGCGTGGTCTCGCTGCTCATCACCTTCGCTCCCGAGGTGGATGCGTACGACTGTCTGGAGCAGCTGGTCTCGCTGCTGGTGGGCTCGGAGATCCGCGTGCGCGAGGCGCGCCTGAAGGAGACCAGTCTGGAGGAGGTCTTCCGCCAGCTCACCGGGGCCTCGGACGTAACTTGAACGGGCTACAGCTGGAGAAGCCGATGCCGATGCGAGTTATGTGATGGTGGGTTTCTGGGCCGTGTATCGCCGCGAGATGCTGAGCCTGTGGGTCACGCCGCTGGCCTGGCTGCTGTGCTTTGCCTTCTTGCTGCTGCAGGGCATCAGCTTCTACGTCGTGCTCGATCACTTCGCGCACTTCACCAGCCTGTCCATGGACCTGGGCCCGACCCAGAGCTACTTCAGCTCCTTCTTCATCCCGGTGACGCTGCTCCTGGTGTGCCCGGCGCTCACCATGGGGCTGTTCGCAGAGGAGCGGCGCAGCGGCACGATCGAGTCGCTGCTCACGGCGCCGGTCAGTGGCGGCGCGGTGGTGCACGCCAAATATGCCGCAGCGCTCTCCACGTATTGTCTGCTCTGGCTGCCCACGTTGCTGTACGTGGTGGTGGTGCGCAAGATCGTGGACGTGGACTGGGGCGTGGTGGCCTCCAGCTATCTGGGCGTGTTCGTGGTGGGCGCCGCGTTCCTGGCGGTGGGCGTGTTGATGAGCGCCCTGACCCGCAGCCAGCTGGCGGCGCTGATGCTCACCATGCTGGTGCTGTTTGGGCAGGTGATCCTGGGCATCGGCGAGCGCGTGTTCGATCCGGGGCTATTGCAGGAGGTGTGCGCCCATGTCTCCGTGCTGGCGCAGCTGGAGGATTTTTCGCGGGGGGTGATCGATCTGCGGCGGCTGGTCTTCGATGCCAGCCTGGCGCTGTGCTGCCTGTTCTTCACGCGTCGCGTGGTCGACTCCTGGCGGTGGGGATGAAGGGCTGGTTGCAGTCACTGCTGGGCCGCGGCCAGAGCAAGCAGGCCGCGAGCAAGTCCGCCGCGGCGGCGCCTGCAGCCAGCGCTGCAGCGCCGGGCAGCTCGCCGAGCGCGGCGCCGGGCAGCTCGCCGAGCGCCGCGCCGCGCGTCTCGAGCCCCGGCAGCTCGCCGAGCGCCGCGCCGCGCGTCGCGAGCCCCGGCAGCTCGCCGAGCGCGGTTTCCCTCTCGCCGCCGGAGCGCGCGCGCACCGGCTCGGTGAAGGCCGCTGCCGCGCTGCAGCCCGCCGCCGCAGGGCAGCCCGTCCCCCCCCAGCCGGGCCTGGGGCGCCAGCTGGGCCTGTGGAGCTCGCTGGGCGTGCTGGCCGTGGCGGTGCTCGGCGT
>JAICQL010000208.1 GCA_025937895.1 Polyangiaceae bacterium | reverse complement strand
GGCCGTCGGACGGCGCGGCCTTGCTCGCCCGCGCGGCCTTGCTCGCCGGCGCACCCGGGGCTTGCGCAGCGCGCCGCTTTGCCGGTGCGGCGGCGAGCGGGGCTCCAGCGCTGGGCTCCGCTGGCGCCTGGGCGGCCCGCATGCGCTCGGCAGCGTTGGCAGGCGCGCGCTCTGACCGCGCGAGCCCGCCGAGCGCCGCTGACCCGGAGCCGCGCGACTCCTTCTTCGAGGCTTGCAGCTGCCCGATCGGAGGTGGAGCCTGCGCGGCTCCTGGCTTCGCTGGATCGGCAGGGGCAGGCGCCTCCATCACGCTCTTCTCAGCGCTGCTCGGCGAAACCGCCATTGGGTCCGCGGCAGCGCGCATTGCCGTGGCACCGCTCGACTCCATGGCAGAGCTCGACTCCATGGCAGAGCTCGGCTCCATGGCAGGGCTCGGCTCCATGGCAGGGCTCGACCCTGCGATGAGGCTCGACTCATCGTCTGCCAGCGACTCCATCGCCCGCGAGCGCGCCTCGCTGGCGCGATCGAGGCTGCGCCACTCGCGCACCCCCAGCACCCCCACCGCCAGCGCCGCGCTGGCCGCTCCGAACAGGGTGATGCCGGCGCCGAACCAGCTGCGCCAGCCCCTGCGCGCCGCCGCCGCTGGCGCCGCCGGCAGTGTTGCCAGCAGCTCTGCGCGCAGCTTGCTCCGGCGCTCGCTGCTCAGGCGCCCGGCGTCGCCCGCATGCCGCAGGAACGCCGCCGTCTGCAGCGCCTCCTCCGGCACGCGCGAGCCGCCGGGGCGGCCCTCCAGCGCTTGCCGCAGGGCATTGGCAGCCTCCAGCTCCTCCTCATCCGGCGGGGGGAACTCGTCTTCGTTCATGGCAGCGCCAGCTCCTGCGAGGGCCGCTCGTTCCGCTCCTCCCAGCGCTTGCGGAAGGCGCGCAGCGCGCGCAGCAGCAATACGTCAAAGGTGCCCAGCTTGACCCCCAGCTGCTCGGCGCAGGTCTCGCGCGGCAGATCTTGCAGAAAGCGCAGCAAGATAGCCTCGCGATAGCGCTCGTTCAGCTCGTTCAAGGTGGCTTGCACGGCCTCACCCAGCCGGTGGCGCGACACCTCGCGCTCCAGCAGCTCCTCCGGCGAGGCGTGCGGCGGACACAGCGGCTCGATCAAATTCTCGAAGCTGGCCAGCACGCGGCCGCTGACCTTCCGGGCCCGGTGCATGTCCAGCGCCTTGTTCTTGGCGATGCGCGCCAGCCAGTAATAGACGCTGACCTGACCCGGCTGAAAGTCGCCGAGCCGCTGAAACGCCACGCGGAAGGTCTCCGCCAGGGCGTCCTCCGCGGCGCTCGGGTTGCCCAGCACCGGCATCAGCACACGCTCGTACAGCCGCTCCGCGAAGGCATCGTACAGCTCGCCGAACGCGGCCGTATCGCCGCGGGACGCCCGCTCCAGGCGCTCGCGCTCCCAGCGGCGTTGGCCCGTATCGTTCAGGTCGGCGTCCACGATGCATCGCTAGCGGGCGCTGCCCCGTGGCAGCAGACCCTTCGAGGGTTCAACGCGCGCCGCAGCCGGCAGCTTACACCGCGCGACCTCGATTGTAAGCCGGCGCGTGTACGCTGGCCGAATCTCTCGCCTTCCCACTCGCGGCCCGCGGCGAGCGGTAGCCAAAGCGCTCACACGGCCCATCGGCCATGAGAGGGTTGCCGAGTGCACGGCGCACTGAGCGCGGTTGCGGCCTGTAAGTCCCGAGCGAGGCCCCGCGTTGGTCTGTCGTCGGTCACCTCTGGGAGCAAACAGCATGTTCAAGATTCGTCGGGGTCTCGTTTCGGTATTGGCAATCACCGTGATGGCACAGGGCTGCGGCCTCTCGCCGGAGCGTGGAGCTACTTCGCGCAGCCCCGTTCGGGCGGAGCAGCCCGAGCCTGCGGAGTCTGCTTCGTACTCCGCTGCCGCGCCGGCGCCGGAGGCGCCGCTCACGGAAGAAGCCGATGACGAGTCGAGCGCTACTGCCGCTTCGCCGGCAAAGGGACTCGGCGCAGCACGGGCAGCGGCGAAACCGCTGGCTCCGCCACCCTCTCCGCCGGCCGCGCACAGCCCGCTCGCAAGCAGTGCTCCCGCCGGCGGCTCTCTCGCGGGCGGGCATGTCGGCGGGGTGGTCGCGGCGGACAGGGCGGCGAACATGGCCGAGAAGAAGGAAGGCAGCGCCGCGCAGCTGAGCAGGGCGCGCCGCGTGGCGCCCAAATCCGCCGTGCTGCAGGGCGGCGTGTTGCAGGGACCAGTGTCGCAGGCGCAGCCGCCCGACTTCAACACCGAGGCGTACGACGCCATCCAGGAGTCGCCCTTCGTGGCGGCGAAAGACGCGCCGCTGTCGACGTTTTCGATCGACGTCGACACCGCCTCGTACAGCAACGTGCGCCGCTTCCTCGCGCAGGGCCAGCTGCCGCCGAGCGGTGCCGTGCGCGTGGAAGAGCTGGTCAACTACTTCCCCTATGACTATGCGCAGCCCACCGGCGACACGCCCTTCAGCGTGACCACCGAGCTATCTCAGGCGCCCTGGAACCCGCAGCACCAGCTGCTGCTGGTGGGGCTGCAGGGCAAGCAGGTGGCCGCCGCGCAGCTGCCGCCGCGCAACCTGGTGTTCCTGCTCGACGTCTCCGGCTCCATGAATGAGCCCAACAAGCTGCCGCTGCTGAAGCGCTCGCTCGGTGCGCTGGTGAACACGCTCGGCGAGCGGGATCAGGTGGCCATCGTGGTGTACGCCGGCGCGAGCGGCGTGGTGCTGCAGCCCACCTCCGGCGACCGGCAAGCCGCCATCCGCGAGGCGCTCGATCGCCTGGAGGCGGGCGGCAGCACCAACGGCGGCCAGGGCATCGAGCTGGCCTATTCGCTGGCGCAGCACATGGCCCGCCCGGGCAGCAGCAACCGCGTGATCCTGGCCACCGATGGCGACTTCAACGTGGGCGCCACCAGCCAGAGCGAGCTGTTCCAGCTGATCGAGGCCAAGCGCAAGAGCGGCGTGTTCCTGAGCGTGCTCGGCTTTGGCATGGGCAACTACAAGGACTCGACCCTGGAGCTACTGGCAGACAAGGGCAACGGCAACTACGCCTACATCGACAGCCTGGCCGAGGCACGCAAGGTGCTGGTGGCACAGGGCGGTGCAACCCTGGCCACCCTCGCCAAGGACGTGAAGCTGCAGCTCGAGTTCAACCCGGCTCACGTCGGCGCGTACCGGCTGATTGGCTACGAGAACCGCCGGCTGGAGGCGCGCGACTTCAACGATGACGCCAAGGACGCGGGCGAGCTGGGCGCGGGTCACAGCGTCACCGCGCTGTACGAGATCGTGCCGCCCGGCGTGCCCTTCGACGGCAGCCACGTCGACCCGCTGCGCTATCAGCAGCCGTCAACGCCCAGCGCGGGCCACGGCGACGAGCTTTGCACCATCAAGCTGCGCTACAAGGCGCCGAGCTCCGAGCGCAGCCAGCTCAGCGAGCACGTGGTCAAGCGCGAAGCCAGCCAGCTCACCGCCACCAGCCCGAGCTTTCGCTTCGCCGCGGCCGTGGCCGTGTTCGGCATGACCTTGCGCGAGTCCCCCGCGCGCGGCAGCTCCAGCTTTGCCATGGCGCGCCAGCTGGCGGCGGGCGCGCAGGGCGCAGACGCCGAGGGCTATCGCCGCGAGTTCCTCGGCTTGCTGGACACCGCGAGCAAGCTCCGCCGCTGACCCTTTCCGTGCTGGAAGACCTGTTCGGAAAGGCGGAACGACCCCGACGCAGACGGAGCCTCTGCGTCGGGGTCGCACCTGGATCTCGTCGTTCCGGAGCGATCCGTTAGATCGGCTCGGTAAAAGATTTCAGGCGCTCTGCCGCCAGCGTTGCGCCTGGCATGAACAGAGATGCTCGGCGCGACATTTCGGGTCACGACTTTTCTTTTCTCGCGCGTCCCACCAAAGATCGCACCTGCAAGGTCGGGCGGCGAGCCAGCGCGAGTGCGAATCCAGCAGCAAAAACGCCTTTCCGCCCCCTTGCGGCAGTCGAGCCCGCGGCTAAGGTAAATCGGATTACCGAATCGAGGCGCTCCCGATGATCGAGAAGAGGCTGGCCTTTGCCGGCGTGCTGGCGGCAGGGTTCGTGGCTTGTAATCTGGCCTGCGGGGATGCGCCCGAGGCCGATGCCTTCGTCAGAGACGGTGTTGCCGAAGACGGTGTTGCCGAAGACGGTGTTGCCGAAGACGGTGACACGGCTGCCGGTCAGCTCGAGCAGCTGTCTCAGCCCATCGTCGGTGGCGAGACGGATCGCGAGCACCTGGCGGTGGTCGCCATCACCCTCATCACCCGGCGCGAGGTGGCGCTGTGCAGTGGCACCCTCATCGCGCCCAACCTGGTGCTCACCGCCCGTCACTGCGTGTCCGTCACCGATAGCGAGAAGGTGGACTGCAACGACAGCGAGTTCGGTCGCCTCTACTCTCCGGACGAGCTATGGGTCAGCTCCTCCACCACGGTCGGAGGGTCCAACTTCTACCCGGTGCGCGAGGTGCTGGTGCCCGATGACGGCAGTGAGCTGTGCGGCTCCGACATCGCGCTCATGATCATGGACGGGCAGTTTCGTTCCACCAGCATCGCGCCCATGGCTCCGCGCCTGAATGAGCCCGCGCGCCGCGGTGAGGCGTTCACGGCCGTGGGCTTCGGGGATGCGCTGAGCGACGGTGAGGCGGGTGTGCGCCGCGTGCTCGCGGGGCTCGAGGTGCTGTGTGGTCCCGATGACTGCAACTCGCCCGGCTTCCTCACCCGGCGCGAGTTCGTCGGTGAGCAGGGTGTGTGTGACGGCGACTCCGGTGGCCCCGCGCTCGACGGGCAGAGCCGCGTCGTCGGCGTGGCCTCGCGCGCGACGGAGGATTGCGGGCTCGCCGTGTACACGGCCGTGTCGCCGTGGCGCGACTGGATCCTGGAGGTGGGCGAGCGCGCCTTCGATCAGGGCCGCTACGATGCGCCGGCGTGGCTGGCGGATCCGGGAGCGCTGGTGGCGGACGGCGCGAGCGATCCTGCTGCCGGCAACGGCTCCGCTGCCAGTGGCTCCGCGGGGCCCGGCAGCTCGCCCTTCACCGCAGCCCCCAGCGAGAGCGCCAGCCAGGGCGACGCGGGCTGCGCTCTGGTGCGTGGGGTGGGCTCGGAGTTGCACGCTCCGCGCGGCACCAGGACGGCCCGCTTTGCGGGCTGGGCCGTGCTGGCGCTGGGCGGCGTCATGGCCTTCCGCCGCAGGTTGCTGAGCGTGCGTCGCTGAGTCGCTGAGCGCGCTGAGTCGCTGAGCGCGCTGAGTCGCTGAGCGCGCTGAGCGCGCGGCGGGCACATTCTAGGGTCGTGCGGCGGCCGTTTTGCGCCGAGCCACTCTCCTCGCTCCATCCGGGCTCTTGCCGCTCCGGCTCGCGCCGCTTTCGGCGCTCGCCTGCGCCACGACCAGGAAGGAGCCGGCGGGGAAGGGCAGGCCGTTCACCAGCACCTCGACGGCGTGTTTGCCAGGCTGTGGCTTGCGCGTGCTGTGCACGGCCAGTGAGATGCGCGCGCTGAGCTCCAGCTCCGCGCCTGCCGGCAAGGTGACCCGCTTCAGCTTGAACACCTTGGGGGTGGCGCGGCCGCTGGCTTTGATGAAGTGCACGGCCAGATCGACCAGCAGCTCCTGCGCTCTGCGCCCGGTGCTGCGCAGCACGAACTGGAGGGTGGCGCGGCTGCCGATCGGCACCCGCGCGGGCTGGCAGCGCACCGCCTCGACGGCCACGGCGGGCTTTGCCCCGTAGCCCAGCAGCGCGAGCGCCGCGGGCTCGCCGCGCTTCACGGCGCTGCGCAGCGCATGCTCCACCAGCGCGCGCCGCTCGCGCGACGCGCCCTCGAGCCAGCGGGCGCAGGTGCTTGCCAGCAGCGCGGGGTGCACCTTGCCCAGGTCGTTCAAGTTGTTGGCCACGCTGCGGCGCACGAGGCTGGTGGGGTCGTCTTTGAGCTGCTCCAGCAGCGCCAGCACGCGCTCGGGGTGCTCGTCCAGCCAGCGCACCCTCATGGCCCACGGCAAGCGCAGGCGCGTGCCCTCCGACGCCAGGCGGCGCACGTGGGCGCTTTTGTCGCCGGTCCACTGAAGCAGCGCGGCCAGCGTGCGCTCCGGATCCTGCGCGATGTAGTAACGGATGCTGAGCTCGGCGCTGAAGCGCTGGGTCAGCTCATATTGGGCGCGCAGCGAGAGCTCGAAGTGCTCCAGGCCGTATTCGGCCACGAACAGCACGTGGGGCAGATAGAAGAAGGGTGCCATGCCGCCGCCCAGCAGCTCGTCGCGTGCGTGCGGCGCGCCGAGCGAGCGCAGCAGGAGCTCGATGGCGCGCGGATACTCCTGCGGCAGGTGGCGGCGCAAGGCGCCACAGAGGTGCCGGCCGCGCTCCAGCAGCTCGAGCCGTTGCAGCCCGGAGCAAGCGTCCGTCTCGAAGGCCTCGCCCGGAAACGTGGGGTCGGCTCGCTCGATATCGCTCGCCAGGCGGCGCACCAGCGCGGGTGAGAAAAAGGACTTCAGATCGCTCGTCTTCGACTCTGCCACGATGCCGTCGTGCTAGCGCGGATCGCGGTCAACGGCTGTCCGCAATGACGTTGCTGCCGTGCGCAACGAAGGTGGTGGGCGCGGCAGCACGTGGCGCTTGCAACGCGGGCAGCGCCGTGCTGTCGTCGCGCGCGCTCATGTCGCTACTTTCGCGTGTGCTGCCCAGGGGGGCGACTGGTCTTGGCTATGGCTCCACGGCGGAGGACGTCACCGCCGGGCTCGACCTGCGCGGCCGCAACATCCTGGTGACGGGCGGCAACAGCGGCATCGGGCTGGAGACGGTGCGGGTGCTGGCCCTGCGCGGCGCGCGGGTGGTCGCCGCCGGCCGCTCACGAGAGAAGGTGGCAGACGCAGTGGCTCGTCTCACGGGCGAGATCGTGCCGCTCGCCTGTGACCTGTCCAGGCCGGAGTCCGTGCGCGCGGCGGTGGCCAGCCTGGTGGAGCAGGGGCAGCCGCTGCAAGCCGTGATCTGCAACGCGGGCATCATGGCGCCGCAGCGGCTGGATCAGGCGTTCGGCTATGAGCTGCAGTTCTTCAACAACCACATCGGCCACTTCTTGCTGGTGACCAGCTTGCTGCCACACGTGGCGGGCGACTGCCGCTTCGTGATCGTGAGCAGCGACGCGCACCGCCGGGCGCCTCGCGGCGGCATCCAGTTCGACAACCTCTCGGGCGATCGAGGTTATGGCCCGCAGCGCGCGTACAGCCAGTCGAAGCTCGCGAACCTGCTGTTCGCCAAGGAGCTGGCGCGGCGCCTCTCCGGCACGGGGAAAACGGCCAACGCGCTGCACCCCGGCGTGATCAAGACGAACCTGTTTCGCACCTTGCCCAGCGTGGCAAGCTTCCTGTTTGGCCTGGCCAGCCCCCTGGTGCTGAAGAGCGTGCCCGAGGGCGCGGCCACGCAGTGTTACCTGGCCGTGCACCCCGCGGTGGCGGGCATCAGTGGCGAATACTTCTCGCACTGCAACGTGGCCTCGTGCAGTGAGCTGGCGCGTGATGCTGCGCTCGCCGCGCGGCTCTGGCAGGAGTCGGAGCGCATCGTGGCTGGCCTGCCCTGAGGCTGCAGAGTGAAGCCACCCGCCGGGGTGGTGCCGGTTCGGGGCAGCCCGCTTTCGCAATTCAAGGTGGGTGGGCGCCTACCGTTCTACACGCTGGGGAGGCGATGCCAAGAGCGGCAATATCAGCGGTCAGCAGCGAGGGGGAGATAGTCTGCGATTTTCCGAGCCCGCTCGAGCCGATGACGGCCATCCGCAGCACGCTGATCACCTCGTCGCTGGCCTCGCTGCGCCTGCGTGGGCTGCTATCCCGCTATGAGGCAGCGCAGCAGTCGCCCCATCGCGATACGATCCTGCGCTGTGTGGCGGGGGAGTGGCTGCCCTTCGAGGTGGGCCTGGCCCACTACCGCGCGTGTGATGACCTGGGGCTGAGCCCCGAGCTGCAGGTGGCGATCGGCAAAGACGTGTCGCGCCGCATCCATGACACCTTCCTGAGCATGATCGTCAAGATGGCGCGCGGGGCAGGGGTCACGCCCTGGCTGCTGCTGGGCAAGGGCAACATCTTGCACGGACGGCTCTATCGCGGCGCTGGCATGCGCATCGTGCGCCTGGGCGACAAGGCCGCCAGGGTGGAGCTGGCCAGACACGCCATGCTGGAGGTGCCGTATTATCGCAACGCCGTGGTCGGCGTGTACACGGCGGGCGTGGAGTTGCTGAGCCGCAACGTGGACTGCCGCGTGCTGAAGGCGGAGTCGAGCGAGCCCGCGCGCAGGCTCGTGATGCGCATCGACTGGGCCTGAGTCATACTGCCCCCGGCAAGGGCAGCGAGTTCGTGGTCTGGCTGCCGCTCTGCCCTGCCGATACGGGCAGCTCTTCCGACCTCGGCCTGCCCTGGGGCAGCGAGGCGGTGGGGCTGAGCACGATCGAGCTGGACACTCACGAGAGCGAGCTACTGCCACTGCCCGGCGAGCTCAGCGCCTGAGCGCCGCGCTCACTGTCCTTGCACGAACTCCTCGAACGAGCGCGGCAGCCGGGCGCCCGCTGGCGCGAGCAGGCACTCCGGCTCGCGCACGCAGTGGTAGCCGAGCACCGCGCGGCGCAGCAGGTTGCCCTCGGTATCCGGGGCCTCGAACATCGGGTACAGGTAGCGCGCGGCCTGCCAGAAGTGCTCGGGCGTGCTGTTGCGCTGGGTGGCACCGGGCGAGAGATCGATGCCGGCCGCGTCGTACGCCAGCTGCGCGTAGCTGGCGCTGGGCATGGCCAGCCCGCGCAGCAGCGGGTTCTTCCGTTTGCCCAGGCTGAGCGCGAAGTGCAGCCACCTGCCCAGCAGATCCGGCAGATCATACGCCAGCAGATCCGCCTCGGGCCGCAGCGCGCGCACGCGGATGGCGGCCCGCTCCGCCGCGCTGAGCGCGAAGCACAGCACGGCGATGTTCGGCGCCGAGCGCGCGGCGTTCGGATCGAAGCGGGCGCGCGCATAGTCGGAGAAGCGCCGCACGTTGACCCCGTTGCGAAAGGCAAACGGCGAAGACGCGCTGGCGCCAGGCTGCAGGGTGGACTCCAGCACGCGCGGCGAGCGCTCCGGATCGCGCAGGCTCGCCGCCGAGGCGCGCAGCGGATCCAGGAACAGGAAGGCGTGCGACCAGTGCGAGGGCGAGCGATCGATGCGCAGCACCTCCTGCGCGCGGCGCAGCGCGTAGCCGAGCGGACCGTATTCACCGAGCAGACCGATGGCGAGCACCCCATCGCTGGCGATCTCGCGCTGCTCAGCCGCGCGGCTGCCGGCGCTGGCCCTGGCGGCCCGCAAGTGCCGCTGCCGTGCGCTCAGCCGCCGCGCCACCTCCGCCACGAAGTCCGCGTTGTCCTTCGTCGCAAACTGCGGGCACAGATCGATCAGCTCCGGGTTGTGGGCGGCGTTGGCCAGGTAGCGCGTGGCGGTGCTGAGGTTGGTCATGAACGGGATCTCTACCGAAAAGCAGACGGTCACTTCATCGTAAAGCTGCGCTCCCAGCCCAGCTTTGCCTGGCCTTGCCCCACGGTCCAGGCGCGCACCCACAGCCGCAGGTAGCCGCTCATCGGCTGGAAGCTGATGGTGCTGTACGTGGCCTCGGGATTGGCAGCGAAGAGCTTGGTCCAGCGCGCGCTACCACCGCCGAACTGCACCTTGCCGGTGATGGCGGCGTTGGCGGTGGTGCTGAAGGGGATGCGCGCCAGCGGCGACGACACGATCTCGTACACGCGGTTCTTCGCCACGGGCTCGCGCGAGATGCTGTACAGGCGCGTGTAGTGGATGTCGCCGGCCAGCACCGCGACGTCGTGTGGCGCGCTGCTCACCGCCTGCCAGAGCGCGCGATAGTCCGCGGGGTAGTCGGGCAGGTTCACGTCCAGCACGGTGCCCAGGCTGCGCGAGAGTGCGCTGGCGCGCGACTCGACCAGCGGCTGCGGCAGCACCAGCACCCCGGGCGCGGTGAGCCCGCGCGCCCAGGCCAGAGCTCGCGCCAGGCTGTCGGGCGAGCAGAAGTGCGGCTGCGCGCTGTCGTGACGCGTGCGCCCGGTGCGCGTGTCCAGAAAGAAGAAGGACAGCGGCGGCACGTCCAGCTGGAAAGAGCGCGCCTCACCGCTCAGGCGGCTCTGCAGGCTGGTGCCGGCGCTCGCGGCGTGCCCCGCCTCCAGGTTCAGCGGGGCCTGAAACAGCGAAAACGCGCGGTCCAGCGCCTTGCCCAGCGCCCCGCCCGGCCTGGACTCCGACCACAGCAGCCAGGCGCTGCCATGTGGATAGTCGTTCCAGAAGTCGTGGTCATCGGCCAGCATCAGGTTCGGCGAGCGCCCCAGCCAGCTGCCGTACAGCAAGCTGCTCCACTGGCTCTGGTAGCGCTCCAGCGGCCGGGGTGCTGTGGCGAGGATGGGCAACCCCGTGCTCTCGTTCGCGTCCATGTACAGCTGGTCACCCGCCAGCACCCGGAAACGGATCGGATCCGCGTCGCCATCGTGCAGCTTCGGCGGATAACAGGCGTCGATGCCGCGGCTGCGCCCGACACAGAAGCACGAGCCCAGCGCCACGGTGAACGGCACGCCCTGAGCCACCCGGTCCGGAAACGTGCGTGACCAGCCCTCGGCGAAGGTACCGTCCCGCGAGACCGTCAGCCGGTAGCGCTGATCGGGCTGCAGCGCCTCACACGTCACCAGCTGAATGCGCTGTGCCAGCGCCGGCTCCCCCGGTAACCCCAGCGGCACCACCGCCAGCCGTGCCTGCGCCGCCCCGGCGCCGGTCAGCTGCAGCGCCGGCGAGCCCGGCGCATCCGCCAGCACCCAGAACGTGAGCGCTCGCGCCGAAGGGCGCCCGGGGACGACCATCATGCGGGCGCAAGGCCTCCAGCACCAGCCGAGCACCACACGGCGCCAGCCGGCGAGATGCCGGGCGTCACGTGTTCGGCCTTGATGTTGACCCGCGTACCGCTGGCGGCTGACTCGAACGACCCCATGAGCATCTCACCCGCGAAGGAAGGCATCGCCAGAGTCGAGCTCCACGGACTCCACGATGCGCCCCTCAATCTCCAGCAGGAGAACGGCCACGGCAAGCGCCGCTTCCGCGCGACAAACCTTCGCCCGTGACATCAGTGCGGCTCGTGCGCTGCCAGCCCCCGGCCGTGTAGCCCCGTCTTGGTCAGCGCCAGGCGATGGCAAACCCGTATTCGACCGCGCCCCGCTCCTGTTCCCCGCGGCAGGCCCATCGGGGCCGTCGCATTGCCGAACGCGCGGGTACGGCGCCTCCCGGCGAAGTAGCGATCGCATTGCCGAAGGCGCGGGTACGGCGTCTCCCGCAGCCGTCACGCAGGCGAGCATGGCCTGCGGCGACCTTTATCCGCGACGAAACGGATAACTGGTTGTACCTGTGAAGCGCCAAAGCGCGACCGGGCTGCAGAGCCCGGCACGTACTCCGGCTCGGGCGCTCTGTGGCGCGCCGCAGGCAAGACGCTGCGCGGTGCCTGGCGCAGCGGCCTCGCGCTCTCGCCAGAGCGGCTGGAGGAGCTGGCAGCTCGCGTGGGCATCGATCTGGATGCCTCGCAGAGACGCTCAGCTCCGGCGCTCGCTCCGGCGCTCAGCTCCGAGGCGCGTGATCCGAGTGAGTTCGGGGTCTCCGCGCGCGCTCCGCTCGAGGCGCGTGAGCCGAGTAGCCCGGGCGCTCCGCGCGCAATCCGCGTGGAGCGAGTGAGCCGAGTGATTGCCGGGGAGTCTGCGCGCGCGATCGCCGCGCGATGCGTGAGTCGCGTGAGCCGGATGCCGGCTCGGGTTTGCTCAGAAGTTGGGAAAGCAGGGGAAGGTGCCCTGCATGGTGCCGTTGCTGTCGTCGTAGGTCAGCACGTCGGGCACAGGCACACCCGCCTCATCGAGGCACCAGACGGACGCCGCGTCGTCGCGGTTGCCGGTCTCCCTGTCGAACTTGGGCGCGCCCATCGTGCCGTGCAGCGAGATGGTCGACAGCGAGCTGCGGGTCAGATCCGAGAAGACATCCGACATGGCCTGGTTGGGGCCCACGTAGCGGGTCGTGCCGTTCAGCAGGCGGAACATGCCCGCCGACAAGGATAGCCCATCCGTGAGCCTCGGTTGAGCTGCAGCGCCTGCGTACAGCAGATAATACGCGGCGTCGTAGAAGTTCTCGAAGCCCGCAGCGTTGCCCTCGGGCCGGTACCTCGCGATGTAGCGGAGCAGGTAGGAATCGTACAGGTCCGCGTTGGGAGCCGCCGGTGCGTTCAGGCCGATCACGCGCTGCCGCACGGTGGGCGAGGTCGCCACCATGGTGTTGAGCGCGCTGCGCGTACCATACTGCAGCGGAGAGAGCACGTAGAAGGGTCGCGCCTGGTCGGGCACGCGCGTGTTCCACTGTGCCTCCAGCGGAAGCACGATCTTGGCCAGGAACTCCGAGGAGCCCACGCTGATGATGACGTGCGGCTTGAACTGGAACAGTTCCTCCACCGTCTCGCTCAGGTCCGCATTCTGGTCCGCACTGAAGGAGGGTGTGTTGCGGGTCAGAAACGTCTGGTTCTCGATGTTCTGCAGCACGTTCATCCCGTTGAAGACGATGCCGCTCGTGCTGCTCTGCACGGCCGCTGACATCTCGGCCAGCACACGAACGTCGGGCGTGCTGATCTGCGCGATGCGAGCATTGCCGGTGAGCGCCCCAGAGCGCTGCAGATAGTCCAGAGTGCGGTCGACGACGGGCCGGTACGAGCGCCCGAGCGAGCCGCCGCCTGGCAACACCTGCCAGAGCAGGTTCTTGTCGAGGAACGAGTTGAGGGAGCTGTCAGACTCCTGCGAGCTCATGAAGAACATGTTCGCAGCCAGCCCCTTTGACTCCACCACTCGCTTCAGGTCATCCGCAGCCAGGGCCGAGACGACACCAGGCACCTTGAGCCGGATGAGGTGATCCATGGATGCGTCCAGGTCGCGAGAAAAACTGTCCGGGTCTGGAGCGTCGGGGCCGTAGCCGTTGCACGCCACCATCACCACCGGACGTACGCCTTCGGACGTGGTCAGGCCCCCGTTGCTCTCGTTGAACTCCGACACCGCCATGTCGAAGTTGTACAGGAAGGGGCTGAGGGTCAGCCGCGTGAAGCCGCCCAGGATGACAGGGTCTCCGTGCTCCAGGGCATCGAGTGCGGCGTTGGATTGCAGCGGCAGGAGCATGGGACACTCCGGGCTCTGCAAGTTCACGCACTCGCCGCGCTGGCGTTCGGGCTCCTTGATGCAAGCCCAGGGTCCCCCGTTCTCCGCCACGCACTGGCTGTGCGATCCACACCCGCGGTCATCAATCTTGCAGATGTTGTCACTACCGCAGATCAAGCCCTGCCCGATCGACGCGCAGTCTGCGTCGACCTGGCACTGATCCAGGTTGAGATCGTAGGCCAGGGAGCAGCCGGACAGCGCTGCGGCGAGCGCCAGCAGGCTGAGGCGGTGGAACAGGGTAGGGCGGTCGCTCACGGGCTTGGATCTCCTCACGGGAACTTCTCGAGTGCTTCTCGACCTGGATGGGAACGGCACGTCTGCTTCATTTCCGAAGGCGGTCGCAGGGTGCGTTCAGGTCGCTGGCGCTGCCACCTGTGGGCAAGCTGTCCTTGCTCTCACGCTTCAGCGCTTCTGCGGTCTCGGCAGCTTCCAGCGGTCGAGCCGGTTGATCAACGTGCGGCGCGAGATGCCGAGCAGCGCGGCAGCGCGCGTCTGGTTACCGCCGCACAGCTCCAGGGTGCGGATCAGCCGCTGGCGCTCGTCGTTTTCGTCCAGGGCCCTGCGCACGGCGGTCTGCTCGTCCTCGGGCGGCCGGTGCGACACGGGCTCACGCGCCACCAGGCGAGGTGAGGTTACCTCCGCGCTCTCCGGCGCGTCGGGGCGCAACATCGGGTCCGGCAGCACGTGCTCGTGGCTGATGGTGCCGGAGCCGGCCAGCAGCACCGCGCGCTCCATCACGTTCTTGAGCTCGCGCACGTTGCCGGGCCAGTCGTGCGCGTGCAGCGCGGTCAGCGCGCTCAGGCTCAGCTCAGGCACGGGCTGCCCGATGCGCTTGCAGAAATCGCGCAGAAAATACTGGGCGAGCGGCTCGATCTCGAGCTGCCGCTCGCGCAGCGGGGGCACCTGCACCACGAAGCCGCTGATGCGGTAGTACAAATCACCGCGAAAACGGCCGTTTTTCACCTCTCTCGAGAGATCTCGGTTGGTCGCGGTCACGAACCGGACGTCGATGCGCCTCGGCTTGGTGGAGCCGACGCGCGTGACCATGCGCTCTTCGAGCACACGCAGCAGCTTGGCCTGCGTCCCGAGCGG
>JAICQL010000216.1 GCA_025937895.1 Polyangiaceae bacterium | reverse complement strand
CCGTGGCCGCGGGCAGCCCCGGTGCCATTCCTGGGCTGGCGTTGCCAGTGACCTGTGTTTCACCGGATGAAGCAACGCGGCTGGGTGGCGGCATGGCCGTGCTGGGCGCCGGGCTGCCGCAGCCCTGCGGCGGCACGGGGAGCGGGCCAGCAGATGCCGGAGCGAGCGACGCCGGCTGAGGGCGCTCAGCGCTCCGGTGCGGCCAGAAACTGCCGCATGCGCTCGAGCTCTGCCTCCAGCTGAAGGCCGAACTCGCGCTCGCGAGGGCGGCGGGTCACAAAGCCAAGCTCCACCTCGAGCTCGGGTGCAGCCGTGCCTTCCCCGGAAGCGCCAGTGCCGGCGGCGCGCGCCACGTTGGCCCAGCCGATCACCTTGCCGCCCCAGGCGAGCGGCAGCGCGTAGTAGCCGCGCACCCGCTTCTTCACCGGAGTGTACGCCTCGAAGCGATACGCCCAGCCCCACAGCTGCTCAAAGCGCCGGCGGTCCCACACCAGCGGATCAAACGGCGCGAGCAGGCGCACCACCCGTGGCACCTCATCGGCACGTGGCAGCTCTGCCGCGGCGGGCCACAGGTACGTCACGCCGTCCAGCGCGCCCGCGCGCAGCGCGCCGCTCGCGCGTTGGGCCGCCAGCTCCGCACGTGGATCGCTGCGCAGGGCGCGCCCGAGCGGCGCCAGCACCGCGCGCAGGCTCGCCTCCGGCACGGGGGCGAGCAGGGACGTAACGGTCCGAGCCAGGGCGCTGAACGCTTGCTGTCGCGAGGGTAGCTCCTCCGCCACGGGGGTGGGCGCATACAGCCGGATGCCTTGCTGGCGCCGCGAGACGCGCAACAGCCCGCGCGCGTGCAGTCGCTCCAGGGTCAGCTTGATCACCGTGGAGTACCCACCCCAGGCGTTGCGCGCGCGGCCCGCCCCGAACTCCGCCTGCAGCTGCTCGGGGTGCACCTCGCCCCGTTCGCGGATTGCCGCGAGCAGCCGCTGCTCTCTGCGGGTCAAGCCTTTGAGCTGCGGCGGGTGACGCAGCTGCCAGAGCTCGCGCGTGAGAAAGCCGTAAGCGTACAGGTAGCCTTCTTCCAGGCCCAGCTCCGGGTACCATTGCTCCAGATCGCCCGCGCGATACCCGGCCACCCGCTGGCGCAAGATCAGATCCTGCGCGCGCGCCGGTGCCCGGATGGGATCCGCCTGCACGAAGCCCATGCGCGCGATGGCCGCGGCCAGGGTAGGAGTGGCCGGGAACGCGGACAGCAACGCGGCCGCCTGCACCCGCTGCAGCGGGAGCTTGTCGAGAGCGTGGAGGGTGGGGCGGCGTTGCCGGGCCACGGCCGCCCAGTCTGCACGAAAACCACGCCGCTGACGACGAGACCGGCATCGCCTCCGGCGATCAGGGGCAAGCTCCCTTGCCAATACTTTGCCATTCGGATAAGTGTTGGCGCGCCGACGATGAGCCCCGCAACCAGCGTAGACGCCACCTTCCGCGCCCTGGGCGATCCGACACGCCGCCGCGTGATCGAGCAGCTCTCGCTCAAGCCGGCCTCGATGACGGAGCTGGCGCGCCCCTTCTCGATCAACCTGCCGACGCTCTCGAAGCACCTCGGCATCCTGGAGCGGAGCGGCCTCGTGCGCTCCTCCAAGGTGGGCCGGGTGCGCACTTACCGGCTCGTACCCGGCAAGCTCGAATCGGCAGAAAACTGGCTGTGCAAGCAGCGCACGCTGTGGGAGCGCAGGCTGGACCAGCTGGATGAATATCTGGCGACCATGAAGGAGAATGAAACTTGAAGCATATCATCGACCCCAAGCTGGACCTCGTGCTCGAGCGCCACGCCGCCTTCGCGCCAGAGTTGATCTGGAAGGCGTGGACGAAACCAGAGCACGTCGCCAAGTGGTTCGCCCCGCGCCCCTGGACGACGGCCGAGTGCCAGATCGATCTGCGCCCCGGCGGGCAGTTCAGGTTCGTGATGCGCTCGCCGGAGGGCCAGCTCTACCCGAACGTGGGCTGCTACCTGGAGGTGGTCCCCAAGGAGCGCCTGGTGTGGACGGACGCGCTGCTGCCCGGCTACCGCCCCTCGCTGGAGCCATTCTTCACGGCCATCGTGACGCTGGCGCCGGACGGCAAAGGCGGCACGAACTACACCGCGATCGCGCTGCACCGCGATGAAGAGAACCGCAAGAAGCACGAGGCCATGGGCTTTCAGGAGGGCTGGGGTCAGGTCTACGAGCAGCTGATCGAGTTCATCGGGGGAGCTCAGCTGTAGCCCAGCGCAGCGCTTCGAGCCCCTCGAGGGTCGAGTAGCTCTGCGCGGTGCCGGCGGCCATGTCGACGATCGCGGAAAGCGCCGAGGCCGCCACGAGCATTGCTCCAGGCGGCCTCTCGTCATTCAGCGAGGGCTGGTCCAGGCCCCGCTGGCGCGGCTGCGTCTCACTGTTCGGTCAAGGTCACGTCATCCAGGTACAGGTCCGCCGTGGGCGTGGTGTCGCCGAATTGCCGCTCGAAGTAGAGCTGCGCCTTGGTGATGGACGCGCACTCGGGCACGTTCAGGGTCCCGCTCAGGTTCACCCAGTTGCCGCCGACCTGGGTGGCACCGAGGAAATTGTAGGACTCCACGCCGTCACAGATCACGTTGAAGGTGGCAGCGACGTTGCCCGGCTCCGAGCCGCCGAGGGACAGCCAGGCGCCGTAGCCGTAGCTGGTGCCCGGCTCGATCAGCGCGAGGATGTCGGTCGCTGCTGGACCTATGGCGCTGCTGCCGGTAACGACCAGGCTCGCGGCGCCGCCGTGGGCGCGGTCCGTCGACCGTGAGACGGAGCCGTTCCAGCTGTACCAGCCCGCGGTGCTCGCCTCGAATGTGCCGTTGGGCAGCAGGTTCGCGGCGGGCGCCTGGGCGCGCACGCTGACGGCGTCCAGGTACAGGTCTGCCACCGGGCTGCTCTGACCGAACTGGCGCTCGAAGTACAGCTGCGCCTTCGTGATCTGCGCGCAGTTGGGCATGGTGAAGCTGGCCGTCACCGGCGCCCAGCTCTCCGAGGCCTGCACCGTGGCCAGGGTGTTGTACGACTCGACCCCGTCGCAGATGATGTTCCAGGTCAGCGACACGTTGCCCGGCTCCGTGCCGCCGATCGAGACGCGCGCGCTGATGTCGTACGTCTCGCCTGGCTGCACCGCCGCGACGAGCTCCGTGGCTGCCGGACCGATGGCGCTGCTGCCCGTGACCACGAGGCTGCGCGCGCCCTGGTAGGCGCGGGCGGTGGTGGTGCTCACCGCGCCATTCCAGGTGTACCAGCCCGCGGCGTTCGTCTCGAAGTCGCCGTTGGCCAGGATCTCCTGACCCTCGGGCTCGGGCTTGCCGATGCGGAAGCTGTCCACGTTGGCCACCCCGAACACGTCGTTGAAGCGAACGAACAGCGCATGATCGCCGGTGACGCTCGGGAAGGGGACCTCGATGGTGTTCGGAGTGCCCCAGCCGCCCGTGGGCGGAAGCGGCACCGTGAGCAGCGGCTCTGCCTCGAGGCTATCGAGGTGCAGGCTGATGCTGCCCACGTCGGTGTTGCCCTTCAGGTAGGTGACCGCGAAGGTATTCCAGCTCGGATCGAAGCGCACCGTGCTGTAGCTGAGGTAATCGCCAGCGTCCGTGTAGCCCACGGCCGCGCCTGCAGCCAGGACGCCGCTGCCCTCGTCGTACAGCTCCGCCTCCAAGGTGACGCCGTATTCATCCCCGACCCAGGGCGCGGGCACGTAGGGCGGCACGCTGCAGTCCTGGCCTCCGGCGGTGAAACACGTGAGCCACTCCAGCGCCGGACGTGGCGTGCCATCGCTCTCGACCAGGTGCGAGCTTGCCTGCCACACCGCGCCCTCGCGGAAGCCCCAGTTGGTCACCCCGAGCACCGAGGGGTTGTTCCAGAACACCGTGAACAGGTCCCTGTAGACGTTGGCGTGGCGGGCGTCGTCCGCGAAGTTCACGTCGAACTCGGTCACGTGAATGGGCAGGCCGGTGGCCGCCAGCAGCTCGAGGTTGGCCTCCACCTCGCTCACCTCGGCGCGCTCCAGGAAGTGGCCCTGGATGCCGATGCCGTCGATCAAGCCCTCCGCCTGCAGCAGCTCGATGATGTCCAGGTATTGCAGGGTGAACTGCTGCATCACCTCCACCTGGTAGTCGTTCAGGTGCAGCTCCGCGTCCGGGACGTGATCGCGCGCCATCTCGAACGCCGTGAGCACCCAGTCGTAGCCAGTGGCACCAGCCCCACCCAGGGCCTCGGCGTAGCTCGGCACGGCATGCAGGGGCTCGTTGACCACGTCGATCCAGTCCACGTCGGGATAGCGGGCGGCGAGCTCCGCCATCCACTCCTCGACCTCCGCGAGTTGCTCGGCTGGGGGCAGCGCCGCCAGCCATGCTGGCTGCTGCTGGCCCCAGACCAGAGTGTGCAGCCGGAAGGGCAGGCCGTTCGCCTGCGCGAAATCATAGGCCTCATCCAGCGGGCCCCAGTTCATCACGTCGCGCGTGGCCTCCACGCTGCCCCACTTGCCCGCATTCTCCGGGGTGACCTGGTCGAAGTAGTCGAGCAGGGTTGCGTAGTCGGCGGCGCCTTGCACGGCCGTCCCCACGTACCGGTTGCCGATCGCGACGAGCACGCTCGTGCTGGCAGTGGCCTGGTTGCCGCTGGGATCGAAGGCGGTGGCCGTGTACTCGTGGCGGCCGTTCAGGGCCGCGCCGAGCGGCACGTCGAGCGTGTAGGGCGCGGTGCGATCGACGCCGATTTCCACCCCGTCTTGCTTGAAGACGACCTTGCGCACGGCAGCGTTGTCGCTGGCCTGGGCGGTGAGCGTCAGGTTGCCCGCGCTGGTGACGAGGGCGCTGCTGGCCGAGAGCGAGACCTGTGGTGCCTGCGTGTCGCAGGCGACGCCGTTGATGCTCAGCAGGTAGGCCTGGATGCCGCTGAACGTACCCGCGCCGTTGAACTGCGCGGTGTAGGACTTACCAACCGGGATCTTCTGCCACTGCAGCCACGAGGGGCCGTCGACCAGATATCCGCCGTCCACGGGCGAGTAATCTGCCAGGGCGCCGCTGGCGAGGGTGGTGTTGCCGATGTCCATGAGCAGCGAGAAGTCGGTCCCGACCTGCCCGGAGACGTTGTTGAGCTTGATCCAGCCCTGGTAACCGCCCGGCCACGTCGCGTAGGTGCCCGTCTGCACGGTGTAGCCACAGCCGCCCACCGACTGCGCCCGAGCAGTGGATGAGCTCGCGAGCAAGCCAAGGGCCGTCAACGCAGCCAGCGCCGTCGATAGTACCGTGGGCGATGCCATCGACAGGGCCGTGCGGGTGCTGATTCCTCTCCTCACTGTGTCCTCCGTATGTAGTGGCGGGTGGGGGGCTCTAGCGCCGTGTTGCACACCGTGCAACGCGGCCATGGTCCTTTCTGCACGGCACGAAGTGCGGCTGTTTGAGTCTGACTCGATCCTTGGCGACAATTCGGTGCAGCGGCTGGTGCCGCAGCGGTCGCTGTCTTCTTTCGGAGCGCGCTGTCGCGGAGCGCTACCTTCTGGTGCAGGCGCTGCCCCTGCGCCAGGAGCAGCCGCACGTTTTAACGAGCTGCTGGCCAGCGTTCAGCACGCTGGCCAGCAGTGAACGCCTCGAGGGCTCAGAAGGTCAGGCCCACGGTGCCGTCGAGCACGAAGCGCAGGCCCTGCAGATCCAGGTCGTAGCCCGCCTCGTCCGAGGCGATGAAGTACTCCAGGCCGGCGCCCATGCGCAGCGTGAAGGGGCGCCAGTCCCACTGCCAGCCCGCCACGGCGCGCGGCGCGACCGACAGGTACTCGTACTCCTCGGTCAGTCCGAGCAGGGGGTCCACGGTGACCGAGAAGACCTGCAACGACGGGTAGACGTAAAAGCCCTGGTAGAGCGGACCGCTATCTGCGATCTCGGGCAGGAACAGCTGAACGCCGACTCCTGCACCGTAGGCAGTCGAGAAGCCGATGTCCCAGTAAGAGGCGTTGATGTTGAGGGACATCGTGTCGCTCAGGCCGTAGTCAAACTCGGCCAAGATCAGGCCAAAGATCAGCCCGATTGGGTTGAGCGCGACCCCCATGCGCGCGGGCTCTTTCTTGCGCGGTGACCAGAACGTCTCCTCGTGCTCATCCTGGGCCTGCGCCACGGGCGCCTCCTGGCTCGCTGGGGCCGAGTCCTCCTCCGCGGCCGAGGCCGCTCCGGTCCAGGCCGTGGCCAGCGCCAGGGCGGCTGCGAACGTGGCATGCTGATATTTTTTCATGGTGTGCTTCTCCAAGTTATGGGCCGGGCGCAGAGAGAAGATGTTCACGAGAGCTTGCTCCGGCGCGCAGTGCTCGGTGTTGCCTTCGTGCAACACACGCTCGCGCTCCGCCGCGACCTTCGTGAAGCCCCCACTTGCGCTGGCAGTCAGACCGCCACGCTCTCTCCGTGCTCAGGCCGCGCGAAGCTAGCCAATGCGCCGGCTGAACTCCAGCGCCATCTGGTGGCCATGCCGGGATGACGGCCAGCGACATTTTTGGAGTTGCAGCGGCGCGCATCTTCGCGCGATCGTGGCCAGTGTTACCCGGTTGAGTCACGCGCGGCGAGCGCTTCGCCGAGCTCCCGCCGGTGGAACACGGTAGCTCCGGCGACGATCACGCTCTGTACCGGGTTCCCCCCGAGCTCGTAACCCAGCAGGCGCTCGTCCCGGTGTTGCAGCAACAGCAGATCCGCGCGCATCCCCGGCGCCAGCAGCCCCCGGTCGCTGAAGCCCAGCAGCCGCGCGGCGCTCTGGGTGCAGGCGCGGATCGCCTCCAGCACCGTCAGACCCAGCTTGCGCAGCGCGAGAGCGATCACGAACGGCATCGAGCTGCTCGGCGCGGAGCCGGGATTGCAGTTGCTGGCCAGCACCAGCTTGCCGCCGGCGTCCTGAAAGCAGCGCGCGTCCGCGTAGCGCCCATCAGTGTGGAAGCCGGTCACGGGTAGTAACACCCCGTACGTCTCGCTGTGCGCCAGCGCCTGCAGCGCCTCGCGCGAGCTCGCTTCCAGGTGATCTACGCTGCGCGCCCCCAGCTCTCGCGCGAGCTCGAGGCCGCCAAGCGACGTGAACTGGTCGGCGTGCAGGCGCAGCGGGTGGCCCAGCTCGCGCGCTCGCTCGAAGAGCCGGCGGCAGTCAGCCAGGCTGAAGGCATTCTGCTCGCAGAAGGCGTCCACACACAGACCCGGAAACTCGGCGTGCACCGCCGGCAAGGTCTCGCTCACCACCTGTTCGACAAACCCGGGCACCGCCGGATCGATGGCGTGGCCCAGCAGCGCCGTGGCGACGACGGTGCCCGGAAAGCCCTCCGCCGCGCGCTGGATGGCACGCAGCATCTTGAGCTCGTCGCGGGTGGAGAGCCCATAGCCCGACTTGATCTCCATGCTGGTGGTACCCTGCTCGAGCATCCAGTACAGCCGCTCACGCAGCCTGTCGGCCAGCTCGCGCTCGCTGCTCTGACGGACCGCGCGCACAGTGGACAGGATGCCGCCGCCTGCCGCCAGGATCTCCAGGTAGCTCTTGCCCTGCCGGCGCAGCTCGAGCTCATCCAGTCGGTCACCGGCGAACAACGCGTGTGTGTGGGCGTCCACGAAGCCCGGCAGCAGCACCCTCCCGCCTGCCTCGAGCACGCTCTCGCCGGGCTGAGGGGTGAGGGAGGGACCGAGCTCGGCGATGCGCTCGCCCTCGACGCGCAGCGAGCCGCGATAGGCCGGGCTGCCGTCGCCCGTGACGATGCGCGCGTCCCGGATCAGCAAGCTCAGCTACCTTCGCGCTGCATCAGCCCCGCGACAAAGTGCAGGAACACGAGCACGGCGCTGCGGGCCGTGCGCGAGTCCTGATCGAAGCGCGGACAGAGCTCCATCAAGTCGAAGTGACGCACGGCCGGGTGGGCGCCGGCTGCCTCCGCCAGACGCGCGGCGTCGTACAGGCGCAGGCCGAGCGGGTTGGGCGCGCTCACCCCGGGGGCCACCGTCTGATCGAGGCCGTCCAGATCGATGCTCACGAACGCGCTGCCACCGGCGGTGGCGTGGGCCAGCAGCGCGGCGGGGTCGAGCCCGCGCTCCAGCACCGTCTCTGCATGGATCAGCCAGGCCCCGCGCGAGCCGATCCACTCCAGGTCGTGCGCGTCGTTGCTGAAGCGCCCCAGACCGACCTCCACGAAGCGATCGGGAGCCAGGTGCTCGGCCTCGATCAGCCGCCGGAAGGGCATGCCAGAGCCCACGCGAGCGCGCACGTCGAGGTGAGCGTCCAGGTTGATGCCGCCCAGCGGCTCGCCCACCCGCCGGCTCAGCGCCGAGATCGCCGGCAAGCTCAGATCGTGCCCGCCGCCCACGCACACCGGAATGAGCCCGTGCTCGTGCAGATAGGTCACTGTGTCCAGCACGCGCCGGTGCGTCTCGAACAGCGCCGCCTCGTCGTCGCCCGCTGCGGGCTCGACGTCGCCTGCGTCGTACACGTGCAGGTTCAGCTCTCGCCCGCGCAGGCCGTCCCACGCCACGCCGAAGCGAGCCAGCGCCGAGCGGAACTGGCTCGGCCCCGTCTTTGCGCCCGGGCGCCCGCCGTTGAGCTGCACCCCCAGATCATCGGGCAGGCCGAGCAACGCGCAGCGGCAGCCCTGGTGTGAAGCGCGCTGCAGGCGCGCCGCGAGCCGCCCCGGCCGGACATCGAAGTCGGCGCCGGGCCGCGTGTGGGGAGGACGGATGGTCATGGCTTCACCTTTGCTGCCGGCACGGAGGCGCCCGACATGGGCAGCACCAGCCCCTCTCGGCTCGCGCAGTCGAGTGCGCGCTCGTAGCCGGCGTCGGCGTGCCGCAGCACGCCCAGCGCCGGATCGTTCGTCAGCACGCGGGTGAGGCGAGCGTGCGCCTCCGGGCTGCCGTCGGCGACGATGACCTGACCGGCGTGCTGCGAGTAGCCGATGCCCACCCCGCCGCCATGATGAAAGCTCACCCACGAGGCGCCGCTGGCCGTGGCCACCAGCGCGTTCAGGAGCGCCCAGTCACTGATCGCGTCCGAGCCATCCAGCATGCCCTCCGTCTCGCGGTTGGGCGAGGCGACCGAGCCGCAGTCCAGGTGATCGCGCCCGATGACGATGGGCGCGGCGACCCTGCCGGTCCGCACCAGTTCGTTGAACAGCACGCCCGCGCGGGCGCGCTGCCCCAGCCCCAGCCAGCAGATGCGCGCCGGCAAGCCCTGAAACTGCACGCGGCTGCGGGCCATGCTCAGCCAGCGGCCGAGCGCCGCGTCCTGGGGGAAGAGCTCGAGCAGGGCTGCGTCGATGGTGTAGATGTCCTCCGCCAGACCCGAGAGCGCCGCCCAGCGAAAGGGCCCTCGCCCCAGGCAAAACTCCGGGCGGATGTACGCCGGCACGAAGCCGGGAAAGGCGAAGGCGCGCGCAAAGCCCGCCTCGTGCGCGCGCTGGCGCAGGTTATTGCCATAATCAAAGACCACGCTGCCGCGCTCCAGCAGATGCACCATGGCCTGCACGTGTTGCACCATGGTGCTCACGCTGCGCGCCGCGTACTCGTCGGGGGCGCTGGCGCGCAGCGCCGCCGCCTCCGCCAGCGAGAGCCCCGCGGGCACGTAGCTGTGCACGTCGTGCGCGCTCGTCTGATCGGTGAGCGCGTCCGGGGTCAAGTTGCGCTGCAGCAAGCGCTCGAGCAGCTCCACCACGTTGACGGCGACTCCGATCGAGCGCGCCTCGCCGGCGCTTGCGGCCTGCCGCGCGCGGTCGATGGCCACGTCCAGCTCCGGACAGATTTCGTCCAGGTAGCGGTCCTTGCGGCGCCGCTCCAGCTTGCTCGCGTCCACGTCCGCGATCAGGCACACCCCGCCGTTGAGCGTGACCGCCAGCGGCTGCGCGCCCCCCATGCCGCCGCAGCCCGCCGTCACCACCCAGCGCCCGCGCAGATCACCACCGAAATGCTGGCGGCCGCAGGCCGCAAACGTCTCGAACGTGCCCTGCAGGATGCCCTGCGTGCCGATGTAGATCCAGCTGCCGGCCGTCATCTGCCCGAACATGATCAAGCCCTTGCGCGCCAGCTCGTCGAAGTGCGCCTGTGTGGCCCAGTGCGGCACCAGGTTGCTGTTGGCGAGCAACACGCGTGGCGCGTCGGGGTGGGTGCGCAGCACGCCCACCGGCTTGCCCGACTGCATCAGCAACGTCTCGTCCGGCTCCAGCTGGGTCAACGCGGCCACCGTGGCGTCAAACGCCGCCCAGGAGCGCACCGCCTGGCCGCGCCCGCCGTACACGATCAGGTTCGCCGGATCTTCGGCCACCTCCGGATCGAGGTTGTTCATCAACATGCGCAGCGCCGCCTCGGCCTGCCAGGTCTTGCAGGTGAGGCGATTGCCACGGGGGGCGCGCACGACGCGGGGCGGTGAGTTGGAGGGAGTAGCGGTCATGGAACGTTCTCCGGCAGAGCGAGCAGCACGGCAGGGGCGTCAGCCCCGGAAGCGGCCCTCCGCGATCAAGGCGCGAATGGCCTGGATGTCCGGCGCTGGTGGCCGATCGCGCGTGCGGCGGCTGACCACTGCGCGCACCGTCTCGAACGCCGCCTCCACCCCCGGGCCCGAGCGCAGCGGGCGCTGATACTCCAGCGCCTCGGCCGCGCACAGAAGCTCGATCGCCACCACGTCGCTCACCCGCTCCAGCACGCGCCGCGCCTTGAGCGCCGCGTGAGCGCCGAACGAGTTGTAGTCCTCCATGCCGGCGCTGGTGGACAGGTTGGCGACGCTGGCGGGCGTGGCCAGCCCGATCAGCTCATTGCAGCAGGCCGCGGCCACGTATTGCGCGATCATCAGGCCCGAGTGCAGCCCGGGGCTGGGCGACAGGTACGGGTTGAGCCGATTCTCCGCGCTGGAGGCAGCCAGCAAATAGTACACGCGCCGCTCGGCGATGCCCGCCACGTGGGTGAGCGCAATGTTGAGCGTGTCGAAGGCCAGCGCCAGCGGCATGCCGTGGAAGTTGCCCGCCGCCACCACGCTGCGCTCCTGCCCCGGGCGCGGCTCGAACACCAGTGGATTGTCCGTCACCGCGCCCAGCTCGCGCTCGAGGATGCCGCGCGCAAACTCCAGCCCATCGAGCGCTGCGCCCAGCACCTGCGGCGCGCAGCGCAGCGAATACGGATCCTGCACGCGCGGGTCATCATGCAGGTGGCTGGGCACGATTTGACTGCCCTCGATCAGCGCGCGCAGCCGCGCCGCTACCGCAGCTTGCCCGAGTTGCCCGCGCGCCACGTGCACGCGCTCGTCCAGGTACGCATCCGTGCCCCGGCAGGCATCCGCAGACATCGCCGCCGCGCACAGCGCCGCCGCAAACACCCGCTCCGCGTCTGCCAGCACCAGCGCGCCCAGCGCCGCCATCAGGTGAGTGCCGTTGATCAGCGCCAGGCCCTCCTTGGCCTCCAGCACCAGCGGCTCGAGCTGCAGCTGTTGCAGCGCCTGCGCGCCGCTCAGCACCTGACCCTGCCAGCGCGCGCTGCCCTCACCCAGCAGGAGCAGCGCAGCGTGGGCGAGCGGCGCCAGATCCCCCGAGGCGCCGACGGAGCCGCGCTCCGGCACCACCGGCGTCACGCCGGAGTTGAGCAGCCCAAGCAGCCGCTCCACAACCACCGGCCGCACCCCGGAGAGCCCGCGTGTGAGCGATGCGGCCAGCAGCAGCAACATCGCGCGCACCACGTCATCCGGCAGCGCGTCGCCCACGCCCGAGGCGTGTGACAGGATCAGGTTGCGCTGCACCTCGCGCAGATCATCGGCGCCGATGCGCACCTTTGCCAGCGAGCCAAAGCCCGTGTTCACCCCGTACAGCGGCTCGTCCTGGCGTAGCGCCGTGCTGAGCGCCGCGCGCGAGGCCAGCAGCCGCTCGCGCCCCGCCGTGCCCAGCACCACCGGCAGCCCGCCGCGCGCAACCCGCTCGACCTCCGCCACGCTCAGTGGCTCACCACTCAGCGCCAGCGCCTCTGGCGCACGGACTTTCGCAACGTTCGCCATGCTGCAGTCTGGCTCAGGGCAGGGCAGTCGTCGCTCGATAACTGAGCAGCGGTGCAGATGTGCTCCGGTGTGCCACCTCGAGCCGCTCTATCCCATCGAGCACACTGCACGGCCGGCGCCGTTGGGTCCCGTGGCCTGGCTCGAGACCAGAGCTAGAAGCCCGCTGCCCGCCCCGCTGAACGCGTGCAAACCACGGTGACTCGGCGCACGAGGCGCGGCATGGTGGGCGCGCGTGACGACCGAGCACGGCTCCCCTCCACAGACGCCCGAGCCCCACCTGCCCTTCGTATCGGTGGCAGTGCGGTCTCATCAGCGCCTGCCACAGCTGCTCGAGCTGCTCGAGCGCCTGCGAGTACAGAGCTACCCCCGCTTCGAGATCGTGGTGATCGAGCAATCGAGCGACACTCGCGAGCGCTATCGCGAGGCGCTCGACGCCGCCGCGCGCGACCCCCGGGTGCGCATCCTGGAGTACCCGCCGCTCGGTGCCGGCCGCGCCCGCAACGAGGCTGCGCGGCAGAGCCGCGGCGAGATCGTGCTGTTCCTGGACGACGACGATCTGCCGCAACATCACGACTGGATCGCCGCCCACGCCGCGAACTTTGCCGACCCCAACTGCGTGGCCGTGAGCGGGCGCCACGTGCTGAACGAGCTGGACAGCCCCAGCAAATACGATACGCCCCGCAACCACCGCCTGTGCCTGCGCTACTCCTGCCTCAAGATGCCCCGCGGCCGCACCTATCACAGCCGCCGCCTGCACGGCGTGACCCAGGTCGCCGGCACCAATGCGTCAATCCGCCGCTCCGCCATCGAGCGCTGCGGCGGCTGGGATGACGAGACCGACCACGACGAAGACTCCTTCAACTTCCGCTTCGCCCGCATCAAGCAGAAGCAGGAGTACTTCGCGTACGATCCGCGGCCCTCGATCCTGCGCCGCCTGGACGTGCCCGGCGGGCTAGGCCGCCGCCAGCAGAGCGTATACGCACGCCTGCGCGCCGAGCTCCGCTTCTCCCATGGCGTGATTCGCCGCTATCATCCCTGGCGCTTCTGGAGCCTGTATCCGCTATATGTGCTGTGCGCGCTGGAGCGCGCCTGCCGCCACGTGCTCGAGTCCCGGCGCTTTGCCGAGCCTGCGGGCGCTCCGAGCTCCGTGCCACAGCAAGCCAGCTGAGAGAAGAAGAAGGAGAGAAGAAACAAATGGCCGAAGCAAAGACCTACGCAGGCTCCTGCCACTGCGGCAACGTCCGCTACCAAGTCGAGACCGACCTGGCCCAGGTCATCCAGTGCAACTGCTCCATCTGCTCCCGCACCGGCGCCCTGCTCACCTTCGTAAAGCCCGAACAATTCAAGCTCGAGAGCGGTGAAGGCCACCTCACCGACTACCAGTTCAACCGCAAGAACGTCCACCACCTCTTCTGCTCCACCTGCGGCATCCGCAGCTTCGCCCGCGGCACCGGCCCCGGCGACCAGCCCATGTACGCCATCAACATCCGCTGTCTCGAAGACGTCGACCTCGCCAAGCTCAACGTCACCCAGGTAGACGGAAAGAGCTTCTAGACGGCGGAAACGCGCGGCGCCGTGCGGGTTCGTGCGGCGCGGGAACGGCGTGGCGCGGATGCGCGGCGCCGTGCGGTTCGGCGGCGCCGGAACGGCGCTGTGCGGATTCGGG
>JAICQL010000143.1 GCA_025937895.1 Polyangiaceae bacterium | reverse complement strand
GCGCCGCCAGCAGCGCCAGCTGCGGAACGGTGGCCTCCGGCAGCTCGTAGCGGATGCGAAAGCGCTCGGGGCCGCTGCGCTCCAGCAGCTCGAGCCGCCCGACGTTCGCCGATAGCAAGAGCTCGTCCTCGCCGCTGCCGCCGGGGCCGTGCAGCTCCAGCTCCACCACGCGCACGTCACGCGCGCTCACGTGCTCCGGGCCTGACAGCTGCCAGGCAGCAGGCGTTGCCGGGCTGGCGCGGTCGCTCGCCGCTGCCGGGGGAGCCGCCTGCGCCTGCGCCGGCGCGGCGGCAGCGCAGGCCAGCAAAGCCAGCGCCGTCAGCTGGCGTGCCCGTGAGGGCAGGCAGTGGCTCACCAGCGCACCCTGCCTTTGATCTCGGGCGGCTGAGAGTCCACGTTGATGCCGCGGATGCGCTGGCGCGATTGCCGGCCCAGCACGTCGCGCGCCACGATGTCGAGCTCGTTGTCGCCCTCGCGCAGCGGCACGGTGACCGAGAAGCGCCCGCCGCTGGTCACCGCCTCCACGCCGTTGATCGACACCAGCGCCCCCGCGGCGGTCTCGCCCTCCACCAGCGTGGAGCGCTGGCTGAGCTTGCGCGCCTGGCCCTGGCTGAGCTTGATGAACACCTTGCCCGGAATGGCCACGGGCGCGCGGGGCGGGCTGCCGGGCGTCACCTCGGATTGCTGGCCCTCGTTCACCACCACGGCGCCGCCCGCGGACGTGACCTGCGTCTGGCCGCGCGAGCTGGCGACGGTGATGCGCCCGTTGGCGGTGTGCAACACGGCCAGCTCACCATCGCGGGTGCGAGCCTCCGCGTCGGAGCCCAGCACCTGCAGCACCAGCTCCGAGCCCGCGTTGCCGTCCACGCTGGCGGTCACGTGCCCGCCCTCCAGGCGCACCCGCGAGAGCCGGTTCGACAGCTCGCGCAGCCGGAACTGCGAGGCGGGGCTCACGCTCACCTCCACCCCGGGTCCGATGCCGAGCACCACCTGGCCCTGCTTGGTGCGCAGCACCGCGTCGGGGCCCAGCAGCTGTCCCACGCTCACCCGCCGCCAGCGGCCCTCCGCCGGCAGGACCACCTCGACGTTGCCCTTCACGTGGCTCACGTGCGCCTCGAGCTCTGGCGCGGCGGGCTGGGGCTCGGCGAGCGCGGGCTCGGCAGGGGCCGCCGGCTCGCTCGGCGGCACGGCTGCCGCCGCGACCGGCGCTGGCGCGGGTGCGCTACCGGTGGACGGCAGCGCGCGGCTGAGCAGCCCCAGGCCCGCGATCAGCACCACGGCCAGCACACCGAGCCAGAGCCGGCGAGCCACGATCAGCGCGCCCCTCCGGAGAAGGGGGCCTCGTCCGCAAGCGGCAGCTGCACCTCGAAGCAGGCGCCGCGCGGGCTGCGGTTGATGGCGGTCAGCGCCCCGCCCATGCCCTCCACCAGGCGCAGCGCGGTGGACAGGCCCAGCCCCGTGCCACCGCGATCCGCCTTGGTGGTCACGAACGGCTCGAACAGGTTGTCCAGCACCTCGGGTGCGATGCCGGGTCCGTCATCCAGCACCTGCAAGCGCACGTGATCGCTGGTCGACTTCGCCACGAGCTGCACGTTGCCGCCGCCGGTGGCGGACTGCAGCGCATTCAGCGCCAGATTCAAGATGACCTGGCGCAGCTCGTTGGCGCGCGCGGGAAACTGCGGGGTGTCGGCCGCCACCTGCACGCTCAGCTGGCAGTGCCGCGATTTGGCCTCGGCCACCAGCATCATCCGCACCGGCTCCAGCACCGCCGACGCGGAGACCAGGGTGCGCGGCGGCAGCTCCGTGGTGACGAAGCTGAGGAAGGTGGAGAGCAGCTGCGCGCAGCGCTCGGCCTCCTCGCGGATCAGCCGCGTGCGCTCGTCGGGCGCGCCCAGCGAGCGCAGCTGCGTCAGCCCGGAGATGCCGGCCAGCACGTTGCGCGCCTCGTGTGCCATCGAGGCGCTCACCTCACCCAGCGCGGCCAGGCGCTCCAGGTGGCTGCGCCGCCGCAGCAGCTGGGCGCAGGGGTCGCGCAAGCTGGCGACCGTGGCCTCCGACACCGGGCTGCCGTCGCTGTGGGTCAGCTGCACCTGCGCCGACAGGCCGCGCTGCTCCAGCCAGCGCCGGATCTCTCCGCTCAGCAGCGACAGATCGTCGCCGTGCAAGTCTCGACGAGGGCTCATACCAGCAGCGCTCCAGCGTGCGCGCGTGGCAGCCTCACGGTCACCTGCGTGCCGACGCGCAACTCGCTCTGAATGGTCACTTTGCCCCCCAGGCCCTCCACCATGCGGTAGACCTGGGCCAACCCCAGGCCCTCTCCCTGTCCGCACAGCTTGGTCGTGAAAAATGGCTCGAACACCCGGTCCAGGTGCTCCGCCTCGATGCCGCGGCCGTTGTCCGAGAGCGTCACGTCCAGCCAGCCATCGCTGCCCTGCACCTCGAGCTCCACGCGCCGCTGCACGCCAGGCGCGCAGTAGCTGACGGCCTTCAACGCGTTGTCCAGCAGCTCGGCGAACACCGCGTGCAGACGGTACGGATCGCTCAGCACCTCCAGCGCCGGCTCGTACTTGCGGCCGATCATCACGTCGGCCTGCTGGATGCGCTCGCGGTGCGCCAGCAGCACGCTGTCGAGGATGCCGGCCAGGCGCAGGTTGCGCAGCTTGTGGCCATCGCCGTGGCTCGCCTCCAGGCTGCCCATGCGGTGCAACAGCCCCTGCATGCGCTTGGACTCCTCCACGATGGAGTTGAGCATGCTCACGTCGCTGTTGCGGCTCTCGCGCTTGCGCAGCCGCGCGCTCAGCACCTGGGCCAGGCCCAGCACGCCGGTGAGCGGGTTGTTCATCTCGTGCGCCACGCCCGCGGTGGTCACCGCCAGCCCTGCCAGGCGCTGCGACTGCAGGAGCGCGCGCTGCGCCTCCTCCAGCTCGCGCCCGCGCTGCTCCACGCGCTCCTGCAGGGTGGCGTTCCAGGTCTGGATCTCGCGATCGCGCTCGGCGATGGCCCGCTGCATCGTGTTGAACGACGCGGCCAGATCGCTGAATTCATCCCGGCGCGCGCCGATGCCGAGCTCGCCGCCGAAATCGCCCCGCCCGATGCGGCGCGCGGCCTGCGCCAGGCGCTCCAGCGGCACCAGCAGGTTGCGCCCCAGCACCCAGCCGCTGGCCAGGGCCGCGCCCACTCCCACGAGCAGCCAGTAGAACGTTTGCCAGCGCAGGCGCCGCGCCGGCTCCGTGACGAGCTCGAGCGGCTGCTCCACCACCACCTTGAAGCCGTGCGCGGCACTTGCCACAGCGCCGTGGACCTCGGCGGCGCTGGCCTTGCGCGAGTAGAGGAGGCTCCTCTCCTCCAGCACTCGTGCCAGCGTGTCCTCCACCGGCTGCAAGCTGGAGAGCTGCCCGTTCTCACACACGCGCCGGTTCCAGGCGTCCAGTAGCCACACGGCCCCGGCGCTCGGCTGCGCCTTGCTCAAGGCGGTACACAGGGGCTCGAGGCTCAGGCCGATGCTCACCTGCGCGCGCGGCTGGCCGTCCGCCGCGGCTTCGTTGGCGGACAGCGGCAGCACGACGACTCCAGCCTCGGTGCGCATCGGCGCACCGACGGTGACGCCAGCCTCTGCAGGCGGCGCCACCTGCTCGAACTCCAGCATGTCGCGCTCGGAGAACATGGGGTGCCCGGGCGCCGTGGCGCTGGGCTGTCCCAGATAGGCGCGCTCGCTGACCGTGCCGTGTTGGGTCAGGGTGGCCACGGCGCTCGATTCGAACTGCCCGAACAGCAGCCACAGCGCCGCCTGGCGCTCTGCCGAGCTGAGATCTTGCCAGTCGATGGTGTCATGAACGGTGGCGCGTAGCGCCCCCTCGGTGCGCGCCAGGTGCTGATCGACGACCTGAGCGCCGAGCGTGGCCGAGGCCCTGTGCAGCTCCAACAGCGCATCTCCAAGTGCTCGTTCATGCAGACGAATGCTCTGCGACGCCGACATCACGAGCGGGACGGCCGCCAGGAACGAGGTGACGGCCACGAACTTGGTGCGGACCCGCATCGTGTAACACAGTGAGTAACGGATTGGCCGACTCCCCCTGTAGGAAGGCGGCGAAACCGCTCAGTCCCCGGCGCCCGAATCCGTAATCAATTGCTAGGCGCATGTCCGTGAACGCACCCCGCGTGATCGTGGTGGATGACGAGCCCGTCATCCGTCAGTTTTTTCAGGTCGCGCTGGCGGATATGGGAGCCACCGTGGAGACCTTTGCCACTCGTGCGGACGGGCTGGCGCGTTGCCTCACCCTCGACTTCGATGTGGCATTCGTCGACAAGAATCTACCCGACGGCAGCGGCCTGGATATCTGCGCTGCGCTGTCCGGCGCGGACTGCAAGGTGGCGCTGGTCACCGGGTACGGCAACCTGCACTCGGCCGTCGAGGCCATGAAGCACGGAGTCGCCGACTATTTCATCAAGCCGGTGGACCTGGCCGATCTCGAGGCTCGCTTGCAGCGGATGCTCAAGCAGCTGAGCCTGGAGCGCGCCAACCGCAAGCTGGTCAACAAGCTGGTCGAGAAATGCCGCGAGCTGGAGCGCCTCTCCGCGCGCGACATGGTGACCGGGCTCTTCAACCACTCGCACTTCCAGAATCAGCTGCGCAGCGAGGTGGAGCGCTCGCGCAACAAGCACCGCTTCTCGGTGGCGCTGGTCGGTCTGGATCGCTTCTCCGCCGTGAATGAGAAGCTGGGCCACGCCGGGGGCGACAAGGTGTTGTCGCAGGTGGCGCGGCTGCTCTTGCCGGGAGAGGGCAACACCGCTCTCCTGAGCAAGCAGCACCTGGTCTGTCGCCTGCACGCCGATACGTTTGCCGTCTTGCTGCCCGAGACGTCGCGCAACCTTGCCGCCACCATCCTGCAGCGCTTCCGCGTCGCGCTGGCGATGGAGCTCGGCGCCAGCCAGCACGCGCTGACCGCGTCGATCGGCGTGGCCGAGTTTCCCACCGATCGCACCGACCCCAGCGGCTTGCTGGAGGCGGCGCAGGTGGCCCTGCAGCGAGCCAAGGCATCCGGCGGCAACTGCTTGTTGTGTCACGATCCGGATCAGAGCGCGGGCGTGCGCAACGATGCCGGCATGCGCCGGCTGCGCGCGCTGGAGAAGTGCATGGCAGAGCGCTCCGTGCGCTTCGTCTATCAGCCGATCGTCTCCCTGCACCGCCAGCGCCCGTTTGCCTACGAAGCGCTGTGCCGGCCCACGCACCCCGATCTGCGCCACATCGGTGAGTTGCTGGACGCCGCCAACCAGTCCGGGCGGGTCGTGGAGCTGGGCAGCGTGCTGAGCGAGGTGGCGCTGGCGCCGATCGACCAGCTCTCCGGCGAGCTGTCCCTGTTCCTCAACATTCAGCCGCAGGAGCTGTATGGCCCGGCGCTGTTCGCGGCCAACTCTGCCCTGAACGCGGTGGCCCAGCGCGTGGTGCTGGAGATCACGGAGACCGAAGAGATCACTGATTTCGAGGGCGCGCGCGCGCAGTTGCGCAAGCTGCGCGAGCTCGGCTTCCGCATCGCGCTGGACGATTTCGGAGCTGGCTATCAGGGCCTGAGCTCACTGGCCATGCTGGAGCCCGACTTCGTCAAGCTGGACAAGGGCATCGTGCGCGGCATCACCCTCGACAGCCGTGCCGGGCGCCTCACCCGCAACATGCGCGACTTCTGTCAGGACGAGGGCATCGTGATGATCGCCGAAGGCGTGGAGACTCAGGCCGAGTTCGAGGCGCTCAACGCCATGGGCATCGAGCTGATGCAGGGCTATCTCTTCGCGAAGCCCAGCGCACCCTTCTGCGAGATCGACTTTCCCGGTGCGGCGCGCCGCTCGGCGTGAGGCGCGCGCAGCCCCGGTGACCGCAGCAGGCGCCCCCGGGCGCCTGGTAGCTCCTGGTCAGCCCGCGGCTGGCGGCGCGGCGAATAGAACGTCGGCGCCGCCCCCGGCTGCGCCGCGGGCTCCAGGCGAGGCACGCGCTCAGCCTGCAGCTGCGCTGGCCAGCGCCAGGCGCTGCGAGAGCACGCCGTAGTCGCTGTGATTGCGCAGGCTGTCGAGCACGCGCTCGGGCGTGCCCCAGTCAGACCAACCGCAGGAGCGCAGCGCGACCAGGCGCAGATCACGGGCGCGCTCCAGCACCTCGCGCGAGAAATCCGCGCCGGGCATGCGCGCGTACAGCGCGCGCAGCGCCGCTCGCTCCTCGGGGCCGTGCAGCGCGCCCAGATACTCCTCGAAGCGCGCTGCTTGCTGCGGCAGGTGCTGCCGCAGCAGCTGCCAGAAGCGCTGCACCGAGCCTGCCATCACGAACGTGTTCCACAGTGCGCCGTCACGCAGCAGTTGCTCTGCCACGCTGGCCGGCGGCTTCTCGCAGAAGCACTCCACCACGTGCCCCTCCACCCCCGGGCGCACCCCGCGCACCATCCAGCCATACTGCGTCTCGGCGTGATCGGGCACCGCGCCCACCAGTGCGATCTGCTCGCTGGAGGCGGCCACCGCCGCGTGAATGGATTGCTCGAACGGCGCCTCGTCCCGCACGTAGTGATCGGAAGGCAACACCACCACATGCGCCTCGGGATCCATGGCCAGCACGTGGCTCAAGGGCAACATCAGGCCCGGGCCGGTGCCGCGGTTGCAGGGCTGCACCGCCAGGTGCACGGGACCGTAGTCGCGCAGCTGTGCGCGAGCCAGTGCCTCACGCTCGCGCGCGACCACCACCACGATGCGCTCCGGCGCGCTCCAGCGCCGCGCGCGCGCAATGGTGGCTTGCAGCAGCGAGGCGCCGCCATGGATGAAAGCGAACTGCTTGGGCAGCTCCTCACCGTGTAGCGCACGCGTCAGCGCTCGCAGGCGAACCCCATCCCCGCCAGCGAGCACTACGGTCCAGAGTCGAGGGTTTGCGGGAGTATTCACGATGCGGACATCTCCTTGCAGGAGGGTGGTGGAGAGCCCTTTCTAAACATTTCATTACGGAGTTGTCGGCTCCTCCTCGCTGGCGTTGCGACTCGCAACGCGACACTGCGCCTCAGCGAGGCGTTCCGGCATTTGCAGCTTCGTCCACGCTTCCACGGCGAGCAGCGGAGGCGCGGCCTAACCGTGGCTCCGCTGTAGTGCCGTGGCGCAGGCGCACGGCAAGCAGTGCCAGAGACGAAGAGCGATGCCAGCCGGTTGCCTCGGAATGGTTACGTTTGCTGGACGCCGGTAGCCGTAGCCACGGCAGCCTGCTCCTTGCCTGGAACCGAGCTTGGTGGGACAGCTCCGCCAGCGCCAGCTCAGCCCGGAATGTGCCCGCGCGCGATGAGGAGCCGCCGCAGCTCCAGGCACATCGCCGCCAGCACGGCCAGCCCGAGCCCGATGCAAAGCCCGAGCAGCGAGCGCTTGAGCGCGGTCGAGAACAAGGAAGCCTTCGCCGCCGTGGGCGGGGTGATGATGTCGTAGCGGGCCGCCGCGCTGGTGCGCTCGCGCTCCAGCTGGCGGTCAGTGGCCTCGCGCTTCTTCAGCAGCGCCTCGTGCTGGCTCTTGGCGTTCTCGTATTCGCGGGAGAGCTCGGCGTACTGCAGCGACAGCTGCGCCAGGCTCTGCGCGGGGCGGCTTGCCAGCACCTCGGTGCTCGTACCCGTGTCTCCCGCCAGCGCCGCCTTGACGCTGCGGGTGGAGCCGCCCGGCAGCTGGCTGAGCCGCGCCTCCAGCTCTGCCAGCTCTGCCTTCAAGCCCTGGATCTGCGGGTCCAGCTCTTGCTCTGCGGCGCTGGGCTCGGCCGCCAGGATGGCGTTGGCCTTGCTGCGCATCGCTGCCTGCAGGCTGCGCTGCGCGCGCACGTCCGGGTGTTGGTCCCCCAGGCCCCGGGCGTGTGCCTCAGCGATCTTGTCCTCCGCCTGCGCCGCCTTCTGCAGGTAGGGCTGGGCCTTCTTGCTCTGGATTTGCAGGTAGGCGCGGCGCAGGGCATGGCTGGCCGCCACCATGCTCTCCTCGATGCGCTCGGGGCTGGCGTCCGCGGGCAAGCGGACCTGCATGGCGTTCGGTAGCTTCGCGTCCTTGGGCACGGCGTCGGGGTGCTGCTCCGTGAAGGCGATCAGCTCGCTGCGCGCCCGCGCCACGCGCTCGTATGCCTTCTGCTCCTGCGCGCGGTCAAAGGCGGCATCCGCCTTCAGCACCGTGAGCAGCTTGTCGAGCTCCGACTCGATGTACACGTGTACGTGCTGATTCAAGAAGCGCAGTGCCAGCTCCGCCGAGGAGTCCTGGTATTCGCCGTGATACACCTTGGAGTTGTAGGCGATGGGCTCGAAGGTGAGGTTGGACTGGATGTCGCTGGCGACGCTGTCGCTCACGCTCTGCGCGCCCAGATCCTGAAGCGTCTGCTTGATCAGCGGCAGGCTGCGGAAGGTGCTCTCGGCGCTCACGAACGCCTGTGGCGCCTCCTCGTTGCCCGCCGGGTGCGCCGGCACCAGGCTGAGCTCGAACCAGGCTGAGCCGGGCGGAGGCCGTAGCCAGACCTGCAGCAGCGCCATCAGCAGCCCGAAGCCAGCGCCCACTGCCAGCAGCTGCCAGTAGCGCCGCGCGTAGCCCCAGCAGGTGCGCACCTTGCGCACGGCATCAGTCAGCGAGATCGAGCCGGTGTGCTGGCTGGCGGGCATCACCTGTGCGCCGTCCGGCTCTGCGCGGCGCTTCAGCTGACCTGGATCCAGCGCCTGCAGGCGCACCGTCGATTTGGGCGAGGGCCCCTCGCGCGTAACGAAGGTGAAGGTGGTGGAGCCCATGCGGATGTTGTCTCCGCCGTTGAGCAGCACCGCCTCCTCCACGAGCTCACCGTTGACGTAGGTGCCGTTGGTGGACCCCAGGTCGCGCAGCACGATGCCTTGCTCGGTCTGCTCCAGACGCGCGTGCTGGTGAGAGATGGCTTGCTCGTTGATCTGCACCTCGGCGTCTTGTGAGCGGCCCACCAGCAGCGAGCGCTGCGTCACCGGGAACACCATGCCTGCGGATGGGCCCGTGGAGACCATCAAGAAGGCCTTGCGCTTCGCGGCGCGGGACCTGGCCTGCGGCACCACCAGGTCGAGCTGCTGCTCGAGCGAGCCCCGCAACGTGGCTCGGACGTCCTTGTTGCTGCTCATGGTCATGTGGGCAATCCTTCTCGCGAACGAGCTGCGCGGGCGGCTCGGGCTCCGCGCGCTCTCGACCAAACATCGCCCGACCCATGCACGCCGCGTGCCTCGCGCCGGCGCGCCGCGCAGCCCCGCTCCCGTCAGCAGATACGCGCTCGCAAAATATCGTGCTGCGCTGAAAAAATGCGTGATCGCACTTCAATTCCAGCCAACTTGCCCCGCGCAATCGCCCGTACTCTCACCGGACCGCCACAGCGATGCCGGGGCGTCACGCCGTAGCGTCGCAGGATGCTGCAGCAAGCGGGCGGTCGGGTAGCTACCGTTCGGGCGACTCCCGCTACAGAGACTCCAGCCGCCGCGACAACAGCTATGGAGACAACAGCTATGGAGACAACAGCGTGCTCAAGGCGCTGCTCGCCGCCTCGCGCCCCGCTGCGACATACGCCTTCAGCTGCGCGGTGTTGGAGAAGGCGCTGAAGGCACTGCCATCGAGCGGCCGCGCAGGACGGATCTGGACGATCTCCAGCGGCACCCAGCCGAAGACGGCCTTCACCTTCTCGATCACGTCCAGCGGGACCTTGCTGTCGACCAGCCCGTCGAGCCGCTCGAGGTAACCATTGATGGTCTGCGCCTCGCGCAGATCTCGATAGAGGCGCTCGTTGATCAGGGCTTCGGCGAGCTGGCTGACGAGCTTCATCCCGCGCAGCGGCTCCGGCGCGTCCAGCTCCACCGGCTCCGGGCTGACCACGACGATGCGCTCGACCCCGCCGCCGGCGATGGCGTGCTTGATCGGCGTGTCATTCACCAGGCCGCCGTCGACGCAGTCACCCACCCCCGGCAGCTCCACCGGAGCGAAGAGCAGGGGAAAAGCAGCCGAGCCCAGCGCAGCCTGAAGTACCTCCGCCCGACCCGGCTCTGTATCGAACTGCTCGTCGCCGAAGCTCACCACGTGCTCAAAGGTGGTCGCCGGCTGCTCGCCGATGTTACCCGCGGAGCCCTCCAGCGCCGTCAGCACCAGGTGCAGCTCGATGGGGCGCCGGCGCACCAGCGGCAGCTCCTCCACCACCCGTTGCAGCAGCGGCAGCAGGCGGTTGCCCGTGCCGATGCCCACGCCGTGCAGGATGTCGAGCGGGCTGACCTTCAGCATGTTGTGCCAGCTCGCGTCGTGCTGCCAGAGCTCTGCCAGACGCGCGGCCACCAGGTGCTCCGAGCCGTGACGGACGCCGGCAGCATACACGGCACCGTTGAGCGCTCCGGCGCTGGCAGCGACGATGCGCACGATGGGGATGCGCTCGAGGTGCTCCGAGAGCACCTCGAGGACACCGGCTTCAAATGCGCCCTTTGCGGCAGCTCCGGCCAGGATGAGTGCTGTCTTTCTCCCCATGTCAGGGTTGTACGCCCGCTGTGCACGATCATCAATCGCTCGCTGAGTTAACCCTGCCTTTCCCTACCTGTGTGCTCGCTAGGCGTGGCGTCGATGATCACCAGAGTGGCGCGAATCGCTCCGGAATACGCCGCTCGCCCGGGCGGGCGAGGGGAGTGCGGGTAGGTGGCGTAGCGTGGCGCTGCGGGCAGCGAGCACTGCTTTCCAGTCGTGTTGCTGTCATGCAACACATCGATCAAATTGAAATGATGGTGCGGGTGCGGGCGGGCTGTGGCGCGGGGCTCACGGGTGGGTTGTTGCTGGTCGCCGTGGCCGCGTGTGACACCGTGCCCCTCGACGAGCTGCGGGGGAGCGCGGGCAGCACGTCAGATACGGCACCGGGCAGCGCCGGCACGGGGGGCGCTGCGGGGCAAGGCAATGGCTCGGCGGATCCTGCCGCGCAGGGAAGCCTGCCGGGTGCGCAGCTGTTCGTGCCCGATCAGGTCCTGCAGATTCACCTGACGCTCTCCGCAGCAAACCAGACCTTGCTGGAAGAGCACGGCGACGATGAGGTGTACGTGCCGGCGCAGGCCAGCGTCACTGGCACTGGGCTGGGCACCCTGGAGCTGGGCGAGGTGGGGCTGCGCCACAAGGGCGCGTGGTCGCTGCACCACTGCTGGGACGACAACGGCGGCGTGCGCAGCCGCGAGGGCACCTGCGAGAGGCTCTCCTACAAGCTGAAACTGGACGAGTATCAGCCCAAGACACGGCTGGACGGGCTCAAGCGGCTCAACCTGCACGCCTCGTCGGGAGACGCCACGCGCCTGCGCGAGTTGCTCGCCTACGAGACCTTCCGCGCCTTCGGGGTGGACGCGCCGCGCACCGCCATCGCGCAGGTGCACGTCAACGGCGTGCTGGAAGGGCTGTTCATCGCGGTGGAGGCGATCGATGGTCGCTACACCAAAGCGCACTTTCCGGCAGGCGGCGGTGACGGCAACCTGTACAAGGAGATCTGGCCATCGCCCGCGCTGGACGCGAAGGCGCTGCGGAGCGCGCTGGCCACCAACGAGGAGGAGGGCGATGTGTCCGGCTTCCAGGCGTTCGCGAGCGCGGTGGCGGGCGCGACGGAGCAGGGCTTTGCCTCGGCGATGTCCAGCTGGGTCGACCTGGAGCACACGTTGCGCTACATCGCCGTGGATCGCGCGCTGAAGAACTGGGACGGCATCATGGCGTTCTACGCGCCGAGCACGCCGCACAACTTCTACTGGTACCACGACAGCGGCGGCAGCGGCCGATTCCAGCTGATCCCCTGGGATCTGGACAACACCCTCTGGGAGTTCGACCCGTACATGGCACCTGCGCAATGGGTGAGCGCACCTGCGGTGCCCGACTGGAACGAGCAGCCGCGTGACTGCAGCGCGCGCCCCGTCTGGTCGGCGGACAATCCGCAGCGCATCACCCCGCCGCGCTGCGATCGCTTTCTCGATCGCCTGGCGCGCACGCACTGGAGCCGCTTCGAGCAGGTGGGGGGCGAGTTGCTGGACGGGCCCTTCGCGCTGCGCGAGTTGCTGCAGCGCGTGCGCCACTACCGTACGCTGCTGCGCCCCCTCGTCGCCGCGGACCCGCTGCTCGACGAGCAGCAGTGGCGGCTGGAGGCGGATGCCTTCGAGTCGTCGCTGGCCGGAGCGGTCAGCGACTTTCGCGCCTACGTCGAGCGCGGGCTGACCCACGAGCAAACGGAGTCTGCTCCGCCGGCGTGGGCCGTGGTGGATCAGGGGCTGGACGTGGCGCTCAACAATGGCTTCGAGTTCACGTCGCCGGGCCCCGGCGCGCCTACCGGCGCGTTCGCGTATGCTGCGGAAGGCAGCAGCGTCGTTACCCTGCTGAACACCAGCGGGCCGATTGCCGGAGAGCATGACCTGCGCTGCAACTTCACCTTCACGCGCCAGCCGGGCGCGTGGAACGAGTGGGTGAACTTCGGTTACGCCACGGTGGAAGGTGAGGAGGTGGACCTGCGCGACAAGACCTCGCTCGTGCTCTCCTGGCGCTCGGATCGCCCACGCAACGTGCGCGTTCGCCTCGATAGCCCTGTGTACTCCGAGACCTTTGGCGGCGTGTGGAGTGAGCTCGGCGTGGACGTCAGTGTGACTACCACGACCAGCACCTTGGTGCTGCCGCTGGTCAGCTTCAGCTACGCGCCCTGGGCGCGCGCCGGCTGGACCGACGGGCAGGGCTGGACGGGCAGCGACGAGGCGGCGGCAAAGCTGGTGCTCAGCCGCTTCACCGGGCTCATCTTTGCTCCGTCCGCCACCATGGACGAGGCGGGCGAGTTGGCCAGCGCGAGCGAGACGGGCTTCCTGCAGATCGACGACATTCGCCTGGAGTGACCAGGGCCCCTCAGCGCGGCCCTGGCTGCTCGCGGTAGTGATACTCGTACACGTCCCCGAAGCCGCACTGAGCGTACAGCGCGCGAGCGGGCAGGTTGCCGGGCTCGACCAGCAGATACAGCTGCCTCGTGCCCCCGGCCAGCGCGTGCTCTGCCAGGGCTCGTAGCAGCGCGCGAGCAACGCCGCGGCGCCGTAGCTTCGGACGCGTATGCATGGCATACACTCCCAGCCAGCGCCCCCAGGCAATGCCCAGCGCCATGCCGGCGGCCGTGCCCTGCTCGGGCGGTGCGCCTGCAGTGCTGCCAAGCCAGGCGCTGGCGCAGCAGCCACGCTCTGCCAGGCGCTGTAGAAAGCCGTCCAGCACCTCCGGGCTGCTGGCAAATCGGCTGGTGGCCGCGGCGATGCCGCGCCACGCCGGGCCTGGCTGGGCCTCCACTCGCGTGCACACGGCCTCACTCGGTTGCTGCGAGCCGGTGAGCTGCGCCACCCGCGCGGCGGCTGCCGTCATCACTACCGCCTCGCCCGTCTTGCCATAGCCCCTCTGCTCCAGCGCCGCGTCCAGCCCCGGCGGCACTGTACAGGGGCCCACCTGGAGCTGCGCGCGCCGGCCTCGCGCCAGGTACCAGGCCTCGGTCTGCGCCAGCCTCTGCTCCAGGCTCAGCGCCGTACCCGCCGCCAACGTGGCCACCGAGTTGCCGCGACGGGTGGGCCCACCGCTGCAGCGCAGCAGCCAGCCGTCCAGCGGCTGGCACTCGGCTGCCGGCCATGACTCCACCACCGCTTGCTCCAGCTCGCGCTCCTGGGCGATCGACATCGGCCTGCCTTCTAGCTGGCAGAGCTCTGCCTCGCCAGCCCGCGCAGTTCCGGAAGCGCCGGAGGCCCCTTGTCAGCGCAGCGCGCTGGCCGCATGACGCTACGGTGGGCTGGCGGCAGGGGTGAAGGCCCGCCGCCGTAAGCGGAGGAGCGGCGCAGTGGCGAAGTGTTTTCGGACCTGGACGGTGCTCGAGCATGGGCCGGTGGAGAAGCACTCGGACAAGGTGTGGAGTGTGTCGGGCAAGATGCCGGGGGGCTTGCAGCGGCTGATGGTGGTCGCCAAGCTCAGCGGTGAGCGTCTGTTGATCCACAACGCCATCGCGCTGCGCGACGCCGAGATGGCGGAGCTGGAGCGCTGGGGCAAGCCAGCGTATCTGCTCGTGCCGAACGGCTTCCATCGGCAAGACGCTTACATCTTCAAGCAGCGCTATCCGGAGCTTCAGGTGCTATGTCCGAAGGGCGCCACGGCCAAGGTCGCGAAGGAGGTGCCGGTGGACGGCTCCTACGACCATGACGTGGGCGACCCGGCCGTGCGCGTGTTTCACTGGCGCGGGTCTCAGGAGCGCGAGGGCGCCGTGCTGGTGCGAGAGGCGGATCGCTGCTCGCTGGTCGTCAATGACATGTTGCTCAACCTGCCCAGGCTCGGTGGCATGATGGGCGTGCTGCTGGCCCCCACCGGCGTCGCCAGCGTACCGCGCATCACTCGCTGGATGGTGGTCAAGGACAGGGCCGCGCTGAAGGAGCACCTGCTCGAGCTGTCTCAGACCCCGGGGCTCGGGCGCATCCTGGTCGGACACGGCGACGCGATCGAGCGCAGCGCGGCCGAAACCCTGAAGAGCGCAGCAGCCCGGCTCTCCACCTGACTGCATCACCCCGCCGCGCGCGCTGGAACACCCGCGCGCCTAGCGCGCGGTTGAGCACAGCGGGTCGGTGCGCGCCAGGCGCACGCGGTCCGTGCACACCTGCTCCGTGTCAGAGAAGCGGTAACACAAACCCGACGCACACTCGACGTCGAGCGTGCACGGCTGGTTCGTTGCCAGGCCGGCGACGCAGAGGCCCGCGCTGCCGCAGTAACCCTCGGCGCACTGCTCATTCCGGGCGCATGCCTCACCCATGGCGTTGCCCTCGATGCAGTTGCTGCCATCGCAGTAGAAGCCGCTGGTGCAGACCGCGTTGTCGGCGCTGCAGTCGCGCCCGGCCTGGGTCAGCGCAGGCAGCTGGCAGCTGCCGTTGGTCTCGCCGCCCTTGAACACGCAGTCGTAGCCGCCCGGCCCATCACAGTCCAGGCGGGTGGTGCACTCTTCACCCGTCGCGCGCGGGCCGCGTACCAGGCGATCACAAGGTGGCCCCAGCCGCAACACGGTGTCCAGCTCGCTCGCCGTCAGGTCGGCGTCGGCATAGGCAGTGGCGACCGCGTCGAGACACTCGTCGGCGCGATCATCGACGAAGCCGGTGGCGGGCACCAGCTCCAGGCACTCGCGCTCCTGGCTCAGCCGACAGGCATCCACGTTCTCCGCCACGCAGGCCGACACCACCTCTTCGCTGCATGCAGCAGCCGCCCAGCGATCGCAGAAGTCCTCGCGCGTCTGCGCCGGCTCATCTTCGGAGCAGGCGAACGGAACCAGCAAGACCGCGAGCAACGGGGAGAGCCACCTCATGACCCACGCTCCAGCAAGCCTGGTGCCAGCCCAGCGCGGCGTGCGCGGCTGGCCATTTTTTACGGCTCGCGTCGCCGGAGCCACGACAGCGCTGTCCTGCCGAGCAGGGTGGATGAGGGACGGCGCCCCGGGGCAGACAGCCTCAGCGTTGCCGGCTGGTCGGGTCGGCGCTGGACGTCGCGAGCGCTTCGAACCGCTGGCTGCGGCTCGTCGTGGGCTCGCCCTACCGTGCCAGCCGCTGCAGCGTGGCGCTGCCCGCGGGCGCCGACTCCAGCACCGCGGAGCTGACGTTGCCCTGTGCATCCAGCTGCGCCGTGACACGCAGCTCGCCCAGGGTCAGGTGCAAGGTGCCCACGTCGAACACCAGCGAGTCGACGCGGAAGTTGCCGCTCAGCGCGGCGCTCTCCAGACCGGCGCCTCCCGCCAGCAAGCTCACCGCCAGTGGCATCTCCGTCGAGTCGATGCAGGCGTGCGCCGGTGCCAGCAGGGTACGGGTGCCGCAGGCGTGAGCGGAGCGCAGCAGCGACGGCGCTGGCGCCGACGGAGCGCGGGCGCTCGCCATATGCTCCGCACGCTGCTGCAGGCGCACGCTCAGCTCCAGCGCTGCACCCGGGCCGGGGGTGACGGTCAGCGCCCAGTTCCCCTCCACCGCGGCGCGCAACTCCGCCTCGCCATACTGGTAGTCAGGCTCGGCGCTACCGCAGGCAAAGGTGGGATTGAGCAGAAAGGCGCCGGCGCCAGCGAGAAACGCCCAGGGCCTGGGGAGCATCCAGAAAGCGTGACTGGCGTCACGCGCCGGGTCAAGTCGGCCAAAATGGCGCAAATGGGCCGCTGCCCGCCGCGTCTGGGCGTGACAAGCCGAGGCCTCCGTGCCACATCCCGCGCCATGCGCAAGCTGACCGATCGCCTCCGAGAGCAAGCCAAGGCCGACGCGGACGACCGCGACTTGACCTCGCGCAGCGATCTCCGCCGCGCCGAAAATACCAAGGAAGAGCGGCTGAAGCGCCTGGCGCAGACGCTGGTGAAGCTCAAGCCGAGTCAGCTGGAGCGCCTGCAGCTGGACGAGGAGCTGCTGGAGGCGGTGCAACACGCCAGGGCCCTGGGCGATCGGCGAGCTCAGTCGCGGCAGATCGGGGTCGTGCGGCAACACCTGCGTACCCAGGCGGACGGCGCCCGCGCTCTCGGTGAGCGGGTGGCGGCGCTCGAGGCAGGCATGCTGCCCAGCACGCGGCCTGCCCCGCAGCCAGCCGAGGTCGACGATGAGCGGCTGGAGCAGTGGCTCGAGCGCTTCTCGAGCGAAGGCGAGCCGGCCCTGGAAGAGTTCTTTGCCAGCCATCCCGAGGCAGATCGCCAGGCGCTGCGGCAGGACACGCGGCTGGTCGCGCGCGCTCGCGAGAGCGGCGTGGCCGGCGGCCCCGCGGCGCGAGCGGAGGCGCGGCTGCGCGCCGAGCTGCAGCGCTGGCTGTAGCGCCGACCAGGCTGGTGTCAGCGGGCCACGGCGGGGATACGCTGCGCCGGGGCCGCCAGCGGCGGCGCGGGTGCCGGGCGCAGCTCCGGGTTGTTGCGCCACATCAGTGCGCGCAGTGACTGATGGGTCACGCCCAGGCGCTCCGCCACCCGGTGCGCCAGCGAGGTGGTGGCGACCCCATCGCCGAACAGATACGTCGGTTGCTCGTGCGGATCCAGCTCGGCGCGCAGGAAGCGATGCGGGGTGCTGGCGGCGAGGCGGGCGGTAAACTCCAGGAAGTGTGTGGTGATGAACGCCTGCGGCTCCAGCTCGTACAGAGCGTCCAGCACCAGTCGCATCAGCGCTTCTCCCTCGCTCGGGTTGGTGCCGGAGCACAGCTCATCCATCACCACCAGGCTGCCGCGGCGCAGGCGCTCGAAGAGCCGGCGGATGCGCAGCAGCTCCGTGCCCAGCCGCCCCTCCACCTGATCCACCTGGCTCTGCTCGATCAGCGAGGCAAACAGCCCGTTTGCCCAGCGCAGCTCGGCGTGGGCCGCGGGCACGAACAGCCCGCTCTGCCCGAGCAGCTGGCACAGGCACAGCGCCTGGAGCAGCCGCGTCTTGCCGCCAGAGTTGGGCCCCGTGACGAACACCAGGCGCTCGTGGCTCGCGAGCTCCAGGTCACACGGCATGCAGGGGCGGCCCTCCACCACCAGCCAGGGGTTGAACAGAGCCCGTAACCGCCGCGGACCCTGGGCGCTCAGCTCCGGCAGGCACACGTCGAGGCCGGCGGCAGCGGCCATGCGCCGGAAGCCCAGCGCTCCCAGGTACACCTCCAGATCACCGATCAGCTGAAAGAAGAACGGCACCACCGGCTCCAGCTCGGCGAACACGTCATCCAGCAGGCGGCTCAGGATCTCCCAGGAGCTGGCCCGATAGCCCTGCATCAGTAGCCAGAGCTGGGTGAAGAGGCGTCCGAGCGGGCTGCGATAGAAGCGGCTGGAGCGGTTCTCGCGGCGCTCCAGCGTCTGGAAGGAGCGAATCCGCCCGTCGAAGCCGATGCCCACCCGCAGATCCACCTCGGCGTGACGGCGCTCGTATTCGAGCAGATCACAGAGCCGTGCAAAGCCCGGGCTGTGTGCCACGGCCTGCCCCAGCTCGTGCAGCCGTGTGAGCCCTGAGGTGGTGCCTGCAAAGTCCTCCGCCAGCGACTCGATCACGTCGCGCACGGCGCCGAGCACGGCCAGCCGCCGCTGGATGCCCTCGTGCGTGCCCACGCTGGGGCGGCTGATGCGATCGCGAAATAGTCGGAGCCGCACGTACAGCTCCTCCAGCCGCTGCACCAGCGGGGACGAGCTGGCCAGCTCGGCACAGATGCGCTGTCGAAAGGCCACGTGCGCGGGGTCGCGCGGCGGCGAGGAGAGCACGCGCAGCAGGTAGCTCAGGTTGGCCGCACGCTGGTGACCTCCGGCCACCACCGGTAAGCAGCGCTCCACGAAGTGCGGCAGCTCGAGATCGCGGCTGAAGTCGTCGGCGACAAAAGTGGAGGGGGCGACGGGGGTGTGCTCGAGCAAGCGGGTGAACACGTCACCGTCGCCGCTGGCGAAGGCAAAGCTCAGGGCCTGGCGTGCGGCCGCGAGGTCGATGCGCGCAATTGGCTCTTCATACAGCAGATCACAGGGGGACTGGTCGGTGCCCACGGGCACGAAGAGCAGGGGAGAGACGGCTTCGGACGGGGTCATGGCGTACACTGCAATGTCCGACACGCCACGGCCTGCACGCGAAATCTGCTGCCGAATTTTCAGCGTCGAATCGGCGCCCGCCCGGACATGATCCCGTCGAGCGCCGGCACTTCCCTTCTCGGGTTCCACCTTGATCCTGTCCACCATCGTTCGCATTTGGCCCACTCTGGCGCGTGGCCAGCAGCTTCAGGCGGACGGGGCCAGCGCGGGCACACGGGTGCAGCGCATCGAGCAGATGTTCGCGCGCCACGTGGATGCGGTCTGGCGTACGGCGCGGGACTTGGGCGTGCCGCCGCGCGATCTGGAAGATGTGGTGCAAGAGGTCATGCTGGTGTGCGTGCGCAGGTTGGCCGATATCGATCCCGAGCGGGAGCGCGCGTTCCTGCTTGCCACCGCGGCGCGGGTGGCGGCCAACTGGCGGCGCACCCGTCGCCGCCGGCCGGCGGAGCCGGTGGAGGCGATCGAAGCCGTGACATCGGACGCCATCGAGCTGCAGCTCGGGCGCTACTCCCCGGCAGCAGCGCTGGAGCGCAAGCGGGAGCTCGAGCTGGTACAGTCCGCGCTGGAAGAAATGACCGAGCCCCAGCGCGAGGCGTTCACATTGTTCGAGATCGAAGGCCTGAGCGCGCGGGAGATCGCCGCTGAGCTGGGGCTCTCCGAGGGAGTGGTGTTTGCGCGGGTCCAGCGCGCGCGAGCGGTGTTTCAACGCTGCGTTGCCCGTGTGCTGGGTAGCCCCGCGCGCAGGGGGCCGGGTTAGATCATGGCGAGCGCGGAAGAGCGAGAGGTGCAGCTTTCGGCGGTCGAGCGCGAGCTGCTGCAGCGCGCGCGGGAGCAGCGCGACGCCGAGGCAGTGCCGGACGCGCTGCGCCGCCGCATGCTGCAGCGCGCCCTGGAAGACGAGGCCGGGGGCGAGCGCGGGCTGACGGGCGCGGTGGCAGGGGCAGGGTCCGCCGCGGTGGCGGCGACCGAGCTGGTGGTGGTGCCGGCGTGGACCTGGCGGTCCACGGTGCAGTGGTTGAGCGCCGCGGCCTGTGTGGTGCTGATGCTGTTTGGTGCGCGGCAGCTGCTCTGGAGCTGGCTCGACACGCGCAAGCCGCAGGCGGAGTCGCGGCCGCGGAGCGGCGCCTCTGCGGCGGAGCGCCTGCTCGACGCGCCGCTGTTTCGGAGCCCAGCGGCCGTGCTACCTGCGGGCCAGGCGCCGCCGGCCAGCGCCAGCCTCTTTCCCGAGCAGCCCTTTTCGGTGCACAGCGCTGCGTGGCAGGTGCGGCGCTGGGATGATCTGAGCGTGGCCCCGGCCGGCGCTGCCACGCATGAGTTCAGCGCCGGGGCGCTGTGCGTTCCCCTCGCTGCCGGACAGCGCGTGCTCGGTGGCTGGCCGTGGGCAGCGGCGGACGGTGTGGTACCCAGAGGCGTGCCCCTGGCGGCGGGGCGCCCGTATCGACTGTATTTGAAGGCCTGGGCGGAGGAGCCGCTGCCAGCGCAGCTGCTGGTGGGGGTGGGCCATGCGCGCCTGCCGTTCTCCGCCGCCGCGGGCGCACGCATCGCGGTCACGGCCGAGCCGCAGACCTTCGTGATCGACTTCTCGTCAGCGAATGGTGATCCGTCTGCGGGCATCGCCTTTCTGGCCACGGCCAGGCGTGAGGCGGAGCCCACGCGCGTGTGCGTGAGCGACGTGGTGCTGGTCGAGCGCTAGCGCCGTACGCCCATCTCTGCCAGCTGGTGCGAGCCGGCTCAGGGCCCGCAGCCGCGCACCGTGGCGCAGCCGCCCTGGCTCGCGGGGCAGGTGCTGAGCTTCTCCTGCAGAGACACGAACAGCGGTAGGTTGTGGCTCTGGAAGGAGCCGTAGTAGCCCATGAAGCCGAGAGGCGCGGCGAGCACGATGCTCAGCACGGCCAGGCCGCCGTAAATGATCCCGACCACGCGCCGCCCGCCCGAGCTTTGCGGCAGCGAGAGCCAGCGCCAGCCCGCCAGGCACGAGAGCAAGAGTAGCCCCGAGACGAAGTCGACCTCGTAGCGCATGCTGAAGGCAAACAGCAGCAAGACGGGCACGGCTGAGACCACGCTGACCGTGCTCACTAGGGCCTTGAACCAGCGCCAGGCGGAGCGCCGCTCGGCGCTGGCGGGCAGTGTGCGGCGGCGCCAGCGCGCCCACAGCAACCCGAGCGGCAGCAGCAAGAGCAGCCAGCAGAATGGCACCGCGTTGAGCAGCCCCGTGAGCGGCTCGTGGGCGTAGTACCCCTCCGGGATGCTGAGCCAGCTCGGCAAGTGGTACTGCAGCGGCACCGTCTCGTGCCAGCGCGGCCACAAGAAGGGGAAGCGGCACGAGGTGTGCCACGGATGAAACAAGTAGTTGAAGAGGTTCGCCGGCAGAAAACGCGGCCCCATGTCAAAGGGGATGCCTAGCTGGTAGCGGACCCCGAACTCCTTCCAGGAGCCGAAGCGCAGGTGGTTTACCAGCAGGTGCGCCACCGTTAAAGCCGTGAACGGCAGCAGCGCCGCCGCCCCGCCGCGCAGCAGTGCCGCCCATGGCCAGCCGCGCACGGGGCTGCGCCGCAGCTGCGGCCAGAGCTGAGCCAGCGCCCGGGCGGACAGCAGCAAGGCAAACAGCGCGCATGCCGGCAGCAAGCTGGTGCGCGTGGTGCCCGCCAGCCCGAGACAGGTGCTGCCCAGCGCCAGCCAGCCCAGCCGCTCGCCAGCCGCCGCTTCACTGAGCCAGCGAAAGGCAAAGTCGTACGCGCACACCAGGAAGGCGGC
>JAICQL010000279.1 GCA_025937895.1 Polyangiaceae bacterium | reverse complement strand
GTGATCTCGTTGCCGATCTGCAGCACCGGGCCGTTGGCGACAGACAGCAGCAGCGCGTCGACCACGTCCTCCTTCGCCGTGGCCTCGTGGTAGCGATACGCGCGCACGTTGCGCCCCACGTACTTCTCCAGCAGCGTCTCGGGGGTCAGCAGATCAAAGCGATAGTTCTGCTCCAGCACCCGCAGCCCGCCGCCCTCCAGCGGCTTGATGGCTACCGTCTCCGGCTGGATGGTGGCGGCCACGTCGCGAAACGACAGCGCCACCTGCCCTCTGGGCAAGCCACTCAGCTTGCGCACCTCGCGCACCAGCGCAAAGTCGGAGTTGTACACGGTGATGCCCACCGAGCGGCGCTCGGCCGCCTCGGACACGCGCGCCGCCGGTGCCGTGCTGGCGGCAGCGGGCGCTGCCGCTGCGGGTGCAGCAGCCGCCGCCAGGCCCAGCAGCGCGCCGCCGAGCGCGCTCAGGCAACCGCCCAGTTGGATCCAGCGAGCCTTGGTCTTTGCTTGTTTCATGGTGAGCTCCCACAGGTGCGCTGCCGCACGTGATACCGAAGCTGGCTCGTGCCCCTAGCCGGCACGGCCACTGAGAAGGTGAAGCTGGTGGCGTCGCGTCGCTGAACGGTGTGGCTGGCGTCGTGCACGCTCCAGTCGCCGCGCGCCTGCTCCACCACCTCCACGGTCACCGCAGTGTCCTTGTGATTGCGCAGCTCGGTCTGCCACTCGCTGTCGACCACGCAGCGGTCGAGCTGCCGCTGGTTCACCCAGCGCCGCTCGGCGAGCACGTCGAAGGCTCGGCCCAGCTCGAGCTCCAGCCGCTCGTCGCGCGGCGTGTGCTCGCTACGATCTTCGCCCACGAACTGCTGCGCGCCAGCGGCGTCTGCCTGGTACACGCGCACCACCCCGGCCGGCAACGGTACACCGAGGCCGTTGTCCGCGCGGTTCTGCACGATGGCCACCACGGAGACCGGCTGCGTCGTGCCGGCCCGGCGCACGCGCGGCATCGGGCCGTCCTGCGAGCGCAGCATCAGCTTTCTCTCCACGGCCACGCCGCGCGGCTCGAGCAGGCTCAGCTGCTTCTGCTCCTTGTCGAGCAGATCCGTGGGGCGCTCCAGATCGTACAGGTGATACTCGAGCAGCGGCGCCTCGCTGAAGGCCGAGTGCGCTCCGCCCAGTCGCCGTGCCATCTGCGCCATCGGCATGGGGGGCGGCGCGGGCGGTGGCACACGGTGCAGGTCACCGGCCACCAGCTGCAGGCGGGCGCCCGGAAAGCTGGCGCCCGACTGGTTCTCGAGGGTAACCCAGGCGCTCAGCTCCGCGCGCGTCCCCGTGGCGTCCAGCACGAGTACGTAGTCGGCGTGCCAGGAGAGATTCCGGGTCAGGTACGTGACCTCCACGCGCTGCTCGGGGCGCTGACTGTCGAGCAGCCAGAACAAGGTGGGCCGCGGCAGGAGCTCGGGCGGCAGCTGGGGAAAGCTGATTCGCTCGCTTGGCAGCGGGCTGATGAGCTCGCCGTCCACGCGCAGCACCGGGCCGCTGGCAGTCCCCAGCACCTCTGCCGTGCGCACCACGTCAGCGCCGCTGCTGCGATCGTAGCGCGCGAGCGAGACCTGCCTGCCCACGTACTTCTCCAGCAGCGCCTCGGGGGTCAGCAGCTCGTAGCGATAGTTCTGCTCCAGGATGGCCAGCTCCGCATCGCCGCCGAGCGGCGCCAGGTGCACGCTCGCGGGCTCGATGTGCGCGGCCACGTCCTCGTAAGCCAGCGCCACCCGGCCGCTGCCCAGCTGCAAGGTGCGCTGCTCCCGCACGAGCGCCAGGTTAGAGTTGTAGATGGTGACCCCCACCTGCTCGCGCTGCGCCGCGCTGGAGCGCACATGGCTTGACGGCCAGGGGGTGTATTGCGCCGGGACGGAGGGCGGAGCGGGCTTGGCACAAGCTCCTGCCAGCCAGCACGCGAGCAGCGCAGCCGGCACACGCCCGCGGCCCGTGGCCTTCCCTTGCTTGCCGGTCCAGCTCATCCGCCCCTACCAACGCCTGCGACAGCAAAAACCTTACAGGCCCGGGCGCACGGCGCCAAACAATCGGCCGCGGAGATGAGGACAGCCCCTGGATGAGCCCGGGTGAGCCGACACGGCTCAGCCGCGCGTGAGCGTCAGCCGGGAGCGGCTGGCATCGTTGAGCGCCGGCACGGCGCGCCCCGCCAGGTGCACGCGGATGCACGCGCCGCCGTCGGGACGGTTCGAGACATCGAGGCTGCCGCGATGCGCCTCCACGATCTCGCGGCTCAAGGCCAGGCCCATGCCGCTGCCCTGGGGCTTGGTGGTGTACAGCGGCACCAGTGAGTTCTGCATCGCCTCCGCGGAGAAGCCGGGGCCGCGATCGAGCACGTCGATGTCGCTGGCGCCGTGCTCATCGATGCTCACCCGCAGCTCGATCTCTCCGAGCGGGCTGCCCGCCTCGCGCGCGTTCTTGATCAGGTTGATCAAGACCTGCTCGATCTGCGCGGCGTCGAACCAGCCCTTGCGCTCGGGCGCGGACGGCAAGCGCACCTCCGGGTAGAGCGAGGCCAGGTGGGCCAGCAAGGGCCCGAACTCCGTCTCCCGCAGCTGCGGCCGTGGCAGGCGGGCAAGCGCCGCGTACCCCTCCAGAAAGCCGCGCAGGTGGGTGGTGCGCTCGTCGATGGTGTCGAACATGCGCTGGTACTTGTCGGCGTGGCCCAGCTTGGTGCTCAGCATGCGCGCGGAGTGCATCAACGAGCTGATGGGCGCGAGCGAGTTGTTCACCTCGTGACTGATCACGCGCACCACTCGCTTGAGCACCTCGATCTCGCGGCGATGGATCTCGCGCGTCATGTACTTCACCGCCAGCAGGGTGAAGGCCTGCCCGTCCATGTGGAAGTTGCGGCGCGAGAGGTGATAGCTCTCGCGCCGGCCCTCCACCTCCAGGCTGAAGAAGCGGTCGGTCTCCCCCAGCAGCGCCTCGCGCAGCGGCGCCGCGGCGGCGCTCACCAGACGGATGAAGTTCTGCCCCTCCGGGGCCTGGCCTTCAAAGAACAGGTCGCGCGCGACCGGGTTCGAGTAGTGGATCGTGCCCACGTCGGAGAACAGCACGACCGCGTCCGGCACGCTGTCGGCGATGGTGGCGATGATGCGGTCGCGCAGCTGCCCCTGGGTCTCGCCTTCGTGAGCGGCACGCTTCGCCGGCGCCGCTTCGGGTGGGGCGCGGCGCGACAGCAGCACGGCAAGGACGGTGCCGGCGGCTGCGCCGATGGCCGCGCCGAGGTGCAGCTGGTCCGAGCTACGCCCCAGCGCCACTCCCAGAGTGGCGCCGAGCGCCGCCGCGGCGGCCAACAACCCTGCGAAAGAGCTGGAGAAAGGCGCGCTCGCCGGGGGCGGTGAGGAGAGCGAGGACGGCATCGCCACAGCGTACACGGCCCGGCCCGGGCGGCGCCGGGCGTTTTTCCACCTGCAGTGGACACGAGCAACCGCGCAGCGCAGCAGCCGATGGACACGCATACGCATCCAGGGAACGCCATGACCAACGCCAAAAAAGCCCTGCTTCTCTCGCTCTGCTCGCTCGGGCTGGCCAGCCTTGGCTGCCGCACACCACACGGCGCAGAGGGCACGATCGAGTTCGTGGTCCGCTCGATCGAAGACGTCGGCGGCGCGGTGCCGCAAGGCAGCTTCGAGGTGCGCGGCATCGACAACGCCGAGCACGCGCGCGTCGGCATCGGCAGCAGCACCGCGCGCACCTTGAGCCTGCGGCTGCCCGCCGGCTCGTATTCGGTGGCCTGGCGGCCCTCGTTCAGCACGGGCAGGCGCTCCGAGGCGCCAGCGAGCGAGCCCAAGGCCTCGGAGTGGCCGCAGATCGTGGTGGTCTCGCCGGCATCTTCAGCCACCGTCGACGTCTTCGTGGCCGCGCGGAGCAACCGCGGCGCCGTGGCGATCGCTCGGACCAGCTCCCTTTGACTTTAGGCTCTTGACGCCCGGCGAGCGCGGGCGCCAAAAGCGGGCGTGGCCCGAGTCCTGATCGTCGATGATCAACAGGCCGTGAGGACGGCCTTGCTGGTGTTGCTGGAGCTGCACGGCATCTCCTGCCTGGAGGCCTCGAGCCCCGAGCAAGCGCTGGACATCATCCGTCGCGAAGACGTGGGAGTGGTGATCCAGGACATGAACTTCTCGACGGACACCACCTCGGGCGCCGAGGGCAAGCAGCTGTTTCAGGCGATCCATCGGCTCGATCCAGACCTGCCCGTGATCTTGCTCACGGCCTGGACGTCGCTGGAAGCAGCGGTGACGCTGATCAAGGAGGGCGCCGCCGACTACATCGCCAAGCCCTGGGACGACCAGAAGCTGGTGCTGAGCGTGCAGAACCTGCTCTCCTTGCGCCAGGCGCGCTTCGAGGCGTTACGCCTGCACAGCCGCGACTCGCGGGCGCGCGAGGAGCTGGCGCGGAGCTTCGATCTGCGCGGGCTCGTGTATCAGAGCCGCGCCATGCACGAGGCGGTGTCGCTGGCGGTGCACGTGGCGGCGTCGGACGCCGCCGTGCTCATCACCGGTCCCAACGGCTCGGGCAAGGAGCGGCTGGCGGAGATCGTGCAAGCCAACTCGCGGCGCAAGGCTCAGCCGTTCGTCAGCGTCAACGCGGGTGGCTTACCGGATCAGCTGCTGGAGGCGGAGCTGTTCGGCGCCGAGGCGGGCGCGTACACGGGCGCCAGCAAGCTGCGGGTGGGGCGCTTCGAGGCGGCGCACGGCGGCACGCTGTTCCTCGACGAGATCGGTAACCTGTCGCTGGCCGGGCAGATGAAGCTGCTGCGCGTGCTGCAGACCGGTGAGTTTCAGCGGCTGGGCTCGAGCCAGACCCGGCACGCCGACGTGCGGCTGATCAGCGCCACCAACGCGGATCTACGCGCCGAGATCGCCGCCGGGCGCTTCCGCGAGGACCTGTACTTCCGCCTCAACGTGATCGAGCTGCGCGTGCCGCCGCTGCACCAGCGCCCGGAGGACATCGAGCTGCTGGCGCGGCACTTCCTCGCGCGGCACGCGCCGGGCCGCAACCTGGTGCTCACGCCCGAGGCGGCGCAGGCGCTCGAGCAGCATGACTGGCCGGGTAACGTGCGCGAGCTGGACAATCGCATCCAGCGCGCGACCCTGGTGTGCCAGGACGAGCCCATCCTGCCCGGTCATCTGGGTCTGACGGAGCGCGAGGGAGCAAGCGCGGTACCTGCCAGCGGCACGGCAAGCTCGCCGCCGGCATCGCAGCCAGCGTCGCAGCCAGCGTTGCAGCCATGGTCGCAGTCCGTGTCCGCTGCCTCGCCGGCTCAGCCCGCGGCATCGGGGCCAGCCTCGAACCCGCTGGCGGACGCCGAGCGGGCGGTCGTGGAGAGCGCCCTGGAGCGGGCGCAGGGCGTGGTCTCGCGCGCCGCGGCGGAGCTGGGGTTGAGCCGCCAGGCGCTGTATCGCCGCATGGATCGCCTGGGCATCGCCATCGAGCGCCGGGTGCGCTGACACCCGGCGCCAAAAGCGCAGTTGCTGCCGGAAATGACGACCGGCTCTTAATCCAGTGGCGCGGGCCGTCGAAGCACTGAAGGGACCCACCATGGCCCTACCCGCTGGAACCCCGCCTGCTGAGGTGGCCACGCTGCGCAGCGAGCCGCCCACCGCTCATGACCTGGGCGAGCACGAGATGCTCGCCCGGCAGTTTCATCGGGCGCGCTTCCTGGGGGCAGGCCCGGACGGCACGGCGGTGGCGGCCCAGCGCCGCGACGGCGGCGAGGAGGTGGAGCTGCGCTTCGTGCAGGAGCACGCGCAGACGGATGAGCTGCTGGAGCGCTGGTCGCGTTATCAGCTGCTGCACCATCCGCACGTGATCTCGCTGCAGCAGGTGGAGTACGCGGGCAGCGAGTGGTGTGCGGTGCTGGACACGCCGCCGCTCGGCTCGCTGGCGGCGGCGCTGGCCGAGCCGTGGTCGCTGGAGGCGAGCCACCTGCTGCTCGAGCAGGTGGCGAGCGCGCTGGCTGCGGCGCACGAGCTGGGGCTGTGGCACGGCGACCTGAGCGCCGCGACGGTGCGGCTGGACTCGAGGCGCGCTGCGCGCCTCGAGTTCAGCGGGGTGAGCGTGTGGAGCGCGGAGCAAGCGCCGGGGCCGCGGCGGCGCTGGCAGGAGCGCGATCCTTACGATGACGTGTGGCAGCTGGCAGAGCTGGCCGAGCAGCTGCTGGGCGGCCCGGCGCGCGCGCGCGCCGAGCTGCCCTGGCTGGAGCGACTGCGCGATGCAGATCCATGCCGGCGGCCCGCGGCGGCCGAGCTGCTCACGCCGCTGCGCGAGGCGGCGCGCGAAGCGCGCCAGAACGCGGAGCGGCTGCGCTTTCAGACGGTGGACACGGAGCCCCCAGAAGCGCCGCCGCTGAGCCAGCGAAGCGCGGCGCTGCGGGCGCGCGCCGCGAGCACGTGGCCCGGGGTAGCTCAGGCCGGCGAGAGGGTGGGGCGCTTTCAGCTGGAGCAACTGCTGGGCGAGGGCGGCATGGGCAGCGTGTTCCGCGCCATCGATGTGGCCTCGGGCCAGCGGGTGGCGCTGAAGCTGCTCAGGCCGGAGCTGCTCGGCGACGAGGGCGTGCGCTATCGCTTCAAGAAAGAGGCGCGCGTGCTCAAGGCAGTGCGCAGCCCGTACGTGGCCAACCTGGTCGAGGCCGACGTCAGCGACGAGCATGGCTACATCGCGCTGGAGTACGTGGACGGAAAGAACCTGGCCACGGCCCTCGAAGAGCTCGGCGCTCCGCTGCCGGAGACGCTGGCGCTGCAGCTGGTGGCGGACATGTGCCGCGCGCTCGTGGAGCCGCACCGCCGCGGCATCGTCCATCGCGACATCAAGCCGCAAAACGTGCTGCTGCTGGGCGACCTGAAGCAGCCAGGCGAGCTCTCCATCAAGGTCTGCGACTTCGGCATCGCCAGCGGGCGGCTGAGCGCCGACACGGTGGGCATGACCCAGGACGGGCGCATCTGGGGCACGCCCCAGTACATGGCGCCCGAGCAGTGTCAGAGCGCGCCGGTGGCTCCAGCCACCGACGTGTACGCGCTGGGCCTCACCCTGTACGAGCTGCTCGCGGGCAAGCCGGCGTTCGAGGCCGGCGACGTATTCCAGCTGCTGCGCCGCCAGGTGAACGAGGACCCACCGCCACTGAACGAGCGCGCGGCGGTGAGCACGGGCACGGCCGAGCTGGTGCAGCGCGCGCTGCGAAAAGCAGCGCACCAGCGCTTCGCCGATGCGGCGGAGTTGCTGGCGGCGATCGAGCTGGTGCGCAACGGTCAGGTGACGGCGAGCCAGGCCGAGCCGCTGCCGGCCGAGCACCTGCAGGAGATCGGCTTTTCACTGGAGCTGAGCGCGCCCGCGCACGAGCTCTGGCCCTACGTCAGCGACACCGATCGCATGAACCAGATCGTGGGGCTGCCGCCGGTGAACGTGGAGCGGGTGCAGGAGCAGGGCGCCAGCCAGACGTTCCTGTCCAATCAGGTGCTGGGCCTCGCGCTGCGCTGGCGCGAATACCCGTTCGAGTGGGTGGAAGGGCACCGCTGGAGCGTGCTGCGCGTGTTCGAGACGGGGCTGATGCGCTGGTACAGGGTGCGCCTGGAGCTCACCCCGCTGGCGAGCGGCGGCGCTCGCCTGAGCTACACCATGACCTTCGAGCCGCGCTACCGCCTGCTGTCGTTCCTGGTGCGCTTCGAGGTGGGAGTGAAGCAGAAGGCGCGCCTGCTGGCGATGTTCCGGCGCATCGACGCGCTGCTCGGGCAAGGTGTGGTGCAGCGCACGCCCTCGCCACATGCTGCTCCACCAGCAGTGGATGCAAGGGTCGCACGCCGGGTGGCGGCCAAGCTGGAGCTGCTGGAGAACGCCGCCGTGGCTGCTCCGATCCTGAAGGCGCTGGAGCAACACGTGCTCTCTGGGTCGGAGGCGGAGATCGCGCGGCTGCGCCCGCTGCGCTTCGCACGCGCTCACGGCCTGGAGGAGCGCGCGTTCACCGAGGCCTGCTTGCTCGGCGCGCATCACGGGCTATTGGACTTGATGTGGGACGTGATCTGTCCGCTGTGCCAGATCCCGGCCAGCTTTGCCGAGTCCTTGCAGCAGCTGGAGGCGCACGGGCGCTGCCCGGCGTGTGAGCTGAGCTATCCGCTGCAGTTCGCGGAGTCTGTGGAGCTGGTGTTCCGCGTCGCGCGCGAGGTGCGCCCGAACGAGCTGCAGGCGTATTGCATCGGCGGCCCGGCGCACTCGCCGCACGTGGCGGCGCAGCTGCGGCTCGAGCCCGGCGAGGGGCGAGTGCTGTCGCTGGCGCTCGGCGACGGGCGGCACCGGCTGCGCTGCACCGACCTGCCCGGTGTGATCGAGCTGGACGTGTCGGCGCGCCACGCCTTTGCGCGCGCCGAGCTGGCCATCGGCGCGCGCCTGCGCAACATCAGCTCACCGCCCCCCGGCGGCGGCGACGCTCGCCTGGCGCTCGAGGCGAGCGAGCCGGTGGTGCAGCTGAGCAGCGGCGTGCAAACGCTGGGACTGCGCAACGAGCTGCCGCGGGCGGTGACGGTGCGGGTGGAGCGCACAGCCACTCGCGACGACGCGCTCACGGCAGCGCGCGCCTGGGCGCTGCCCAGGTTCCGCGAGCTGTTCCCGGGCGAGACGCTGGAGAGCGGGCGGCTGGTGGCGGTGGGGCAGCTCAGCTTCCTGGTGGTGCGCATCGTCGATCACCTGGGGCTGATCGAGCGCCTGGGCGACGCCGCGGCGCTGGCGGAGACGGTGAAGATCTTCGATCGACTGCCGGCGGCCGCCGCCGCGCACCACGGGCGCATCGCGAGCTCCAGCATGGAGCTCGCCATCGCCAGCTTCGAGCGCCCGGGCGACGCCGTGGCCGCCTGCCAGAGCCTGTGGACCGCGCTCGCCGACCGGGCGCTGGTGCGCACCTGCGTGGCGCTGCACCGCGGCCCAGCAGTGGCCACCAGCATCGACGACCGCATGGCGTACTACGGGCGCACGCTGGCGCGCGCGCTCGAGCTCACGAGCGAGCTCGAGCCGCACACGCTGCTGCTCAGCGCCGCCGCCATCGGCGAGGACGTGACAGCGCTGGGAGCGCTGG
>JAICQL010000005.1 GCA_025937895.1 Polyangiaceae bacterium | reverse complement strand
GCGCCAACCGCAAGGGCTTTCACGCCGTCGAGTACCTGCTGTTCAGCGGCGGTGACGCCGAGGTGCTCGCGCAGCTGACGACCGGACCGGTGGCGGAGCGGCGACGCGCGCTGCTGCCGGCGCTGGCGCGCGATCTCGAGCGGAGCTCGATCGCGCTGCGCGGCGCGTGGTCTTCAGACGAGGGCAACTTCGCTGCGGTGGTGACGCAGCCGGGAGCAGCGAACGATCGCTACCCCACCATCAAGAGCGTGGTGGATGCCTTCGTGAACGAGAGCATCTTCCTGAGCGAGCTGATCGCCAACGGCAAGCTGGGCAGACCAATGGGCATGACGGCGGGCGGCACCCCGCAGCCCGAGCTCGAGGAGTCGGGACCGAGCGACAACTCGCTGGCGGACATGCTGAGCAACCTGCGCAGCATCCGCAACGTGTACCTGGGCACGCGCGACGGCCTGCCCGGCAGCGGCCTCCACCGCCTGGTCAGCCAGCAGAGCCCCGCCACGCACCGCGCCGTGCTGGAGGCGCTCGCCGCTGCGGAGGAAGCGCTCGAGCAGATCCCTCGGCCCTTCCGGCAAGCCATCGAAGAGCGGCGGCCCGAGGTCGAGCGCGGCTACGAGGCAGTCAAGGCGCTGCAACGTGTGCTCGCGACCGAGGTGGTCGCGGTGCTCGGCTCCACGCTGAAGTTCAATGACAACGACGGCGACTGAGTGGGGGCGCAAGCTCCAGCGCGCGCTCGCCGCGCCAGTCGACTCGGCATCCGTGGAGGTGTTCCGTATCCTCTACGGGCTGGCGATGCTGGTGGCCGTGCTGCGCTTCTTTGCGCACGGCTGGATCGCCGAGTACTTCCTCGAGCCTCGCCACTTCTTCTCCTATTACGGCTTCGAGTGGGTGCGGCCCTGGCCGGGCGCCGGCATGTACGTGCACTTCGGCACGATGGGCGTGCTGGCAGGGCTGATCGCCGCGGGCGTGGCCCATCGCTGGAGCACGCTGCTGTTCACTCTGCTCTTCGCCTACGCGCACCTGATCGACAAGACCAACTACCTCAATCACTACTATCTGCTGATCTGCCTGGGCTTCTTGCTCGCGTGCTTGCCGCTGGGCCGCAGCTTCACTCTGCTCCGCGGCTTCGCTCTGCTCCGCGGCTTCGCTCTGCTCCGCGGCTTCGCTCTGCTCCGCGGCTTCGCTCTGCTCCGCAGCTTCACTCTGCCTCGCTCCTGCACTCTGCCCAGCAGCCGCCGCGCGCCGGGTTCGGCGCAGCTGCCCGCCTGGATGCTGTATGCGCTACGAGCGCAGTTTGGGCTGGTGTATCTCTTCGGCGGCGTCGCCAAGCTGAAGCCAGATTGGTTGCTGGATGCACAGCCGCTGCGCATCTGGCTCTCGGCCAACACAGATTTTCCGCTGCTCGGGCCCTGGTTCAGCCAGCCCTGGGTGGCGCATGCTGCCAGCATCGCCGGAGCCGCTTTCGATCTGTCGATCGTACCGCTGCTCTCGTGGCGGCGCACGCGCTGGCTTGCCTATGCGGCGCTGGTGGCCTTCCACCTGATCACGGCGCGGCTGTTTCAGCTGGGGATGTTTCCCTGGATCATGATGCTCGGGTCACTGTTGTTCTTGCCAGCAAACTGGCCGCGAGCGTTGCTGGCGAAGTTGCCGGGCAGAGCGGCGCAGCTGGCTCGCGCTCCGCTGGCTCCCGCTCCGCTGGCGCCCACAGCCTTCAGCGCTAGCCGGGCACCCTCTGGCATTACCGTGGGGCTGCTGGCCGCCTATTTTTCATTTCACCTATTGATGCCGCTCAGGCACCTCCTCTATCCAGGGGACGTCTGCTGGACCGAGCAGGGCTTTCGCTTCTCTTGGAACGTGATGCTGATGGAGAAAAATGGCTCGGTCGACTTTCGCGTGGTCGATCCGGCCACCGGTAGGCGCTGGGTGGTGGCCCCTACGGACTACTTGACGCGCTACCAGGCCAAGATGATGGCCCCTCAACCAGATATGATCCTGCAACTGTCGCACATCATTGCCGCCGACTTTCGGGCTCGCGGCGTCTCGGCGCCCCAGGTGTTCGCCGATGCCCACGCCTCGCTCAATGGACGGCGCGCGGCTCGCCTCGTGGATCCATCCGTCGATCTGGCGCAGCAGAGCGACGGGCTGCTGCCGAAGCCGTGGATCTTGCCGCTGACGAGCGCTCCGGAGCCTGCTCGAGCGCTGCTGAGCCAGGGAGTGGCGCCGTGAGCACTCGCTTTCCCCGGCGCGCTGCGGCATGGCTGCGAGCGCTCCTCGCGGGTGCGCCCGCGCTCGGGCTGCTGCTCGCGGCGCCCGCCGCCAGCGCCAATCCGCGCCCGCTGCCCTTCTCCTATCCATATCAGACGCTGCCCGCCGAGAAGTTCGAGGTCGAGCAATACGCGGACATGGTGCCCGTGCGCGTCGCGCGCGAGAATCCGAGTGGAACTCAGGAGGGCGTGTACAGCCTGCGCTCCGTGCTGCAGACCGAGCTGGAGTTTGGCCTCAGCGACCACCTGGAGTTCGGCTGGTACTTCGTCTTTCAGCAGGGCGCGTCGGCAACCACGCCCTTCATGCGCTTTCAGGGCGTAAAGCAGCGCCTGCGCCTGCGGCTCGCGGAAGAAGGGCTGTGGCCCGTCAACGTCGGGCTGTATCTGGAGGTGGCAGAGTTTCACGATGAGTTCGAGGTGGAGGAGAAGATCCTGCTCTCGCGCCGCTTCGGCCCCTTGAACGCGGTGGTAAACCTCTGGGTTGAGCAGGAGTATTACTTCCAGACTCGCGAGAGCAAATTCATCTACAACCCCACCGCCGGGCTCAGCTACGAGCTCTCGCCCCACGCCATCGCGGGCATTGAATACTGGGCCCGCGGGCGCTTCGACTCCATCGATCCGAGCGACGGCACCGGTATCACCAACGCCCCGACGGGCGGGCGGCACTACTTGGGGCCCACCTTTCTGGCACAATCGGGAGAGCTGTGGCTCTCGCTCGGCGCCTACCTGCGGCTGGACTCCCTGGGTGACTCACCCGTCGTCAACGATCCCTATGGCAAGGTCTGGTTCCGCGCGTTGGTTGGTTATGGCTTCTAGAGTGCAGAGCGCCACGAAGACGGGGGCCCAGCAGCCTCCAGCGAGGCAGGCAGGCGCACCCTGGCGGCGCACGGCGCCGTGGCGCCAGTGGTTCGCGCCGTGGCGCCAGTGGTTCGCGCCGCCGTGGCGCCAGTGGTTTGCGCCGCGGGTCCGTGGGATCGCCCCGTGCCTCCTGGGGCTGGCCGCCTGCACCGGCTCCGCCGTGCCGCCAGCCACGGCCGCCGATGCGCAGCGTGCGGCCCTGAGCCGACCGGAGACCACGCTGTCCGAGCTGGAGCGCGGACGCGAGCTGTATCTGGGGCGCTGCTCCGCCTGCCATCAGCCCATCCCCCCCGCCAGCATCCCGGCCGCGGAGTGGCCCGAGCATGTGGGCGAGATGAAGGAGCGGGCCCGGCTATCAGCGGACGAGGAGCAGCTGATCCTGCTGTACCTGGTCACGGTGGCAGAGCGGCCCGCGGCGCCAGCGCAGTGAGCTGGCTTGCAGTGAGCTGGCTTGCAGTGAGCTGGCTTGCAGTGAGCTCGCTTGCAGTGAGCTGACCGTCAGGGAGCTGAGCCGGCGTGCTCAGACGGAGCCTCGGGACAGCCGATGCGGCTCTGACCCACGGCTACCTCGTCGAGCCAGACGTCCTGGTCATTCAGCGTATCCTGATAGCGCTCCCAGCCGAGGTACAGGCTCTGGAACGCGGGCGGTGCCAGCCACTGCCCGCCCAGCGCCTCGCTGGCGAGACAGCCGCTCTGCTCACCCTGCGCGCGGTCCACCACGTGCAACTCCGGAACCTCTTCCCCGTCCAGCCAGAGCTGCATCTCGTTGCTGGCCACCCGGAAGCGCCACTCCACGCAGACCCAGCGCTGCACGGGCAGGCGCCGCGCCGAGTGCTGCCAGCAGTCGCTGCGCACGGGCGGCGTCGTCTCGTAGTTCGCCATCAAGCCCAGGCCCTGCTGGTGCTGCCCGCCGTAGCGATAGAGCGAGTTGAAGGTATCGTCGCGCGAGCGGCCCTCGCCCTGCACCATCGTCCAGTGCACGGTGGAGCCCCGAGCTCGTGGCGCCTCTGCCAGCCAGACCATGACCCGCCCGTACAGCTCGGCAGCGGCGGCGGGGAATACCGGAGGCTGGTGAACGGCGAAGTAGCCGCGGCGGTAGGCCGCGCCCTTCGGCGCCAGCACATGCACCGAGCGCCTGCCGCTGAAGGCGCGCGCCTCATCCACCCGCACCAGCGCCCCGCTGCTGCCCGTCTCATCCCGCCAGGGCGCTGCTGGCGGCTGCCCCGGCGCATCATCCTCGAAGCCATCACAGAACAGCTGGGGCGGTGGACACCCCGGCGGCTCGGCTGCTGCACCCGAGGGGGCCGGAGCGGAAGAGCCCGGCGCCGCGCTGCCATGAGGGGACGTGGAGCGAGAGCCGCTGGCACAGGCTGCCAGCAAAAACAGCCCCAGCCCAGCCCACCCCGAGCGCCTCCGCATCGGGCGAGCACGGAATCTTGCACGGTGGGGTGCGCTACCAGTCATGGGCGGCGCATGCGTACTAGCCGAGAATGCCCTGCGGGCCCAGCAGCAATCAGACAGTGCTCGTCAGGTCCGGCGGAGATCACTTTGCGCATCCACCCGTCTGCCCGTGCATGCTAGTAGGCGCGCTGCACAGAGGGTCTGGCCGTGCCGGCATGCGGGGCCTGCACGGGCGCCAGCAGGAGCCGCGGCATGCACGACCGTCAGGATCAACCGTCCAGCAAGCAACCTCGACTGCCGCAGTTGCACGCCGAGCTGAGCACGACGGGCTGCTCGCCGGGTGGTGCCCTCGCCGGAGCGGTGAGAGCCCTGCGCAGCGCCCTGCGGCTGGGCGCGACGGCTGCACTGCTCGGCTCGGCCGCGGCGCTGCTGCAGCTGCCGCTGCCCGGAGTGTCACTGGCCCGCGCGGCGGAGCCAGCGCCCCGCCCTGCTCCTCGCTATCAGGCGGGCTCGACCACCTTCTGCGTGGTGGACAACAAGCGCGGCTTCGATGAAGCCGGCGGGGTCTCCGGCGGGCGGCGCGTGCTGGTGGTGGAGGCCTGGTATCCCATCGACCCGGCCGTGGCCGAGCGCCAGCCGCTGAGCAAATACGGCGACTACTTCGCCGGTGATCGGGAGCTGCTCGAGCGCACGTACCGGGCGCTGCTGCGGCGCAGTGGGGTGGCCGAGGCGGCGATGGAGCCGCACCTGGAGCTCGCGCGCGCGCAGTTTGACCTGGTGCGCGGCAGTCACCGCAATGCGCCGCTGGCGCGCAGCGCGCGTCCGTTTCCGCTCGTGATCTACTCGCATGGCTCCTTGCAGCAGCGCTTCAGCAACGATGCGCTCGCGGAGGAGCTGGCCCGTCATGGCTACGTGGTGCTCGCGCCCGAACATACCGGCAATGACTCGCTGGCGCCGCTCGGCGCCTTCTGCGCCGCGCAGCTGGCTCGCCCGGGGGTGAAGCCAGAGTCGCTCACCGACAATCCCAACTTTGACGCGGAGCACGGGGAGTATGCCGGGCAGCGCCTGGAGCCGTTCTTTCTCGCCAGCGAGGCGCGGCCGGCAGACGGCACGCTGCACCCGGCAGAGGTGGCGCTGACCCTGGATCGCGTGGGGGATTACCGCGCCGTGCTCGGCGCAGCCCGCCGGCGCTTCCGCGGGCGGGTGCTGGTGCGCCCGCGCAGCGTGGGCCTGGTGGGCTACTCGCGCGGGGCCATGCACGGTCTGGTCGGGGCAGAGCTGCTGCCCGAGATCGGCGCGTCCGCGCTGCTGGTGGGCGGCACGCCGCTCGCCTTCTACGCTCGCGATGCCGAGGCTGCGCCGATCAACGCCGCGCTGGCGCGCGCCAGCCGCGGCAAGCGGCGCGTGCTGGATCGTCTGACCAAGCCGGTGCTCGAGATCATCGGCGCCGAGGACACGCGCCGCAAGAACACGAGTGAGCTCGCGGCGCAAATCGGTGTTTATCCCAGGCCCACACCCGACAATCCCAGTCCGCTGGTGTCCCACGGGCTGGCCCAGCTGGACGATGGGGTGTTCGGCGCGCTGGTCACGGTGGAGCGGCTGGAGCACGCGGACCTGGTGGACGATCCCTTCGTGCTGGCGTACCGCGCGCCCGAAGGAGAGCGGCGGCCTGGCGCCTTTGACGCTGCCGCGGCTTACATGAGCCGGCCCCTGGCAGAGCGCCGCGCGATCCGCGATCACTTCGTGCTCGCCCTGTTCGATCGCTTCATCGCCCGGCGCGGAGCGCGCGCTCGCAAGGCGGCCGCCCAGCGCGAGAGCTGGAGCAATCCATTCAGTGAAAACGGCGTGCAGCTGGAAACAAACTTGCCGGGCGAGCCCACGGCAGGGCGCAGCACGAGGTGAGCCGCGCACGCTCGCGCCGGGACGGCGCCCCCGCGCTGGCGGAGCTCAGTCGCAGGACAGGCCGTCGGAGTCTTCGCAGTCGTCCTCCGACGAGCACTGCACGATGTCTGGCGTGCCCGATGCGCAGCTGATCAAGAGATCGCCATCGCACGGGTTGCGGCGCACGAAGGCCGACCCGTTGCATTCCTGCAAGGTCTCGTTGACACAGCGCAACGTGCCCGGATCGCAGGTGCAGTTGCCCGCCGAGCAGCTCAGGCCCGAGCCGCAAGCCTGGGTGGGACCCAGCACGCCACCGTTGCACTGGCGGAAGCCGCCACCCGCGCAGACGCGCTGGGTGCCCGTGCACTCGTTACACAGCCCGCGCCCGGTGTTGCAGGCGTTGGCGCCGCAGTTGTTGGAGAACACCTGGCCGTTGATGCAGCTGACCTGCGTGGTGGCGGACGAACAGTCGCTGTTGCGATTGAGCGGGGTGAAGCTGCGGCCATCATTGCAGCGCTCGATGAAGTTGCCGTTGCAGCGATAGGAGCCGAACTGACAGGTGCGGCACTGGCCGAGCGGGCCATCACAGCCCAGCGGGCAGAACGTCTCGGGACCGAAAGAGTTGCCGGTCACCGAGCAAACGCGGCTGGCGTCCAGCTCGGGCGTGCACTCCTGCCTGCCCGGAAAACAGAAGTCGCAACGGCCACGCTGCGCGCTGCACAGCTCGGGGCGCAGGCAGGGCGCGCCGAACGGCTCGAAGCGCGTGCGGTCATTGTTGCAGCGCTGCAACTGCGCGCTGCCGAAGCAATTGAACTCGTTGACCCCGCACGCGGGCGGCTCGCAGAAGGCGTTGCGCGGGTCGGAGTCATTGCACAGCGCCGCCGTGGCGCAGGTGGCCAGGCCTTCGGAGGTGAAGCCGGTGCGATCGGCCAGGCACTCCTCGATCTGCGCTCCGTTGCAGCGCTGCTGCCCCGGCTCGCACGCCGCGGGCTCGCAGACGCCATCCGAGGCGTTGCAGAACTGAGGGCCAATGCACGACTCCTGCACGACGTAGTCGACCCTGTCGATGCGACAGCCGAGCAGGGCGCCATCGGGGGTGCACACGTGATCCCCGACGGCGCATGCCGGCGGCTGGCAAGCGCTCAGCCCCAGCCCACGACCGGCGTCACACAGCTCGGGGGTGGCGCAGACATCGACCGGTTCCCAGTCGGTTCTGCCGTCGTTGCAGCGCTCCAGCACGTTGCCGCTGCAGCGCGTCTCGTTGGTGGCGCAGACCGCGAGCTCGCAAGCACAGCTGCCGGTGCCCTCGCAGCTGCGCAGCCCGGCCAGGCACAGATCGGCAGAGTCGCACAGCTCCAGGTCTTCCCACGCCGTCTGCGTGGCGTTGCAGCGCTGCATCTGCCCCTGGTTGCAGCGCATCTCGCCCGCCTGGCAGGGCGCCTCGAGACAGCAAGGCGCCGCGCCCGCACAGTCGGTCGGGCTGATCGAGCAATGCGCCGCCGAGAGACAGGGCTCGAGCAACTGCCAGCCGTCCTGCGTGGCGTTACAGACGCGCGGAGTGGCGCCCTCGCAGCTCGTTTCTCCGGCGACGCAGGGGCGGCTCAAACAACGAGGATCGGGATCGGCCACGCACCGCTCGGGCTGCTCGCAATCGCTGATTGTCAGCCACCCCGGTGCGTCGCTGGAAGAACGCACGCAGGCCTGGACCAGCGCGCCGGAGCAGCGCACCTGACCCGGCTCACAGCGCTCGAGCGAGCCGACGCCGGTCATGGGCCCCCCCGAGCCCCCGGGCGGTAGCGTGCCGGCAGGGCCCGCCACGCCCTCTTCGATCACGACGTCACCCAGCATGTCGGCGCAAGCGATACCGAGCGCACCGCTCACCAGAACCAGCGCGCAGGCGATGGCCCCGCGCAATGCTCTCCCGCTCTTCACCACGCCGCCGCCTGCTTTGATTCAGTGGCCGCGCAGCCCCACTCCAGGCGAGCTACACGGCAGCCCCCGCTCGACCTCCGATGGTACGAGCTCACGCTCGCGCGTTTCCAGCAGCCCGAATGCATGCCGATGTGCTTTCGCAAGCGCGGCTCATGCGCTCGCTGCCAACCCCAAGGAGAAAGGCCATCGACTCCGCTCGGTGCCATCTGGACCATCGGATAACGTTTCCAGTATCTCATAGCTACTTTGAGGGCGAAAGCGCTGTTAGTTTTTCGCGCACCTCGCGAAACCGTGCGCTCACTCGCCGGCGCGCTGCTCTGCTCGCCCCTCTCCGTGCGTCGCGCGGCTGGCTGTCTCCATGGGCGGAAGCACAGCTGTCGGCTTCGGCGGGCTGCGGGTTGCCGTGCTGGATTACAGAGCAGGCTCACGGAGCCTTGCTCGCAGGAGCTGCCGGGGCTCGCACCTGCTCGGCGGCGCTGCTCGGCTGCCCTGCGACAGCTGCACCGCTCGGCGGCATTGCCTGGTTGGGCTCGCGCCGTGGCAGTCATTGCTTCGCCGGGCTGAGCTCGGGTGACTCCGGCTCGACGCGGTCGCGGGCCGTGAACGCGCGGTCCGCCGGTGCCGCCACGCTCCGAACGCGCGGCCGCCCCGAGCCCGGTCCACGGGCTCGACTCGTGCCCGCCCAAACCGGGCCCAAATCGGAAAGGGCGGCGTGGCGCCGCACCGGCGCGACCGGGACCGCGCGCCCAACAGCGGTTCGCGGAGCGCGACGGGTTTTCGCTCGAGCCGCGTTGAGAGGGATGAACGGTCACGGGGGGCACCGTCAGTGAAGCCCCGCCGGGGTCCCGTTCACTACAGCGCCTCCACGCTGTCACCCATCTCGCTCAGGAACAAGGAATCTCCATCATGAACAAACTCTCTCTGACCGCGCTCATTCTCGCTTCGGGTCTCGCCACCGCCGGCACCGTGCTGGCAGGACCGGACTGCCACGATGGCAAGGCAGGTGCTGGCCGCATGGGCCACTTCGACAGCAACAAGGACGGCAAGGTCACGCTCGCCGAGATCGTGGAGTCCAAGCAGGCCTGGCTGCGCGAGGTAGACACCAACAAGGATGGCGTGGCCACGCTCGCCGAGATCGACGCCGGCGTGAAGGCGCGGCACACGCAGCACGTCAATGAGCTGTTCACGCGCCAGGACGAGAACAAGGACGGCCGCATCAGCCGCGACGAGAGCCAGATGCCCGAGCGCTGGTTTGCGCGCGTCGACAGCAACTCCGACGGCCAGCTGACGCGCGAGGAGCTGAGCCAGCGCGGCGGCAAGCGCGGCGCGGGCAAGCAGGGTGAGGGCAAGCAGGGCGCGGGCAAGCAGGCCAGGAAGATGGCGGGGCTGGATGCGAACTCCGACGGCAAGATCGACGCCGCCGAAGTGAAGAGCTCCGCCGAGCAACTACTGAAGCGGCTCGACAAGAACGCCGACGGCGTGCTCGAGGGCGACGAGCTGAAGCGGCGCGGGCACGGTCGCGGCTTCGGGCGCCACCGCGGCGGTCCGCAAGGCGAGCAAGGCAGCACCCCCGCGGGCGCCCAGCGCATCTGACGGCGGCACGCTGCCCGGCGCCAGATGCGGCCGTATCAGGGCGGAGACAGGCGATACACCTCCAGCGCTGTCCCGCCCAGGATACGGTCGCGCTCGGCGTTGCTCAGCTTGCCCGCCCAGCTCGCGATCGTCTCCGCCCAGCGCATGTAGCTGGTGGCCAGAGTGCACACGGGCCAGTCCGAGCCAAACATCAAGCGCTGCGGAGTGAACGCTTCGAGCGCGGTCTCGAGATAAGGCGCCAGCTGCTCGGGCTGCCAGCTCTGCCAGTCGGCCTCCGTCGCGAGCCCGGAGACCTTGCAATACACGTTGGGGCGCCGTGCCAGCTCGCGCAGCTGGCTCCGCCACGGCTCGAGCAGACCGTCGCGAATGTAGGGCTTGGCAAAGTGATCGAGGATGAAGATCTGCTTGGGATGACGATCCACGAAGGCCGCGACCTTGCCGAGCTGAGGCGGCCACAACATCAAGTCGAAGCTCAGCCCGGTACCCGAAAGAAGCGCCACCCCACGCTGCAACTCGGGGCGGAACATGTACTCCAGGTCATCGCTGGAGCCCAGCCAGTGCCGCAGCCCGCGTAGCTTGGGGTGGGCAGCATGGCGCTCGAGCAGCGCCGCGGCGCTCGGCTCGGTCAGGGGTAGCCAGCCCACCACCCCGCGCACGAGCTCCGTACGCTCGGCGATGGCCAGCAGCTGCTCCGTCTCCTCCAGGTGACCGCGCGCTTCCACGGCGACGGTGCCGCCGATGTTGGCCTGGTGCAGCAGCGGCTGCAGATCGACGGGCCCGTAGTCGCGCTGCAGCGGGCGCATGTTGCTGTCGATCCAGGTGTAGTTCTCGGGCTTGTAGGTCCAGAAATGCTGGTGGGTGTCGATGCGGATCATGTTCGCTCCCGGCGCCTCGGGTCACCCGCACGCGGGGACACATGACGAGCCTGCTGTGGAGCGGAGCAAATCTGCCTGGAAAAGACAATCGGCATGTGCTCGGCGCCCCGCGCCGGCCTGCTGCTGCCCTGGCGCGCGTTGACTCGGCAGCACGGCCGCGGCAATAGTCAGCGGCGTGCGACCCCTGAACTCCGTTCGCCGTGTGTCGAACTCTGTGCGCTCTGTGGCGCTGGTCTCGGCCCTGCTTGTCATCGGCTGTGTTGCCATCGGCTGTGTTGTCGTCGCTTGTGGTGACGAGCCGCGTGTGCCAGCCACTGCAAGCCCCACCGCTACACGAGGGGAGCTGCAGCCCGCAGGCTCGCCCGGCGCATCCGTTGCTTCGGGCGGCTCCGAGCCGCAAGCAGAGGGCGACCAGAGCGGCGCGGGACAGGCCGCCCCTGGAGGCGCTGCAGCAGACGGCACACCAGCAGACGGCACTGCCTCTGACGACACCGCTCAAGGCGGCACCGGTGACGCGCCTGCCCCTGCAGGCGAGCCCGCCGAGCCCGCCCCCCCATCGCAGCTTCCCACGACGGAATCTCCGCTGCGCATCCTGGCGGTGGGTGACTCGATCACGCGCGCCACTTGCTGGCGTTCGCTGCTCTGGCAGTCGCTGCAGGAGGCGTTTGCCGGCAGGTTCGACTTCGTCGGTACGCTCAGCGAGGCAAACGGCTGTGCGCCCGCCGACTACGATCGCGACAATCAGGGCTACTCCAGCTCCCTGGTCACGGAGATCGCCGCAGGGGTGACGGACGCGCGCACCTGCGACCCCGCCTGCCCCACCTTGAACGAGCTGGGGGCCGCGTTCGCTCAGGCGCGGCCGGACGTGGTGCTCATGCATTTCGGCACCAACGACGTGTGGAACGGCAGGCCCACGGAGTCCATCGTCAGCGCGTATACACAGGTGGTGGAGTCGGCGCGCGCCGCCAATCCGGCAGTGACGATCCTGGTGGCTCAGATCATCCCGATGAACGTCAGCGAGGCCACCTGCGGCGGTTGCTCGTGCGCAGGCTGTGCCGTTGACGTACCTGCGCTCAACCTACGCATCGTGACCTGGGCCAGCAGCATGACCACTGCCAGCTCCGCGGTGCGCGTCGTCGATCAGTTCACCGGCTTCGATGCCACCATGGACAACGGCGACGGCGTACACCCGAACGACCTGGGCGCGCGCAAGATGGCGGACCGCTGGTACGAGGCGCTGGCGCCGCTCTTCTAGTCTAGTCAGGTGACACGCACGATCTGCACCAGATCCTTGGCGCGCAGATCGTACAGATCGGGCCGCCGCTCGCGCAGCGGCCGCACGCTGCCCACCTCGCGCACCTCCTGCAACACGGCCAGATCCAGGTCTCCGATCACAACCGTCTCCGTGTCGGAGTGCGAGCGCGCCGCGACGGCATCCGTCGGGAAGGCGAAGTCACTCGGTGTGCAGATGACGGTCTCACCGTAGTTGATGAGGAAGTTCTCCACCTGCGGCAGGTTGCCCACGTTGCCGGAGAGCACCGTGTAGATCACGTTCTCCACCGCGCGCGCGTGCCCGCAGTAGCGGACGCGCTGGTACGCGCGGCTCTCGTCCGTGCTGAACGGCACGAACAGGATCTCGGCGCCGGCCAGGGTCTGCAGGCGCGCCAGCTCCGGGAACTCCACGTCGTAGCACACCGAGATGGCGATGCGCGCGTGGCTGGTCTCGAACAGCTTGATGCCTTCACCGGGGGAGATGCCGTATTCGCTGCGCTCGCTGGGAGTGACGTGCAGCTTCTCCTGCGTGTAGTAGTTGCCGGACGGCGAGAACAGGTGCGCCGTGTTCCGGATCTCGTCCCCCACCGCCACCGGGTGTGAGCCGCCGACGATGAACAGGCCGCTGCGCTTGGCCATGCCCGTGAACATCTCGCGGTACAGGTCGGCCCAGCCTGCCAGCTTGGCGATGGCGGCTCGCGGCTCCATCCGCGAGTCGAACAGGCTGAAGAGCTGCACGGTGAACAGCTCCGGAAAGACCAGGAAGTGGCAGTGATATTGCTCGGCCGTCGCGACGAAGAAGGCCACCTGCTGCTCGAAGTCGTGCCAGCTCTTGACCATGCGCATCTCGTACTGCGCAGCGCACACCCGGATCTTCCGGATCGGGCGTTTCATCGGTGACGCAGCGATGCGCCGCCGCGCCGGCCGGTAGTTGGGGTTGGTGAGCTCCAGCAACGTGGCGTAGTTCACGCTCTGGGCATCGTGCAGATAGCCCATGTGCAGGCCGAGCACTCGATAGCCCGCCTTCAAGTGCGCGCTGAGCGCGGGATCCTTCAGCTCGCCCCGCGTGACTCGCTCGATGTACTCCTCCGCGCTCATGCGGCCCGCGTAGGCGCGATAGCCGGGAATGCGCCCACCGGCGACCATGCGCCGCAGCTCGAAGCGCCGCAGGATTGCCAGCCGCCCCTCGTACAGCTTGCCGGCGATGCCCCGCCCCCGAAAGTCGGGGTGGACCGCGATGTCTGCCCCGTACAGCGTGTCGCCCGTCGGGTCGTGCGTGCTGAAGGTGCCCTCCCCCGTGATCTCGCCGTACGAGTACCAGGGCGAGTCGTCGTCCAGCACCACGATCAGGCTCATGGCGTAGCCCACCACTCGCCCCCGATAGACGGCCACCAGCTGGCCCTCCGGGAACGCCTCGATCTGCAGCGTCAGCAGCCGTTCATCACACAGCCCACCGGAGCCGTAGTTCTGGTACGCCGCCTCCTGACAGGCGTAGATCAGCGGCACGTCGGAGAGGCGAGCCCGACGGATCTTGACGCTGCGTTCCTTCTTGGGTGGCATGCCAACCCTGCCCGGGAGACTCCCCCCGCTCACCTACCCGACGGCGGTCGCACTAGGCGCCTGCCCCCCTCGACAGCACCGGAGCTTGCACCGGGCCCGAGCGCGACGCCAGAGCGTCTGGGTCGACCATGTAAAATCTCGCCGGGGTGCTCAGGCAGCTTTCCCTTCCATTTCCCTTCAGGGGTTGGCCCTGCGCTGGCGAGCCGGCGCCGCGACGGGGACCCGAGGCCAGCGGTTCTCCAGCAATGAAGGCAAGTGAGAGGGCTGGGCGATGCCGCGCTCAATCTGCAGCCGCCACTTCTGCACCAGCGGCCAGAGGGGCTGATGGACGTTCTGGATGTCACGAAAGGCGGCACGCACTCGCTGGTCGAGCGCGGGAGCGATGCGGTCGAAATCCTCCGCCACGATCCGGCCGCGGCAGTGCGGGCTGCCACACGCGCAGGTCATCGGCTCCTCCAGGTTGAAGGTGCCGTAGTCGCAGGTCACTTCCTCGCCCGCGGCGATGTCACGCACGGCGATCTCGAACTCCAGCTTGCCTGGGCCGATGCTGTTCGGCTCGCAGCAGTGATTCATGAAACGGCCGAAATCCCAGCACAGGATCCGGTCACCCGAGCCGTTGACCCAGGAGTAGCGGCGCAGCTGCGTGTCCGCCGGATCGCGCAGGGTCCTGGCTTTGCTCTGGTCGATGATCTGATCCAGCGGGTCCAGCGCCCAGATGATGGTGCCCTTGGGGATGTCTTGCGTGGCGAAGACGCCGTAGCCAATGTCGGGATTGACGAGCTTGAGGTCGATAGCTGGATGAAGCACTTTGCCCCTAGGGTTAGTGGTATACGGATCCGCCGGTAAGCACGCGGCGTGCCAGGCGTGTCAGCGGGTGGGAGCGCGCCTGCTGCGCGCGCGCCGAGAGCGGCGGGTGCCCGGAGCCCTGTTGCCCGCGAGCACGCTCCCTCGGTGCGCACGGATCCATCGTGAGTGCCGGAGGCTGCAGTCCAGCGCAGATGCGAAGGCGTGTCCCACATCGCGGCGCGAGTGACGCGACCTGCGCGTTAGCACGCGTGAAACTGCCAGTGAAAGCCGTGCAGGCGCGCTCGCGACGGGAGAGTGTCAGGTGGAGCTCCAGCGTGCGCGGAGGCAGCGCGCCCGCCCGACTGCGCCCCAGCGCGACGACTGCGCAAGGACTGCCGTACGGGGGGGTGCAGCTTTTGCACGAGGGCTCGAGCAGAATTTGCGTTGGCGCCGGGAGAGCGCTGGTGAACCTGACCGGTGACGCGGTCACGGGCCGCTCCTGAACGGGGTATCGCCCGGGGCTGCGGGGCTGCGACCGTAGAGCGCGGTGAGCTTGCCCATGTGCTCGGCGACTGCCGGCGTGAGCGCCGCCTCTTCGAAGCGCCAGCTCCAGTTGCCGGCGGCGGTGCCCGGCACGTTCATGCGCGCCCGGCTGCCCAGACCCAGCAGATCCTGCAGGGGGAAGATCGCCAAATCCGCGACGGACATCGACGCGACGCGTATCAGATCCCAGTGGACCTGCCGACCGTTGCTGCCCAGGTAGTCCAGCACGCGCCGCCGCTCGCGCCGGCCCTCCGCGGTGGGCGCCAGTGCCTCGAACCAGCCCACGGCGGTGTCGTTGTCGTGCGTGCCCGTGTACACGGCGCAATTGGCGGTGTAGCGGTGCGGCAGGTACTGCTCTGCGCCCTCCCCGAACGCGAACTGCAGCACGCGCATTCCGGGCAGCTCGAAGCGCTCCGCCAGCGCCCGCACCTCTGGCGTCACGAGACCCAGATCCTCGGCGAGGAACGGCAGCCCGTTGAAGGCCGCGCGGAGGCGCTCGAGCAGCGCAGCGCCGGGCGCAGGCAAGAAGCGCCCGACTGTCGCGGACTCGGACTCCGCCGGGATTTCCCAGTAGCGGTGAAAGCCGATGAAATGGTCGAGGCGCACGGCGTCGAAGCGGGCCAAGGTGCGGCCCACGCGGGAGACGAACCAGCCAAAGCTCTTTTCCGCGTGCTCATCCCAGCGGTACAACGGGTTACCCCAGCGCTGGCCCGTCTGGCTGAAGTAGTCGGGCGGTACCCCTGCAACCACCGTCCGCTTGCCCTCCGCGTCCAGGAAGAACAGCCGCGGATGGGACCACACGTCGGCGCCCTCGTAGGCGACGAACATCGGCAGATCCCCGAGCAGCCGGATGCTGCGCTCTGCGCAGTACCCGCGCAAGCTCTGCCACTGGCGATCAAACTCGAACTGCAGGTAGCGGTGGAAGTCCACCTCTTCCGCGAGCCGCCCGAGCGCGCTGCTCAGGGCCGCCGGTGCGCGATCGCGAACGCCCGGCTCCCAGCTGGACCATGCCGATGAGCTCGAGCCGCGCACCTCCACCGCTTCCTGTGCGGGCGCGCGCAACGCGGAGAAGAGCGCAAAGTCTTCCAGCCAGTCCCGGTTGTCGTGTGCGTACTCCTCGTACGCGCGGCGATCCTCCGGCGAGGCACGCGCGCGAAAACGCTCGAAGGCCTTGCGCAGGCGCGGCCCTGCGTAGCGCATGTTGCTCTGGTAACGGCTGCGCCGGGTCAGCAGCAGCTGGCGGCTGGGCGCCAGATCCTCCTCATCCAAAAGCCGGCGCTGCGCCAGCAGCTCCAGGCTGATGAAGAGCGGGTTACCCGCGTGTGAGGACGGGCTGTCGTAGGGCGAGTTGCTACCGCCGAGCGGTCCGATGGGCAGCATCTGCCACCAGGTCTGCCCGGCGCGATGCAGAAAGTCGGCAAAGCGATAAGCAGCAGGCCCCAGATCTCCAAGCCCGTGGCGGCCCGGCAGGGAGGACAGGTGCAGCAGAATTCCGCTCGCGCGCCGAAACACCGATTACCAGAACCTGTAGCTGAGGAGACCGCCGGGGCCATGCGGACGGCGTTGCCGAACGAGCGACTGCTAACACGCACGCGGGCGTGAAGCTAGAGCGTCCGCCAGGGCGCCGCAGCCCGGGTGCGCCGAGCGGGGGTGAGTCGAGGTGCAGACGTCGTGCGCAAGATCCCCACACCCGACACGTAGGGCGTCAGCTCCGCCCCAGTATCCAAGTCAGCTACGTACCAGGAGCGCGACGGGGAAGTGCTGCAGCAAGCTCTGCAGCTGGCCACCGTCCACCTGCAAACCGGTGAAGACGTCGACAAACTGCCCGCGCGGCAGCCGGACCCTGGTGTCACCCCAGCCTGCGAGCCCGTGCGTCAGCCGAGGAGCGATGCTGATCACGGCGCTACCGCGCTGAAACGCCACCACCCGCTGCCGCTCCGCCCCCTCCACCTCGAGCGGCGTGTAGCGGCCGCGCGGATCGAAGCACTCCGGGCGCTGCTGGCGTAGCTGCAACGCCCGCGAAATGAGCCATAGCTTGGACTCCCCCACCTTGCCCGCGGGCGGCGTGGAGCGCAGCGGCAGGCCAGCCCAGGAGCGCAGCAAGCGCTGGCGCAGCTCGAAGTCTACCGGCCTGCGGTTGTCGGGATCTGCCAGGCTGAAGTCCCACAGCTCCGTGCCCTGGTAGATATCGGGCACGCCGGGCGCCATCAGCTTCAGCAAGCTGAGCGCGAGGGAGTGCCGCTCGAAGGCGGGCTGCAGGCTGGCGGTGAAGTCGCCCAGGGCTCGGCGGAAGTCCGGCTCCGCCAGCAGCGCCCCGGTCAGCTCTGCCAGCGCCGCCTCGCGCGGCAGATCGGGGGAGAGCCAGGACGTCCAGGCCTTGGCCTCGCGCACGGCCTTGAGCAGGTAGCTGCGCAGGCGCTCGCGCTCGATGAGCCCCACCCCTACCAGGGTCTGCAACAGGAAATACGTGGTCCGCGGATCCACCGAGCTGCCTCCTGGCAGCTCGCGCGCGCGCCGCATCCAGGTCTCTGCCCAGGGCACCCAGTCCTCCACGGCCTGCGAGAGCAGCGCGATGCGCAGGCGCACGTCCTCGCTCCGCTTGGTATCGTGGGTGGACGAGGCCAGCAACGTGCGCGGCCAGTGCGCCTGAATGTGGCGGCAGTGCTCGTGAAACTCCTCCACGCTGCCGCCGAAGCGCCCGGGGTCTCCCCCCACCTCGTTGAGCGCCAGCAGCCGCGCGTCGTCGTACAGCACCGTGTCTTCCAGCCCCTTGGCCATCGCTGGCCCGGACAGCTGCTGAAACGCAGTCGCAAACTCGTCGTTGCGAGCGCATCCTCCCGTCCCCAGCAGCAGATCCAGCAAGCGCCCCACGAGCGGCGCCAGCTCCGGCTGCTCCGCCACGGCCTGCCTGCGCGCCGCCTGAAGCCAGCGCACATCCGCGTCGCTCGCGGCGCGCCCGGGCCGCAGGTAAGTCCGGTACACGGGCAGCCCGGTGATCAGCGCCACCAGGGCACGCTGCACGTCACCGGCGCCAAAGGCGCGCCCGCGCTCGGGCTGACAGGCGGGCAGCGCACGCGCGGTCAGCGCCGCGACCTCCGCACCGAACAGCTCGCGCAGCGCGCGCGCCTTCGCCGCGCGGATCGCGCGCTGCACGTCGTAGCTGGGCAGCTCCGCCAGCCGGCAATAGGCGCGGGTGAGCGCGTGCTCCGCCCCCGGATCCACGAACAGCCGGCAGGCGACGTTCAAGAAGTCGTAGCCAGTGGTGCCATCGACGGGAAAGCTCGCCGGCAGGCGCTCATCTCCCGTCAGGATCTTCTCCACGATCAGCCAGCGCCCCTCGGCCAGCCCGCGCAGGCGCTCGAAGTACTGCTCCGGATCCTTCAGGCCATCGGGGTGATCGACCCGCACCCCCGCGACCTCGCCGCTCGCGAGCCAGCTGGCGACACGCACATGTACGGCGTCGAAGACGTCACGTTCCTCCACGCGCAGGGCCGCGAGCTCGCTGATGTCGAAGAAGCGCCGATAGTTGATCTCGTCCAGGCCCGCTCGCCAGAAGCGCAGCCGATAGTGCTGCGCTTCGAGCACGGCGCGCAGGCGCTGCGGGTCGAGGTTGAGCGGGGAGAGGAGCTGCACCACGACCGTGCGCTGCGGCTCCTCCTGCAGCGCGGCCGCGATCGCCCGCTCCAGCGCTACCTGCTCTGCCTGCACCGCCGAGCCCGACGACAGCGCCGTGCTCAGCCGTGACAGGAGCTCGTGCAGCTGCGGCGCCTCTTCCGGTGCCAGCTCGCCGAGCACCAGCGGCAACGAGCGCGCCGCCAGCGGCAGGGCGTGCTGCTGCAGCGACAGCTCCAGGCCGTCCTGGCCAAGCTCGAGCCGCAGCTCCTCGAGGTCCGCGTCGGCGCGGTTACCGGAGAGGATGGGTAACAGCACGCGGCCGTCATGGCGGGTCCAGTCAACGTCGAAGTAGGGTGCGTATTCGCTGCCCTGGCCCCAGCGCAGCAGCTCGCGCCACCAGGGGTTGCTGCGCGCAGAGGCCGCCATGTGATTCGGCACGATGTCCAGCAACACGCCCAGGCCATGCTGGCGGCATGCCTCGAACGCGGCCGCACGGGCCGCCTCGCCGCCGAAGTCCTCGCGCACGCGGCGCGGGTCGGTGACGTCGTAGCCGTGGCTGCTGCCGGGCACCGCCTCCAGACAGGGTGAAACATAGACGTGGCTGACGCCGAGCTGGGCCAGGTACGGCACGATGGCCGTCAGCTGCGCAAAGCCGAACTGCGGGGTGAGCTGGATGCGATACGTGGCGCGCGGCTCCAGCCCGAGCGCCGCGGCTCTCGGGGGACCGGGCTGCTCCCGGCTCTGCGTGCCGTCAGACAGGGCAGCCGCGAGCGGTGATGAGCCGTCGCCCGTCACCTGCGCAGCCCGCCGCAACCCCCTTGACTGACCAGTCGGCTTAGCCTGTCGCTCTGACCGCGCGCCTTCCGAATTGCAGGGGCTCGTGGCAAGTCAGGGAGCGCATGAGTGATGCGCCGCCTGGTAGCGAGGTACCCAACCTTGGAGCGGCCAGCAGCCGGAAAGCCGCCGGCGAAGCCGCTGCAGCGGTAGGCCCTCACGAGATCTCCGATCTCGACATCCATCTCTTCTGTGAGGGCACACACGCTCGCATCTACGAAAAGCTCGGCGCTCATCTGACGACGCGCGCTGGCGTGCCGGGCACTCAGTTTGCGGTCTGGGCGCCCAATGCGCAAGCGGTGTGCGTCGTGGGTGACTTCAACGGCTGGAAGACAGCTGCCACGCCTCTCACGCGGTTGCCGGATACCGGGATCTGGACGGGTTTCGCGCCGGGCGTGGGCCATGCTCACCTCTACAAATATCGCATCACGTCTCGGGCCGGACATCTGCTGCCGGACAAGGCGGATCCGCTGGGAGTGGCGCATCAAGCCCCACCGGAGACGGCCAGCATCGTCTGGAACCTGGACTACGGCTGGCAGGATCAGCGCTGGATGGCGGAGCGCTCGGAGCGCAGCGCTCTGTCGGCGCCCATGAGCGTGTACGAGGTGCACCTGGGCTCCTGGATGCGAGTGCCCGAGGATCGCTACCGCTCGCTCAGCTACTGTGAGCTGGCGCCGCGCCTGATCGACCACGTCAAGCGCCTGGGGTTCACCCACGTCGAGCTGCTGCCGGTGATGGAGCACCCATTCTTCGGCTCCTGGGGCTATCAGGTCACCGGCTATTTCTCACCCAGCGCGCGCTACGGCTCGCCGCAGGATTTCATGGCCCTGATCGATGCTCTGCACCAGCACGGCATCGGCGTCATTCTGGACTGGGTGCCTGCGCACTTCCCCTCCGACGGGCACGGGCTGGTGTATTTCGACGGCACGCACCTGTACGAGCATGAGGATCCGCGCCAGCGCGAGCATCCGGAGTGGGGCAGCATCGTGTTCAACTACGGGCGGCTGGAGGTGCAGAGCTTCTTGACGTCCAGCGCGCTCTTCTGGCTCGACAAGTTTCACGCCGACGGCCTGCGCGTGGATGGGGTCACGTCGATGTTGCACCTCGACTACGGGCGCGCAGACGGCCAGTGGCTGCCCAACCGGCACGGCGGGCGCGAGAACCTGGACGCGGTGACGTTCCTACGTCGGCTGAACGACGCCGTGCACCGCGAGTACCCGGAGGTGCTCACCATCGCTGAAGAGGCCACGGCCTGGCCGCGGGTGACGGGGGCCACGCGCCAGGGGGGCCTGGGCTTCGATCTCAAGTGGGACATGGGCTGGATGCACGACACGCTCCGCTACCTGGCGCGCGAGCCGCAGCACCGCCGCTATCACCACGACGAGCTGACCTTCCGCCGCATGTACGCCTACAACGAGCGCTACCAGCTGTCGCTCTCACACGACGAGGTGGTGTACGGCAAGGGCTCGCTGCTGGGGCGCATGCCGGGCGACGAGTGGCAGAGGTTCGCCAACCTGCGCCTGCTCTTCGCGTACATGTTGGCCACCCCCGGCAAGAAGCTGCTGTTCATGGGGGGTGAGATCGGCCAGCACGGCGAGTGGAACCACGATGGAAGCATCGACTGGCAGCAGGCCACCACGCCGCTGTCACAGGGCGTGCAGCTCCTGGTGCGCGAGCTCAACCGTGTCTACCAGGACAACCCTGCGCTGTACGCGCGCGATCACGATCCCGAGGGGTTCGACTGGATTGACGCCAACGACAGCAGGCAGAGCACCCTCTCCTTCCTGCGCCGCTCGACCGATCCGGACGAGTGCATCGTGGCGGTGTTCAACTTCACGCCGGAGCCGCGTTACGATTTTCGCATCGGCGTGGATGCGGGCGGCTACTGGCATGAGCTGGTCAACACCGACGCCAAGGTGTACGGCGGCAGTGGGCTTGGCAACCAGGGCGGGGTGCAGGCCATGGCCGTTGCCAGCCATGGCCGCCCCTTTTCGTTGACCTTGACTCTGCCGCCGCTGGGCGCCCTGCTGCTCAGCCGCGGCTGACCGTACTCGGCAGACAGCGCTCGGGAGACAGCGCTCTAGAGACAGCGCTCTAGAGACACCGCTCAGAAGACGCGAATGGGTACCTCGGCGGGCGCGCCCAGCAACTGCTCGAGCTCGTCGTCCAGGCGCACCAGGGTGAGGGATGCGCCCGCCATCTCCAGCGACGTGCAGTACTCGCCCACGTAGTTGCGTGCAACCTCGATGCCGCGCTTCTTCAGCTGATCGTGCGCGATGCCGTACAGCAGGTACAGCTCGCTGATGGGCGTGCCGCCCAGCCCGTTGATCATCAGCGCCACCCGATCGCCCTTCTCGTAGGGCAGGTCGGGTACCACAGCGTCGAGCAGGGTGCCGACGATCTCGTTGGCGGTGCCGCGCTTGGCCCGCTTGCGCCCGGGCTCACCGTGGATACCAATGCCGATCTCCATCTCGTCCTCCGAGATGGCAAACAGCGGCGAGCCCTTGGCAGGCGGGATGCACGAGCTCAGCGCGATGCCCATGGTACGGGTCACGCCGTTGACCTTCTTGCCGATCTCGAGCAGGCGCGGCAGGTCGGCACCCTGCTCGCTGGCTGCGCCGACGGCCTTGATGACGAAGAAGTTCCCCGCCACGCCGCGCCGCCCCACCGTCCAGGTGGAGTCGGACACGGCCACGTCATCGTCGATGATCAGCGTCTTGACCTTGATGCCCTCTGCCTCGGCCAGCTCTGCCGCCATCTCGAACGCCAGTCGATCGCCCGTGTAGTTGTTGACCAGGTACAGCACACCCTTGGGCGAGGCGAGCAGCTTGGTGGTCTCCGTCACGTAGTCCACCGGCGGAGCGGAGAACACGTCGCCCGGACAGGCAGCGTCCAGCATGCCGCGGCCGACCGCCATGACGTGGGCAGGCTCGTGCCCGGACCCCGAGCCCTGAATGATCGACACCTTGTCATCACGCGGCGCGTCCTTGCGCATGATCAGGTTGTACTCGGGCACGTAGCGCAGGGTGCTGGGGTTGGCCAGAGCCAGCCCCTTGAGCATGTCGGGCACGAACTCTTTCGGCGCGTTGACAAATTTTCTCATCGTCTCACTCCCTCGACAGCTGCGGCAGGGCAAGCGCCCCGCCTGGTTCAGGCGTACACCTCGCGCAGGCTGCTACACACACGCCGGGCGATCAGCGCCAGCGCTGCTGCGCCAGGATCCACCGAGCCCCTGCTACGCTCGCCAGTGTAAGAGGCGCGCCCGCGCTTCGCCACCAGCTCGCTCGTGGCGCTCGCCGCTTGCTCCGCCGCCTCCACGGCGCGCTCCAGCGCCAGCAATGGAGCGCGCTCGGCCTGCACCGCCTCGCGCTCGAAGCTATCGATGAATGGGCCCAGAGCGTCGAGCAGGGTCTTGTCGCCCAGAGCGGCGCCGCCGCGCTGCGCGATGCCGTTGAACGCCGCCCGCAACAGCACGACCACCTCGGCGGGGCCTAGCGCAGGCAGCTCCGCCGCTGCGCCCGCCGCCCGCAGGAACGCCGTACCCCAGATGGGGCCGGACGTGCCGCCGCAACGGCTGGTGATAATCACGGCGACCCGCTTGAGAAAGGCGCTGGTGCTGCTGCGCTCGAGCGCATCAAACTCGGCCAGCACCTTCTCGAAGCCGCGGGCCAGAGAGAAGCCGAAGTCCCCATCGCCCACCACCGAGTCCAGCGCCGAGAAGTGTGCCTCGTTGTCCACGGCCGTTTGAGCGATACAGCGCACGACCCGCTCGACCACCGGCAAGGATGAAGCTTCGCCGCTCACTTTGATCCTCCTGCTTCCTGCTGCGATGCAGCGTGTGCGACCCGCGCCTGCGCCGGGCCCGGTAGACAAGCGAGCAAGTCCGCCAGCTGCAGCAGGGCGACTGGGCGCGCGCCGCTGCGATTCTGCAGCACGGTGAGCGGCAGGCCCGGATCGCCCAGGTGGCTCACCACCAGGGCGGCCCCGTCAAAGCACTCGTGCTGCGTGTAGGCGTTCACGGTGACCACGCAGCGCAGCCCGGCCGCGCTCGCGGCCTCCAGACCATTCTGCGAGTCCTCGATCACCAGCGTGTCGCTGGGCTGTGCCCCGAGCTGCTGCAGCGCCAGCTGGTAGATGTCTGGCGCCGGCTTCTTGCGCGCCACCACGTCGCCCGCAAAGACTCCGCTGAAGCGGCGCGCCAGCTGCGGGCCAGCGGCGATCTCCAGCACGGCCTCGACGGACGCACGAGCAGAGGTGGACGCCACCGCCAGCTGCCAGCCAGCTGCCAGCGCGTCCGCGATCAGACGCCGGATGCCGGGGCGGGGCGGCAGCTCCCCGGCACGGACGCGCTCGGTGTACAGCTGCGTCTTGCGCTCGTGCCAGCGTGCCACCGCGGCCAGACGCCGCTCGGGCTCCGGGGGCAAGCCTGCTCGCGCCGCAAAGTCCTCCGTCAGGAGGCTGGCCATGCGCTCCTTGCCGCCGCCGATCTTCAGCTTGACGCCATAGTCTTCCTCCGACCACTGCACGGGCAGACCGAACTCACGAAAGGTCTGGTTGAAGGCCGGCAGGTGTCCATGTCTCTCGGTGTCAGCCAGCACGCCGTCGCAGTCGAAGATCAGCGTCGTCACGCTGCCTTGCCCTCGCTATGGAAGAGCCGAAGGTGCTCACGCGCCATGTCCAGCACTCGCTCTCGCACGAAGCGCAGCAACGCGGGCGGATCGGCGTGCCCTGGCTGGGCGCGGAAAAAGTCCTCGTGCGCGCGCATGTACGCCAGCTTCAAGGCCGTGGAGATGTTCACCTTGGCGCAGCCACGCGCGATCAGATCATCGAACTGAGCCGGCGACAGCCCGGTGCCGCCGTGCAGGCAGATGGGCACGGGGACGCGCGCCACGATGTCCGACACGCGCTGCGTATCGAGCACGGGTGGAGCCTTGTATACGCCGTGAGCGTTGCCGATGGCGGGCGCGAACACGTCCACACCGGTGGCTCGCACGAATTTCACCGCTGTCTCGAGTGAATAGATGTCGGAAGCCAGATCAGAGCCCACGCCATCCTCGACCCCGAGGATGCCCTCGATCTCCCCCTCGACGTGCGCGCCATACGTGCGGGCCTCCGCGACCACTTCGATGGTCTGCCGCTCGTTCTCTTCCACGCTGGGCAGGTGCGAGCCGTCAAACAGCACGGAGTTGTATCCGTGCTTCAGGCAGGCGCTGATCATCGCGCGATCCGGGCAGTGATCCAGATGCAGCGCAATCGGCACGGGCGCGGGCTCGGCGTAGGCGCGAAACATCGCCACGAGCGGGCGCAGGCCGATCGACTTCACCGTCTTGACCGAGGTCTGCACGATGAGCGGAGCGCGCAGCTCCGTGGCGGCGGCAATGACAGCCTCCAGGGTCAGATCATTGACCACGTTGAAGGCCGCGACGCCGTAGCGCCGAGCAAAGGCATCACTCAAGATCTTCTGTGTAGCAACGACAGCCACGGCTGACCCCTCGGTCCCCTCTCCCCGCGCGCGGATATTCACTGCGCAGCAAGAGCCGTGCAAGGCGGAACCTCCATGACAGCCAGCGCAGCTCACGCGTGGAGAAAATTCAGCTGGGGCGCTCAGAATGAAACAATGGAAATTTTCGCTTCCAGAGCAGCCGGCGCACGCTCGCGAACGGTACGTCGTTCAGGAGGGGCGCGACATTGCGAGCGGCGGGATCCGAATAATCCAGTGCACCGCCAGAGCGTGCCTGTTCGAGTCGATACGCTGACAGTGGTTTTCACGTTCGCACATGCGCGGCGCAGACCGTGAGGTTAGACTGGCGGGGCAAGCGGTCCCTGTGGACGGCTTGGCTCTATCGCACCTACGAGGGTACTGATGGCTCCGGCGCCCCCCGAGTTTTCGCCTGTCTCCCACGCAGACGAAGCCTCCGATCCGAAGACGGATCGGCGTATCGGTCAGCTGGTAGACGGTAAGTACTTCATTCTGCGCAGGCTGGCCTGTGGAGGCATGGGCAGCGTGTACGAGGCCCGGCACACCGTGGTGGGCCGGCACTTCGCCCTGAAGTTCCTGCACGAGCAGTACGCGCAGCGCAGCACCATGGTGCAGCGCTTCCTGCGCGAGGCTCAGGCAGCCGGCTCGATCGCGAGCGAACACGTCATCGGCGTGCTGGACTACGGCAGCGCGGACGGCACGCCCTATCTGGTGATGGAGCTGGCGCGCGGCCAAGATCTGCGCGAGCTGCTGCTCGAGCACCAGACGCTCGATGAGCAGCGCGCCGTGCGCATCGTGCTGGACGCCTGTCGAGGCCTGGCGCTAGCTCACGACCGGGGCCTGGTGCATCGCGATCTGAAGCCGGCGAACATCTGCGTCACGCGCAGCAGCGACGGCCGTGAGGTGGCCAAGGTCATCGACTTCGGAGTGGCCAAGCTCCGTGACGGCGTCGACCTGAGCGAAGAGGGCACGCTGATCGGCACGATCGGTTACATGGCTCCCGAGCAGCTCACCGATCACCGGCACCTGGATGCGCGCGCCGATATCTACGCGCTGGGCGTGATCCTGTATCAGTGTCTGGCGGGCCGCCCCCCGCACCTGTGCAGCCGCACCGAGCTGCTGTTCCGGATCGTCTCGGTGGATCCGAAGCCGCTGTCCGAGCTGCGTCCGGACCTCTCCCCTGGCCTCTCGGAGGTGGTGCAGCGCGCGCTCGCGCGCAGCAAGGAGCGCCGCTACTCCAGCGCGCGGGAGCTGGCGCTGGCGCTGGAGCCGTTCGCGGGAGAGAGCGTCTCGATGACCCCTCTGCCGGCTCGACCGGAGGCGCCGCGGGCGCGGCGCGCTGGCGATCTCGGCACGGCGGAGACGGAGCTGGAGAGCGCTCCGACCTGGGTCGCGCTGACCAACCCGGAGCCGCGCAATGCCCGGGCCAATCGCAACTGTGAGCGCCAGAGCTCGCCAGAAGCCACGCATGCAATCGGGGAGGAGTTCTGCCGGCAGCCGGCCGGCTTCATCCCGGCACCGCCTCCGCCGGCGCGCGAGCCACGAACCAGCCAGCGCGCGATGGTGCTGAGCGTGGGGGCGCTGGCGCTGAGCGTGGTGGCGATGACCACCATGTTCGTGTTCGTCTATAGCCAGGGCGGCCGCGCGCTGGAGACGTCGGTGGTGTATCGAGCAGAGGCGAGCTCGGCACAGGTCGCGGCGCTGCCGGCGGTGGTCAACCCCGCCGTGGTAAGCCCGAGCGCGTCTGCGGCCCCGGCAGCACAAGCCCCCGCGGCGCCGCTCTCCGCGGCCCGCGATGTGGTCAGCTCCAGCAGCCCGGTGCCGCTGCTCCTGGCTCGCGATGTGGCGCAGTGCGAGCGTGCAGACAGCCCACTCTCTCCGGCCTCGCTGCAGGGGCCCACGCGTGGCGGAGCCGAGGTCGAGCTGCGCACCGGTGGAAGCGCCGGAGCACTCGAGCTGTCGAGCCGAGCGCTGGACGGCACCTCGCCCTGCCAGTGAAATCGCGACCACGCCGCAGGCGCTAGCCGCAACTCGGCAGCACCTCGTCCGATGGAGGCGGGATGACGACAATCCGGCATGGATGGAAGGACGCAGGTGCGCGCTCCGCGCCACCGGCAGCAAGCAATCTGGCGCAGCTGACCGCGGACGCGGCAGCGATCTCGGTGCAGCGCTGCTTACCGATCGCTGGCGATCGGGCCCTCGCCGCCGAGCGCCGACCCGGTGCTCGCACCCAGCTCGGCATGCCGGCGTGGGCGCAGCCGCCCAGCGAGCCCCCGCCGAGCTCTGCCGAGCGGAGCCGCACGCCCTCGTGCGCTCCCGACTCGGCGCTCGCGCCGGCGCGCCGTGGGCCACCCCCGTTGCCGGCGCGCTTCGCGGCACCGAAGGTGATGGTCGCCGGCTCCTCCCGGCTGCTGCCGGACACGGTTCCGGCGGCGCGCCGCCTGCAACTGCACGACACCATCGGTGAGCTCGATCCTGACGATGACCTGCTCGTGCCCGCGCCCACGCCCCTGCCCGTGCGCCCCTCGGCGCCACGAGCTCGCGACCAGACGCTCGTGATGAGGCGGAGCGCCAGCGCGCCTGTCGGTCTGCGCGGGCTGCTGGTGCGCACATTGCTGCGCCTGCTGGCGTTGCTCGCGCCCTCGCTCCGGCTGCCACCGCTGCCGGATGAAGGCGCGCGGCGGCGCACGCGGCGCCGCAGCTAGCGCACGTCGTCGGCGCTCGGTACGCCGTCGGCGCCAGCGCTGCTCAGCTCGAAATCGCGCCCGCCCGGGCCCGGAGCATACTGGATGGGGCGCCCCCAGGGGTCGCGCGGCGCACCAGCGCCGAAGCGCTCAGCGGTGCGCCAGCGCAGGTCGGCCAGTGACGTCGGGAGCGCGCCAGCGTTGGCGCGGTGCTCCTCGATCTGCGAGCGCAACCAGGCCAGCTGCTCACTCGCCAGCTCCTGCCGGCGCAGCGAGCCGATCCACACCGAGAGCACTGCCAGCAGCAGCGCGAGCGCGCCGAGCTTGAGCGTGGGCCGGTGCCGGACGAGCGGCGCGAGAGCCGCGGGCGGCGCAGCTATCAGCCAGGGCGAGCTGACCAGCAACAGCGGCAAGCCCAGCCCCCAGCGCCCGGCCAGGATGAGCACCAGCGCGACGCAGGCTGCCAGCGCTGCGATGACTCCGGCGCGCCCCAGCCCTGCTGACTCCAGCTCGCGCGTGGCCGCGCTGTGCTCCGCGCGCAGAGAGAGCCGCAAGCTGCGCGAGCGCTCCGGGCGCACGGGGGCTGCGCTGGGCTGTACGGCAGCTGCGCTGGGCTGCTCAACGGCGGGCTCCGCTGCGACGGCGCGAGGTTGCTCCCCTTCGAGATCGAGCGTAGCAGCAGGCGGCACCGGCAACGGCGAGAGCGTCGCCGCCACCAGGCCTGCGCCCAGCGACACGGGCCGCTCGTGCTCGCGCTGCGCGCGCACCAGGCGCTCCTCCAGGACGACGTACCAGTCTGGCGTGCTCTCCAGCCCCTCCGCATGGACGCAGCGCACCAAGCGCCGCCCGCCGCTCAGCTGCACCACCGGCGGATCCACGGTGTGACAGCGTTCCACGGCTGCCGGGCAGCGCGGGTGAAAGTGGCAACCCGAGGGCGGATTGAGCGGCGAGGGCACGTCGCCCTGCAGCACGACCCGGCGCTGGCGGTGGCGCGGATCGGGCACCGGGATGGCGGACAGCAAGGCCCGGGTGTAGGGATGCGCGGGGCGATCGAACAGCTCGGCGCAGTCCGCGAGCTCCACGATCTCGCCCAGGTACATCACTGCCACCCGTTCCGAGATGTGCCGGACCACCGACAGGTCGTGTGCGATGAACAGATAGGCCAGGTTCATCTGCTTGCGCAGATCGATTAGCAGGTTGATGACCTGCGCCTGGATCGAGACGTCCAGCGCGGAGACGGCTTCGTCGCACACCACGAGCTCGGGCGAGACGGCGATGGCGCGAGCCACGCCGATGCGCTGCCGCTGTCCGCCGGAGAACTCGTGCGGGTAGCGCTGCATCCAGCGCGGCGAGAGCCCCACCTGCTGCAACAGCTCGGTCACGCGCCGCTCCACGCCAGCGCCGCTCGCCAGGCCGTGCTGCTCGATGGCCTCCGCCACGATATCCACCACCCGCATGCGGGGGTTGAGCGAGCCGAAAGGATCTTGAAAGACGATCTGCATGCGGCGCCGGAACGGCACCAACTCGCGCTGGGTGAGCTGACTGAGCTCGGTGCCGTCGAACCAGATGCGCCCCGCGCTGGGCTCGATCAGCCGCAGGATGGAGCGCCCCGCCGTGGTCTTGCCGCAGCCCGACTCACCCACCAGGCCCAGCGTCTCCCCGCGCCGCAGCTGGAACGAGACGTTGTCCACGGCGCGCACATCGCCGACTTTCCTGCCGAACAGGCCACGAATGACGGGGAAGAACTTGCACAGCCCCTCCACCCGCAGCAGCTCGTCATTGCTCGCGCTCACCGCTCACCTCCGCTGGCCGCTGCAGGCTCGTCCAGGTAGCTCACCTCGGGGTGCTGCTCGGTGAAGAAGCAGGCGCTGTAGCGCGGGCCCGCCGCCGAGCCACCGCGAGGCGCGAGCAGCTGCGGCACCTGCACCCGGCAAGGCTCGAAGGCATAATGGCAGCGCGGATGAAAGCGGCAGCCAGGAGGAAAGCTCAGCGCGTCTGGTACGCTGCCCTCGATCGGGCGCAGCCGCTCCACCGCACCCCCCAGCTCCGAGGGCAAGCGAGGCAGGGACTGGAACAGTCCGGCGGTGTACGGGTGACGTGGATTGTCGAACAGATCCACCACCCCCGCTTGCTCCACCACCCGACCCGCGTACATCACGATGGCGCGATGAGCCAGCGAGGCGACCACACCCAGGTCGTGAGTGATCATCAAGATCGACATGCCCAGCTGGCGCTGCAGGTCTGCCAGCAGCTCCAGGATCTGCGCCTGCACGGTCACGTCGAGCGCGGTGGTGGGCTCATCGGCGATCAGCAAGCTGGGGCGACAGGCCAGCGCCATCGCGATCATCGCCCGCTGGCGCATGCCGCCCGAGAGCTGGTGAGGGTACTCGTCCACCCTGCGCTCGGGCGCCGGCATGCCGACCAACTCCAGTAGATGTATGGCCTCCAGGTGCGCCTGCGCGCTGGACAGCCCGGCATGCAAGATGAGCGGCTCCGAGATCTGGGTACCCAGCGTGTAGACCGGGTTCAGGCTGCTCATCGGCTCCTGGAAGATCATGCCGATGCGGTTGCCGCGCACGGCCCGCACCTCCGCCTCGGACAGGCTCAGCAGATCGCGCCCTTCAAACCAGATGGGCCCGCCGGAGAGGCGCCCGCGCTGCGACTCGATCAGGCGCAGGATGCTCATCGCCGTCACGCTCTTGCCCGAGCCAGACTCGCCAACCAGGGCCAGCGTCTCCCCCGGGAAGATCTCGAAGCTCACCCGATCTACGGCCTGCACCACGCCTGCGTCGGTCTGAAACGTGACGCTCAGCTCCTGCACGCGCAGCAGCGGCTGCTTCTCGGTCATGCCCTCTCCTCAGGCACGCAGCTTGGGGTCGAGCGCATCGCGGATGCCCTCGCCCAGCAGGTTGAAGATGGTGACCACGAAGAAGATGGCGGCGCCCGGCGCCAGCACCAGCCACAGCTTCTGCTGCACGCGGCCCGTGTTCAGCGTCTCTCCCCAGCTGGCCACGCTCAGATCTCCCACGCCGAGAAACGACAGGCTCGACTCGATCAGGATCGCGCTGGCGATACCGAACGTGGCGGACACCAGCGCCGGAGCGATGGCGTTGGGCAAGATGTGCAGGAAGATGACCCGCCGCCGGCGGAAGCCCATGGCCAGCGCCGCCTGCACGTACTCCAGGTTCTTCTGTCGCAAGAACTCCGCGCGCACCAGCCGCGCCACCCCCGTCCAGCGCGTCAGCCCGATGATGAGCATGACGTGGAAAATGGAGCGCTGCTCGATCAGCGCCGCCAGGGTGAGGATCAGGAAGAAGCTGGGAAAGGTGATCATCACCTCGATCATGCGCGAGACCAGCATGTCCACCCAGCCACCGAAGTAGCCCGCCAGAGCGCCCAGCGCCACGCCGATCGACACGTAGATGAAGACGGCGACCACCCCGATGGTGAGCGAGATGCGCGTGCCGTACAACATGCGGCAGAACACGTCGCGCCCCTCGGTGTCCGTACCCAGCCAGTGCGTGCTGCTCGGCCCCTGCAAGCTACGCGTCGGGTCCGTCTCGCGATAGCTGTACGGAATGGGCGGCAACAGCGCCACCGGCGGCTGCCCCTGCGCCTCCAGCCGCTCGCGATCCAGGCGATAGTTGAGCACCCTTTCGGTGAAGTAGAGCGGGTTCTCCAGCTGCCCGACGCGAGCCGGAAGCATGCTCAGAAATAGCGCGCCGAGGCCGATCAGGTAGCCCACGAGCACGCGCGCAGCCGAGTAGCGCGGAAACAACCGCGGCCGCAGGGCGAGCGCCAGCGCCGCGAGCGGGGTGGTCACCAGCGCCAGGTTGAACAATAGGTCGACCGAGTTCTCGAACAGCAGGCGATTGAACAGGGCGCGCAGCCAGGGAAACTCCAGGCCCTGCCCCGCGTTCCAGTAAAACGGCTGATTCAATGCGGCCAGCGGGGCCGCCGTGGCCAGGACCAGCAGGAAGATGACAGCGTACAGCCCGAGCAGCGCCACCCGGTTCCTGGCCAGGCGGCGCAGCACGGCAGAGCCCTGCGACGTCGCCGGCTCGGGTACCAGCGGGGTGAGCTCCGGAGCCTCCGGCGCGGCCCCTGGTGCAGTGGCGAGCGCGTCAGCCATCAGTGATACCGAATACGTGGATCGACCAGGGCGTAGGCGATATCCGTGAGCAGAATGCCGAACAGCACCAGGACGGTGGAGAGCAACTGCACGCCCATGATCACGTTGTAGTCACGCTGGTAAATGGAGTCGACCGTCCACTGGCCGATGCCCGGGATGCCGAAGATGTATTCGATGATCACCGAGCCGCCGAGCACTGCGGGCAGCAACTCCGAGAGCAAGGTGAGGATCGGCAGTAGCCCGTTGCGCAGCGCGTGTTTGCCGATCACCAGCCGCTCCGGCAGGCCCTTGGCGCGCGCGGTGCGAATGTAGTCCGACTGAATCACCTCCAGAAGACCCGTGCGCATGTAGCGGCTCAATGCGGCCAGCGAGCCATAGGTGAGGCAGCCCAGCGGTAAGACCAGGTGCCAGGCGATGTCTGACAGCTTGCCGAAGACGGTCAGATCCTCGAAGCCCGCCGACTGAAAGCCGCCGGTCGGAAACCAGCGCAAGGCAGGCCAGTTCGACCCCTCCGAGACGAAATAAAGAAGCAGCGTCGCCACGAAGAACGAGGGCAGCGAATACAGCATGAAGAGCACGGTGGTCAGCGCACGATCTCGCGACGTGCCGCGCTTGACCGCGCTGAAGATGCCCAGCGGGATGGCGATGGCGTACGCTATCAACAGCGACAGCACCGAGAGCGAGAGCGAGTAGCGCAGCTTGGAGACCAGGGTGCTCAGCACCGGCTCGCGCGTGGCCAGCGACACGCCAAAGTCCAGTCGCAGCAGGTTGCCCCAGTAGGTGGCGAAGCGCGTGTCCAGAAACAGGATCCGCAGCTTCTCCGGCAACGTGTACTGAAACCTGTCGCGCGCGCCCTCGTACCAGCGTTGCCAGCCGAGCAGCACTTCGCGCTTCTCCTGTTCGGGCGCCTCGAAGGCGTAGCGCAGCTCCATCAGGTGCGCCCGCTCCGACGCAACCTCGTCGTTGTAGGCCCGGATCTCCGGAGGAGGAGCAGGATCGTAAGGACGGACCAGGCGCCGCGGCGCATTGACCCGCAGGTAGTAGGCCGCGGTGTCGCGCAGCTCGAGCTCCTTGCGCGCGTCCGCCTCCAGCATCACCTGCAGCAGGCCCGGCACCGCATAGTTGCCCAGATCCTCCAGCTGCTCCTGCAACTGCACCCTCTCGGTGATGCTGGCGGGCGCGAGCTGCGCGGCGATCTCCAGCTGCCGCCGCAGCTCTGCTGCGGTGAGCGTGAAGCGCGTGTTGAACAGGATGGGCTTGTCCAGATTGAACTGCTCGCGAAACAGTCGATAGGACTCCGCCGTGGCCTCGCCACGCGCGTTGGTCGCGACATCACCCGTCTCGGTCTGCTTGCCCGGGCGGCCCGGGGCGAGGTTGAGCACGAGAAAGATGAGCAGACTGATTCCGAAGAAGGTCGGAATCATCAGCAGCAGGCGGCGAAGGATGTAGGTACGCATCTAGCCGTCGCTGATCGAGCTCCACCAGGGCAGCACATTGGCGAGCGGGCGTATCTTCGCGTACACGATGTTCTCGACGCCCTTGCGGTGGCAATACACGGATTGCGGAATGAACATGAACGAATACGGCTGCTCGTCGTGCAAGATGCGATGAAACGCCTGCAGCAGCTTGACCCGCTCGGCGGTGTCGAGGGTGACGCGCAGCTCCTCGATCAACTTGTCGGCCTCCTTGCTGCGGAAGCCCACGCGGTTGGAGCCCTTGGGCACGTCCGCCTGGGAGGAGTGCCATAGCTGGAACAGGTCGACGGACCACGGCAGCGCCCAGCCGCCGGTGAAGGCGTCGAACTTCTTCTCCTCCATGCGCTTCTGCATCAGGCTCCACTCGGCCGAGTCGATGTTCATCTTCACACCCACGCTCAGCAGATCCTCCTTGAAGATGTTGGCGGCGGAGCTGAGCTCGGGCGAAGAGGCCACAATCAGCAGGGTGAACTCGAAGGGCACGCGCTTGCCATCTGGCCCCGCGCGGTCCAGCAGGCCATCGCCGTTGGTGTCCACCCAGCCGGCTTCGGCGAGGAGCTTGGCCGCTGCCTTCAGGTCAAAGGGCAGCGGCTTGATCTCGGGCGCTGAATAGGGCGTGCTCTCCAGGTAGGGGCCACGCGAGACCTGGCCGAGACCTGCGTACACCTTCTGGATGATGCCCTCTCGGTTCAGCGCGAGGGTCATGGCCCGGCGCACGCGCTTGTCGGAGAAGATCGGCTTGTCTCCGTTCCAGCCGATGTAGCTGTAGCGCGGCGCGTCCACCACGTCACAGGTGATGAGCCCGTTGGCAAAGGGATTGTTTGCCGGCCGCTGCGCCTCGGGCACGTCTTTGTACTGCAGCACCTCCTCGCGATACTGGCCCTGCCGGAGCGCGCCAAACGCTAGCGCGCCGCTCTTGAGCCGCAGCACCGTCTGCATCGGGTCCGTGTAGATGGCGTACTTGATGCTCGCCAGCGCCGGCAGCTCACCGTAGTAGTCCTCGTTGCGCTCGAGCACGATCTCCACCCCGGGGGTGTACTTCGCAAAGCGATACGGCCCGGTGCCGACGATGCCCTTGTTGTTGTACCAGTGGTTGTTGAACTGCAGCCCCAGGGCCGCCTCCGGGATCGGAGAGCCATCCTCCGAATAGGCGTACAGGAAGCGCGGCAAGGGCTGGATCTCCAGCGATAGCTCCTCGTTCAGCGCCTGCGTCTTCTTCCAGCGCAGCTCGAGCGTGTAGTCGTCGAGCGCCTTCCAGCTCTCCAGCTCCTGGTAGTACGATTTTACGAAGCCGTTCTGCACCTGCGGGTGCTGCAGCATGTCGAACATGAACACGAAGTCATGCGCAGTGACGATGTGCTCCTTGTCGAGCCAGGCGTAGCGAGGATTGGACAGGTCTACCCCGCTCACCCGGTGCCAGCGCACGCCGGGCCGCAGGTAGATGGTGAACACCTTACCCTCTTCCGTGGCCTCGACCCGCCAGGCGAGGTCGCCGTAGTACTCGTCCGGGTTCGTCCAGCCGTTGCGGCGCGCCGCCCAGGACTCCACGTACGTGAGCAGCTTCTCGCGCAGATCCGCCGCGTTTTCGATCAGCGGGTTGAAGCCCTTGGGATCACCGCTGGGCCAGTCCACCGCGATGCTCCCGTTCGTCCTGGCGCCGGCGGGTGGCCAGTGCGTGGCCTTCGGGCTCAAGAAGTCCTTCACGTCCGGGTGTCGGAGCGTGGCGCCCGCGCTCGGATCAAGACCGCTGTGACCACTGCCTGCGGCAGGGGCGGTGCCACGCAGGCGCGACAGCTCCGCCGCCATGCGCTCCGTCGACTCGCCCAGTGCGCGCAGCTGCTGTGACTGCGTGACCAGCCGCGACTCGACGGCGTGCAGTTGTAGGGCCGAGGCCGCCAATAATCCCACGACGACGGCGCTCCCCACGAATCGCCAGCCCGTCCGACGCTGCTCCATTTGGCTTGTATACAGATCTTGCAAGGGTCGTCGCCAGCACGTACCGGAGGAGAGTCGGGGCCAGGAGATACGGAAGTCATACCCCGTGGCCGGAAAATCTTGGTTCGGTGGTACGCCGTGCAGCACTGCGGGGTGCGGGAACCCCCGGCGCGCGGTTTCGCGCTATCTATCTGAAATATGTCCGAGCTTCGCACCGCGGCGGATGCGCCGCGCTCCTCCTCCCCCTCTTCTTCCGCCCTCTCGTCTGCTGCCCTGCCCGTCCCCGGCGCCGCGTCCCACTCGTCGCGGCGCCGCCGCGCCGGGCGAGCCGCGCTGCGCGCATCGCTCTCGCTGTTGCCGTGGCTGCTGATCGGCGCCGGCTGCCTGAGCGAAGAGGATACGGGCGACCCGGCGCTGGAGGAGAACGGCGCCGTTGGTCAGAGCTCGGCAATCGCTGGCGCTGGCGGCTCCATGGCTCAGGGCAGTGGCGGCACATCGACCGGCACGGGCGGCTCGCGCACGGGTAGCTCGAGCGCGACGGGGGGCTCCAGCCAGTCGCTTGCCGGCATGGACAACATGAGCGTGTCCGACGCCGCTCCCGGAGAGACCGGTATCTTCGTCGGCATGACGGCGGCGCACAACGCCGCGCGGCGCTCGCTCGACCTCGATCCGCCCCTGCCCGATCTGGTCTGGTCCGAGGAGCTGGCAGACTTTGCCCAGGAGTGGGCGGAGACGCTGGTCAATGACGACAACTGCGGGACGATCTTCCACCGCATGCAGAACATGTACGGTGAGAACATCGCCTCGCGCGGGACCATGCCCTTCCGGGTCGAATATTCCCCGGAGGAGGCGGTGGAGAGCTGGTTCTCCGAGATCGACTGCTGGGAGTACGGCACGATCCGCGGCACCGAGAGCTGCGAGGCGGCCTGCATCAGCGACTTGAACAGCACCGGCTGCGGGCACTTCACCCAGATTGCCTGGCGCAACACGCGTGCCGTGGGCTGCGGCTACGCCACCTGCGAATCACAGGGCTGGACCACCGAGGTCTGGGTCTGCAACTACGACCCGCCGGGCAACTACATCGGGCAAACACCGTTCTGACGGGAGCCACGTCAGGGTGCTGGAGCACCTGACGTCACGGGATCAGATAGCTCACGTCGATGCTCTGGGTGTCCCAGACAGAGATGAGGGTATCCGCATTGTTGTCGTCGTCGGTGGTCTGCTCGAATGCGAGCCGAAACTGACTGAGCCCGCGCGCGCCGATGTCCTGCGCCAGTGCCTCGGCCACATCCACCTCGACAACGGTGCCGGCTGCGCCGCTCGTGGCGATCTCCCCCAGGGAGGCCAGCGGATCTGCCTGGAACGCCTCCGAGCCGATCACCTCGAAGGCGGCATGGTCGAGAAACAATGGGCCCAGGCCGCCGAACGGGTTGCCCGCGCGCTCCGTGATCTGGAAGCTCAGGCGCGCGGCGGCCAGGCGAGCCATGTCGCCCGGCAAGGCCGAGACATCGAAGCTCATGAAGCCCTTGTACTGGTCGCCGCTGTTGCCGGTGTCACCCACGCAGATGGTGTCCTGATTGCGACTGCAGTCGCCCTGCCCGTACGTGTCATTGCTGCGCCAGCTGCCCGTCAGATCGCGATCGCGCTGCGCTGGCAAGGTCACGTTGATCTGCCGGAGCAGCACGAACGAGAACTCCGCCGGAGCGGAGAGATGCTGGCCCTCCAGATCCACTGCCACGGTCGACAGGAAGAAGTTGATTTGGCGCGCCTGCACGGCGGCTGGATCACTGCCCTCCGGATACTCGAGCGGAGCAATGGGCGTGATGGTGAGCTGAGTGCCCTCATCGTTCCAGGAGAACGTGACCTCACGCGAGGGCACCCCCTCCGACTGATAGGCGGCCTGCGTCTGCTCCCGGTCCATCGGCACGTCGAACGTGAGCACGATGCTCACGTCGTTGGCCACGCCTCGCGCGCCATTTTCGGGGGACACGCTGATGACCCGCGGCCCCTCCGGAGCCGGCGGCGCGGGCGGCTGCATCACCGGCGGCGGCACAGGCGGATCGAGCGGCACCTCTCCATTCGTGGTCTCACTGAATGAGGGCGGTGTCTCACTCATCACGGGCGGCGGCTCTGCCGCGGGTGGGCCATCTCCCGAGGGCTCGGGCGTGGGCTCCTCCGTGGCCGCGGTGATCACTCCGGAGAAAAAGTCAGCGTTGTCCGGTCCACAGGCAACGAGACAAAAGCACGCGGTGATCGCCAGACTGCGCACTACTGGTTTCCTTTGCATCGTGCCTTCCTCCATCAGCCGCGAGCCAGCGGGAAGCCAGGACGAACGTCATAACGGTAACAACGGAGACCGCAGTGAGCAAGGCTGCTGGCGGCGAGCCCACTGGTAGTGCCGCTTTCGCGCGCTGCTGGCCGGCGACGCAGGCTCGTTGTCTGGCGCCGGATCGGCGGATTTTTCGGCCCTTCCACGCTGCTGCAGCGCGGCTGTTGCACGGCACCGGAGCACTGTGCTCGCACGGCGCGCTGCGCCGATGAAGCGCGCCCTGCGAGAATGGCGACTTGGTGCGCCGCGCTGACGCGCAGCGCGCTCACTCGACATGAACTATTCGGGTGCCAGAGAAAGTTGCCGGCCGCCTTCACCTCCCTGGCGCGAATCTTCGAGCCCTGCTGCCGAAGGCGCGCGCGGCGCATGCAACAACTTGCCCGAGCGATCACGATTTTTTCCGAGCTGATACGGCTTGCGTAGCCTCGACGAACTGCCGCAGCGCGGCTCACACCTGGACCTACAGTGCCCTGGCGTGTCTCACGTGTGTTGCACCAGGAGCGCTACGGGTGTTCGCAGACCTGGAAACGTTACCGGATTCAGCGCACGTCTGGCTCGGCAGGCGCACCGCCAGCGGCGGGCGACGGTGCCGAGGCCTCCAGGCGACGCAGCCCCACCAGAAAAACCTCGCTGCTCTGGCTGCGAGTGGCGGCGGGGCGCACCGTGCGGCACTCCGCATAGCGAGCACGCAGCGCCTGCTCGAGCGCCTTGAAGTCCGGGCTCATGAACAGCTTGAGCACGATGTGCGAGTCCTTCCCAGCCAGCTCGTCCGCCACGGCAACCGCGCGCTGGCAGAGCTCGTAGCTGAGCGCCTGGTCGCGCGTCTTCGAGCCGCTGGTGCGCGGCGCCATGTCACTCAGCACCACCTGGTACGGCGCCAGATCACCGAGCTCGGCGCGGCCCGCTTGCATCACGTCCAGCTGGCGCGCGCTGACGTTCGCCGGCATCCCAGCGCCCATCTCGGACAGATCGACGGCGAGCACGCGCCCCGCTGGCCCCACCTCGCGGCTGGCGTACAACGTCCATGATCCGGGGGCCGCGCCCAGATCCAGCACCTTCTGCCCCGCGCGAAACAGGCGGAAGCGCTTCTGGATCTCCTCCAGCTTGAACACGCTGCGCGCCGGGTAACCGGCGGCCTTGGCCGCACGCGTGAAGCGATCCGGCTGGGCGTAGTCGTTGGGCTTGCGGCTCATGCCAGCTGGGCTAGCACGCTCTTGGTACCGCTGACACCCGGCAGCGTCGCGTCGTCCCAGCCCCCCAGCCAGCTCGTTACACGGCCAGAGCGCCCGCGCGCCACCAACGCCGTTCGCACCAGCTGGCTCAAGTCCGCAGCGGAGAGGCCGCGCTGGTGCGATACACAGAGCAGCGCCCCGCCGGGTGCCAGCAGCTCCAGGCAGCTCGCCACCAGCCCCTGGTAGTCGTGTTCCGCCTGCAACACGCCGCGGCGGCGTGTGCCAAAGCTGGGCGGATCCAGCACGATCCAGTCGAAGCGCTGCTGGCCGCGGCGCGCCCGTCCAAGCCACTGCAACACATCGGCAGGCAGCAGGCGCTGGCTCGGCCCGGATAGCCCGTTCAGCTCCAGGTTTGCCGCCAGGCGGGTCAGCGCGCGCTTGGATAGATCGACGCTCGTGCAAGCAGCAGCGCCGCCCGCGCCAGCGGCCACGCTGAAGGCGCCGGTGTGACTGAACAGGTTGAGCACGGTGGCCCCCCGTACCCGGCGCTGCACGCGCTCCCAGTTCTGGCGCTGATCGAGGAAGAGCCCGGTCCCCAGCCCTTCACCCAGCCGCACCCAGAAGGCCAGCGCGCCGTTCCTCACCAGCAGCGCCTCTGGCGCCGCGCTGCCGCGCACCGGCAAGGAGGGCGCGAGCTCCGTGCGCTCTTGCTTGCGCAGATCGACTCGCAAGCGGCGCTTCAGGTACACGCCCCTGGCGCCGTGAGCCAGCAGACACTCCGCCATGCGCTCGCGCTCGGCCCAGGCCTCCTCGCTCGACAGCTCCAGCACCGCGTAGTCACCGTAGCGGTCGACGTTGACCCCCGCGATCTCCCCCGCGCCCTCTGCCAGCAGGCGCTGAGCATCCTGCCCGGCGAGCAAGCGCGCTCGCACCGGAGCGGCCAGCTCGAGCGCCTGCTCCAGCCGCCGTGGCGCGCCCTGGGGCTCCCCCGCCAGCCAGCTCTCGAGCTCCGCCGGCAGCGCTGCGCGAACATCGCAGCCTGCTCCTTCCGCACGCTCGACGTGCAATAGCCAGCGCGTGGCCGTGGGCTCCGGCTCACTGCCGATCACTGGCGCGCCGGCGTTGGCGAAAGCGGCGACAACACGCTCCGCCGTCAGAGCAGCCTGCGCGCGCAGCAGAGCGCGACGGCCGCGCCGCCGCCAGACCTGGTATTCGATGTTGCCGGTGGGCCCCGCGGGGAGCAGCCCCTGCGGCAGCAGCGAGCAGTCCTCCACGCCCAGCACGTAGCTCAGCCGGGAGAGCGCTGGCGGCAGCTCACCCGCCCTGGGCAGCGGTGCGCCCGACGGCACCAGCAGGGTAACCCCGGACGCGGGCAGCGGCAGGGGCGCCGCGGGAACGAGCTCCGGCAACCCGTGCGCACGCAGGCGCGCCGCCAGATCCCAGCCCGTGTGCTCCGCGGCAGCCGCGACATCGGTGGAACCAGGCTGCGCAGAGCAAGCAACCGCCGAGCAAGCAACACCCGCCGGCTTGTCTACGAAGACGCCGCGCTCGTCGCGATACAGGGTACGACGATCGGACCACGGGCGTCGAAGCGCGTCAAACGCCATGCCGGCTCACCGGGCACGGCGTTCGGGCGTTCGTCAGCATGGGCGCACCGGGCTGCGAGAGACGGGCTGCGCGAGCGCCCGTGACCTGGCGCGCTTACTTGGCGGCGACGCGGCCGCCACGGCGCTTGATGGCGCCACGCAGCTCGACCACGGTGCCCTTTGCGCCCGGCACACCGCCGTAGATCAGCACCAGGTGCTGCTCCGGGATGACCTTGGCCACCTTCTGGTTCAGCACGCTGACGCGCACGTTGCCCATCTGCCCCGGCATCTTCATGCCGAGCTTGGTGCGACCGGGGGTCATATTCGTACCGATCGAGCCGCCGTGCCGGCGATACTCGTGCGTACCGTGCGTCTGCACGGCACCAGCGAACTTGTGCCGGCGCACCACGCCCTGAAACCCGCGGCCGCGCGAGATACCCGCCACGTCCAGAAACTGACCCGCCTCGAACAGCTGATCGAGCGCCAGGGCCTGCCCGACCTCCACCGTGGCCGCGTACTCGGCGGTGCAGCGGAACTCGCGCTGAATGCGCTTGGGCTCGATGTTCTTGGCCTTGAAGCTACCGAGCACTGCCTTGCTCAGGTGCTTCTCCTTCACGTCGTCGATGCCCAGGATCAGGGCGTCATAGCCGTCTTTCTCGGCGGTGCGCTTGCCCACGACGACGGCGCGCGCCTCGATCACGGTGCAAGAGGCTACCGTCCCGTCCTCCGCAATCAGCTGAGTCATGCCAAGCTTGCGGCCAACTACGCCGGGATACTGGTTCATCGTTCGTGCGCTCCACGTATGGGCTCGGCCCTGGGCTAAACTGCAGCCCTTACCGAGGCGGGCGCGTCGTTTAACGCCCTGCCCCGGGATCGTCAAGCAACTCCATGCACCGTTTGTATCCCTGGTTTGACTGGCGCCGGGTGCCGCGTCACCAGCCAAGCGGCCGATCATTACTAGAGCTCGGCCTGGCCGGGGGGCCGCCTGCCACCTACGAGGTTGGATAGAGGCCTCCGATGACTGCCGCAGATAACGGCCCCAGCAAAGCGGAATGCGTTGACTGCCGTTGGTCTGCCTGCATAATGCACGCCCCGCTCGCTCGGGACGCGGGTGGCCAGCCATTCTCCCTGGAAGCCTCCTCGGAAAGCTCGGCCCCGGCCCTCGACCGTCGGCTCCGGACGGATTCTCCGGAGCAACCGCGCGCGTGAGCACCCTGGCTCACGCCCTCGGCTTCTTTCGGTAAAAGACCATGATTACAAGCAAAATTGCCCAGCTCGAGGCCGCCAACCTGCGTACCGATCACCCGGAGTTCCGGGTGGGTGACACCGTTGCCGTGCACTACCGCATCGTCGAGGGCGACAAGCTGCGCGTGCAGGTGTTCAAGGGCGTGGTCGTGAAGCGCCATCGCGCCGGTGCCCGCAGCACCGTGACCGTGCGCAAGACCAGCTTCGGCGTCGGCGTGGAGCGCACCTTCATGCTGCACACGCCCCGCCTCGACAAGATCGAGCTGGTCTCGCGCGGTGTGGTGCGGCGCGCGCGTCTGTTCTACTTGCGCGATCTGCGGGGCAAGGCCTCGCGCGTGCGCGACTTGAACGACCGCTGAGCCTTCGCGTCGTTTTATATTCGCCTCGTCTATCATTCGCCGTCGTCCATGCTCGCGAGGGCCCCACTCGCGAGCGTGATACTCGCGAAGGCTGAGCCGCGGTAGCAGCCCGCGCTGACGACAGCCTTCGCGGGACACAGGGGGGAACGCAGCAACCGCGAAGAAGCGTGATGGATGCTGGCCGCGGCCAGGGTCTCGCGGTTATGCTCTCTGGCAATCCACCGTACAGTTGAAGCGTCCGGGCGGGTTGCTTAATGATGCGTGACTGCCACCAGTGCGGCGAGCCCAACCAGCCCAGCGCGAGGTTTTGCGTGGTCTGTGGCGCTCCCCTGGTTGGCGCGCCGCCAGCCGTGGGATGGCCCTCGGGAGAGGCGCGAGCGCCGCTGGCGCCACCGCCCGCAGCAGCCCAATTTCCGCCCGTGGCTAGCGGCCTGCCGCCCCCGCCCGTGGGCGGCGCAGGTCTACCTCCGCCTCCCGCGGTGCCACCGGGGGCAAGGTTGCCGATCAATCGTCCGCCATCGGGCAGCCACGAGCCCGTGGGTGGCGTGCGCCTGCTGGAGGTGCCAGCCGATGCACCGCGCGTGCTGGTCGGCTTTCTGGTGAGCTTCGATAATCTGGAGCTCGGCCAGTACTGGCCCATCCATCAGGGGCGCAACATCGTGGGCCGTCAGGGCGCAGCCAGCAGCGTTCAGATCGAGATCGCTCACCCCACCACCTCCTCGTTGCACGCCGTGCTGCTCGCGCTGGCCCGCCCGGGCCGGGTCGTGGTGGAAGACAACCACAGCACCAACGGCACCTTCGTCAACGACAACCCGCTCGCCGCAGGGCAGCGCTGGGAGCTGCGCGACGGCGACCGTGTTCGCTTTGGACTGTTCAACACCGTGATCAAGGTGATCGAGTCCAACTACCCGATCCCGGGCGCGCCTGCCGGACCCGGCTGAGACCACACACATCAGGATAGCGTGATGCGTTCATTGACCCTGCACTTCGTCGCTACGCCGTTGCACGCCCTCATCGCAGCTGCGCTGAGCCCGCTCGCTGGAGCAGCGCAGCGCCGCGCCGGCTTCTCCCGGGCGCTCGGCGTGTGCACGGCGCTGCTCGTCTTGCTGGGCACGGTGCCGGCGCTGGCCGCGCCCGAGGCCAAGCTGCTGCGCGTGGATCCGCGCGCCAGCCTGGACAGCGGCGACCCGATCATCACCACCGTGATCGAGGTCTCGCAGAGCAAGCGCATCAGCGAGGCAGTGGCCGATTGCGCGCGCCTCACCGGTGACGCGCAGCTGGGCTGCATGAGCGAGGCGCTGGAGCGCCCCAACGCCCTGTACCAGTCGTTCCCCTTCCCGGCGAAGAACGCCATCTTCGCCGTCAGCGTGGACGACATGGATCGGCCGGCCAAGTACATCAGCCACGCCAAGTGGGGCGAGAGCGGGCGTGAGCCCGGGGTGGGTACGGCCTGGCTGATCCTGGTGGACGCTGACTCGCGCATGGGCGCCGGCTTTCAGGACGCACGCACCTTGGCCTCGCGCTTCGTCGCGGCGATGGGGCCCAATGACATCGTCAACGTGATGTTCTTCAACGACCGCCAGGTCGTGCGCGACTCGCAGTGGCTGCCCACGGCAAAGCAGTCTCAGGCCACCAAGCTGATCGACTCGCTCAAGGATCCCTACCCGAGCCAGGGCCGCAACCGGGCGCTCTTGACCATCATCAAGACGGCGGCCACGGACGCCTTCAAGGCGCTGGGCAACGTCGGCGGCGTGAACGTGCCGATGCACCAGGCCATGGTGGTGCTGTCGAGCGGCTTCGGCGGCACCGATCCATCCACCAGCGGCCCCGGCGCGCTGGAGCTCTCCAGGTACATGACCACCGGGCGCTTCCCGCCCGAGAACACGGCGCTGCCCAAGACGCCAGTGCCGGTCATCAGCATCTACTTTCCGCACTCCACGTACGACGAGTTCCGGAACAACGCCTTCGACTTCATGCAGAACCTGGCCAATCCGCAGATTGGCGGCTTCTTCAGCGTGGTGCGCAAGGGCGAGGGCAAGCGCTCGGACCAGATCGTGAACGCGGTGCGCAGCCGCTTCGCCACCATGCACGTGGTGAAGTGGAAGATGAGCTGCATCGCGCCCAAGATCACGCAGTCGTTCAAGCTGGTCTTCCACAACGTCAACCCGCCGATCCTGGGTGACACCACCTTCGAGGACGTGCCCATCGGCATCGATCCTTCGAGCTGGCCGCTGGACGTGGACGCCGCGCAGACCAAGGCGCAGGTGGGTGACGGCGTGTACCCCGGGGGTCGCTTCAAGGTGTTCGGCGACTTCTGCTGGGGAGGCGACAAGTCGCGCGCCGAGGTCTACTTCTTGCCGGCCGGCAGCGCCCCGCCCGCCGATCTGAAGACTGCGGATCTGGAGTCGGCACGCCGCGCGCAGAAGCAGCTGGTGGCTCAGGGCATGCGCGGCACCTCGGTGGAGGCCGCCGATGCCTTCGTGGAGTTCGAGGCGCCGGACTCTGACAAGCTGATCCACGGCTCTGGCTCGCGCGCGGTGGCGCGCCTGGTGATCGTGGACAACAAGGCCGCGCGCACCAGCGGCGTCACGGCAGACACCATCCTGGAGCTGAAGGCGACGACGGCACCCTTCCCGCTGGTGTGGGCGCTGGGCGGGCTGTTCGCTGCGACCGTGGTGGCGCTGCTAGTGGTGGTGGTGCTGCGCGGCGGCGGGCGCAGGGCGCCGGTCCGCGCACAACCCGCGGCCCCCATGCCCGGCGCCGCTCCGGCGCGCCGCCCCACGGCCTCACAGGCTACCCTGCAGGGGGCGGCCGGCGTGTTCACCGTACCGGCCGGGGGTGAGGTGCGCGCGGGTCGCGACGACAGCAAGTGCGTCGTGCTGCTGACGGATCCCGGAGTCTCGGGCGTGCACGCCACGCTCAAGGTGGAGGGGGGTCAGCTCTGGATCCGCGACGAGCGCAGCAACAACGGCACGTTCGTCAATGACTCCCGCATCCCTGCGGGCACGTGGACGGCGCTCGGCCCCGGCGGCAAGCTGCGCTTTGGTCCCGTGGACTTCAACATCCGTCTGGACTGAGCCTATCGAGCTGCACCTCGCCTGAACGGCCATCAGCCGGCGTGCAATAACCGGCAACTGCGCTAAAGCAGTACGGAAACCCGGTCGTCGTATCGGGGCGGATGTCGCGGCAGCTGAGACAAAAACCGCGGCTCGGTATTTTCCTGAGGGGCGGCGACTACAACTACCAGAACGAGATCCTGCTGGGGGCCCACGACGAGTGCCAGGAGCACGGCGTGGACATGTACTGCTTCGCCGGTGGCCTGGCGAACGCTCCCGACCCCCGCAACCTGGTCTACAACCTGGTGGCCCCGAGTGACCTGGACGCCGTGATCCTCGTGCCGGGCACCATGGCCATCGAGGACAGCGCCGAGGTCGAGGTGCTGTTCCGGCGCTTCGCCTCCCTGCCCATCTGCACGATTGGAACGCCGCGGCCCAACGTCGCCTCGCTCAGCGTGGACAACACCAAGGGCGTGTATGAGCTCACCCGCCACCTGCTCGAGAAGCATGGCCGGCGGCGCGTGGCCTTCATCTCCGGACCCAACAACGAGGCGCAGCAGCGCTTCGAGGGCTACCGCCAGGCGCTGCGCGAGTGCGGGGTGGCCTACGACGAACGGCTGGTGGTGGCCGGTGACTTCACGCCGCCGTCCGGGGCGCGCGCGGTGGCCGCGCTGCTCTCGCGCGATCGCGGCGGCTGCGATGCCATCGTCGCCGGCAACGACTGGATGGCGCTGGGCGCGCTGGAGGCGCTGACCAGCCGCGGTCTGCGCGTGCCCGAGGACGTGGGGCTGGTGGGCTTTGACGACATCGAGGCCGCGCGCTTCGCCACGCCGGCGCTGACGACAGTGAGGCAGCCCCCGCGGCAGCTGGGCATCCTGGCGGTGCGCCGGGTGCTGGCGATGCTGAACGGGGCCGTCGACATGGATCACGTGTTCTTGGGCACGACCATCATGATGCGCGAGTCGTGCGGCTGCGCGGGGCCCAGCCCGGAGCTGGCCTTCGAGGCCGTGGTCTCCGATCAGTCACTGCTGAGCTCACTCGGCCACCGCCGCGAGGCCTGGATCCATGCGGTCAAGCGGGCCACCCCCGCCCTGGAGCAGGCCGCCGCCGAGGATGACATCGACCCGGCCTATGCCGAGCGACTGGTGGACGCGCTGCTCAGCGACCTGCAGCGCGGCAGCGAGCGCGAGTTCGTAATGGCAGTGGACGGAGTGGTGCGCCAGGCCGCGCACCTGAGCCACATTGCCGCGTGGCATCACACGGTGGCGGAGTTGCGCTGCGAGAGCGTGAGCTCGCTCGCCGGCTCGGTGCGGGCGTGGCTGCGCGCGGAGACCGTGTTCGAGCGCGCGCACATCCTGATCAGCGGCCTGGCCGAGCAGGAGCAGGCCCGGCGGCGTCTGGAGAAGGACGCACTGATGCGCAGCATGGAGGAGATGAGCGTCGCGGTGCGCACGGCGCTGGACGTGGAGGCGCTGCGCACGGCCCTGGCCATCCATCTCCCCGCGTTGCGCATCTCCAGCCTGTACGTGGCGCGCTACGCCGGCAGCCCCGGGCCGGAAGATTTCTCCGAGCTGGTGCTGGCCTACGACGACGAGAACGAGCTGCGCAGCGAGGGCAACGACCTGCCCTTTCGCACGGGCGACGTGGTGCCCTCGCACCTGCGGCCCCACTGGCGCCACAGCATGATGGTGCTGCCGCTCTTCTTCAACGAGCAGCCCCTGGGCTTTTGCGTGATCGAGCTGGGCGCGCGCGACGGCTTTGTCTTCCAGACCATCCCGGAGCTGGTAAGCACGGCGCTCAAGGCGATCGAGCTGGCCGGCGCCATCGTGGAGGAGGCCACTCGCCGGCAGCGGGCAGAGCAGGCGCGCATGTCGCAGGAGCTGGAGATCGCCGCGCGCATCCAGACCGGGATCTTGCCCCGGCAGCCCAGCGCTCCCGGCCTGGAGATAGCCACGGGCATGCGGCCCGCCACAGAGGTGGGCGGCGACTACTTCGACATCTTACCCTGCCCGGACGGCTGCTGGCTGGGCATCGGCGACGTGGCGGGGCACGGGCTGCACACCGGGCTGGTGATGCTGATGATTCAGAGCATCGTGGCGGCCACCACCCACGTCAATCCCGACGTCACCCCCAGTCAGGCCTGGATGGTGCTGAACACCGTGTTACACGAGAACGTGCGCAAGCGCCTGGAGCGCGACGAGCACGCCACCTTGACCTTGCTGCGCTACCATCAGGATGGACGCCTGGACTTCGCGGGTGCACACGAGGACCTGGTGCTGTATCGCGCGCGGCTGGGCGTGTGCGAGCGGCTGCCCACTCCGGGCCTGTGGGCTGGCATCCTGGCACAGCCCGCGCCCAACACCATCCAGGAGGGCTCTTGCCAGCTGGAGCCCGGGGACATCTTGCTGCTGTACACCGATGGGCTGATCGAGGCGCGCAACAGCGAGCTCGGGCAATACGGCATCGATCGGCTGTGCAACGGGCTGGAGAGCGTCGCCCAGCACCCTGTGGCCGTCATCCGCGATCACATCATGAGCGACCTGAATGCGTGGACCACGCAGCAGCGCGATGATCTGACCCTGGTGGTGCTCCGGTACCGGGGGGCGGTATAAGCGTGATGAGGCGTCCATGATTTCAGGCTTCGGTAAGCAAAGCATCAGCATCGGCTCCAGCCCGAGCTCGGACATTCGACTGGGCGGCCCTGGCGTACTGCCGGTACACGCACGCATCGAGCGCAGAGCCAATGGCGCGCTGATGTTCATCAACGCCAGCGGCAGCACGCGCGCCGGCAGTGATGCGCTCGGAGCGGAGGAGGAGCGCGCCTTCGATTTCCGCACCAGCTTCACCCTCGGTGAGGCCGCGGCCTTGCCGCTGACCCACCCCGCCATCACGTTGATGCTGCTGAGCCGCGGTCAAGCCGCGGAGAGCCCGGGTGAAGTGCGGCTCGGGCGGGATCCGGCGCGCAACGACATCGTCGTGCAGAACCCGATCGTGTCGGGGCAGCACGCCAGCCTGACCGGCACCCCGCTCACCATCACGGATCGCGGCTCGAGCAGCGGCACGTTCATCGACTCGGAGCGCCTGCCGAGCGGTGGCTCGCGCGCGCTGCCCGCAAGCGCCATCGTGCGCCTCGGGCCCGTGCCCTTCTCGGTGGCGCTGCTGGACGAGCTGCGGCGAGCTCTGCCGGGCATGCCCGCGGCAGCGGCCACCCCCGGCGCAGCGCGGCTGGAGGGCACGCAGGCGCGGCCCGAGCTCGCCGCCGCGCCGGTGCGGCACAAAACCGTCGTCGGGCAGTTCGCGATGGGCGGCAGCGCGGGCCCGCAGACGAAGACCATCGGTCGAACCGCGGACAACGACATCCAGATCTCCCACCCGCAGGTGTCCAGCCGGCATGCGCTGCTGCACCAGCTGCCCGAGGGGCTGTTCATCGAGGACAAGGCCAGCGCCAACGGCACCTTCGTGCGCGGCCAGCGCATCCCGGCAAACCAGCGGGTGGCGGTCAAGCCGGGGGAGAAGGTGTTCATCGGACCGATGCCGCTGCGCATCCAGTCCGAGGCGCAGGAAGTGGCCGTCGTCATCGACGACGCGGCGTCCTGGGAGGGGCGGCCGCTGTACGAGATCGAGGCCTGGGACCTGGTGCTCGAGGTGCCCGATCGCGATCGCCCCGGGCAGCAGAAGGTGCTGCTCGATCACGTGAGCTTCAAGGCGCTGCCGGGTGATTTCATCGCGCTGATGGGCCCGAGCGGCTCGGGCAAGACCACCTTGATGCTCACCCTCAACGGCTACCTGCGGCCCACGGCGGGGCAGGTGCGCATCAACGGCGAGGATCTGCACAGCATCTACGACGCCCTGCGCGGCTCGATCGGCTACGTGCCTCAAGATGACATCGTGCACCCCGAGCTGACGGTCTGGGAGGCGGTGCGCTACAGCGCCAAGTTCCGGCTGCCGCCCGACTACTCGGAGGAGGAGATCGAGCGGCGCGTGGCCACCACGCTCCAGCAGCTAGGCCTGGAGAACGTGAAGGACCTGCAGATCGGCAAGCCCGAGAAGAAGGTGCTGAGCGGCGGCCAGCGCAAGCGCGTGAACATCGCCATGGAGCTGGTGACCGACCCGGTGATCATGTTCCTGGACGAGCCCACCAGCGGCCTGGCGGCGGACGACACCACCGCGCTGGTCACCTTGCTGGCAGATCTCGCGCGGCAGACGGGCAAGACCATCATCACCACCATCCACCAGCCCGCCAAGGACGAGTTCGAGAAGTTCAACCTGGCGCTGATCATGGGCCTGGGCGGGGTGCCCATCTTCTTTGGGCCCACTCACCCGGACGCTTACCGCTTCTTCGGCAGCTGGCTGGAGCGGCAGGGCAAGCCCAACTCGGTCGACAACCCGCGCGACATGTTCGACATGCTGCAGCGGCGCGAGCAGCCCCTGTTCGACGAGCTGCGCCGGCAGAACCCCGCCGCCACCCGACAGGAGGCGCGCGCGGCGGCGGCCCGCCAGTGGCACGCCGAGTTCTTCAACGACAACAACTCCACGTTCCGGAGCATGTTCAGCGGCCGGCGCCAGGTCGGGGCCGGCAGCAGCAGCGCCGCCGTGCCGATGCGGCGGCCCAACACGCAGGGGCAGTTCCGGCAGCTGCTCAGCCGCTACTTCAAGATCAAGCGGCGCGACGTGGGCGGCATGGCCATCATGCTGCTGCAGGCGCCCGTGATCGGAGGGCTGCTGGCGCTGGTGTTCGGCGCGCAGGAGAATGCCATCCCGTACTGGTGCCTGGGCGCGATCCAGGAGCTGGCGGCACGCTCGGGGGAGCTGGAGAGCGCCTCGAGCGGCCTGCTGAAGGGCATGCAGCCCACCCAGGACAACACGGTGGCGATCTTCTTCATCGCCGTCACCGCGGTGTGGTTTGGCACCAGCAACGCCGCGCGCGAGATCGTGAGCGAGCGGGCCATCTATGTGCGCGAGCGCATGGTGAACCTGGGCTTGTTCAACTACGTGGTCTCCAAGTTCCTGCTGCTGAGCCTGATCACCGTGGTGCAGTGCACGGTGCTGCTCAGCATCCTGTTCTTCGGCCTGGGCTTCAGCGGCGGCATGGAGGCGTTCGGCATCGGGCTCGTCACCCTGATCGCCACGGGCATGAACTCGGTGGCGATCGGGCTCCTGCTCAGCACCATCGTCGTGAGCAGCGAGGCGGCCATGGCGCTCACTCCGATCGCGCTGATCCCACAGGTCGTGCTGGGCGGGCTGATGGTGCCGATGACCACCAACCAGCTGCTCGAAATTCCGATGCTGGTGATGCCGGCGCGCTGGGGCTTTCAGGGCTTGGTGGCGCAGGAGCGGCTCGCCGTGCAGAACGATCCCTCGTGGATCATCGATCTGCAGCGCCCGGAGCTGAACAGCCTGGACAACTTCATTACCGGGGGGAAGTTTCACTGCGCACCGGCGCAGATCGCCAGCGACAGCCTGAACGGCGCCTGGGGCTTCACCGCGTTCGAGTCGACCTTTCTGCCCATCGGTGTGCTCGGGGCCATGCTGGTGGTAGTTTTGGCGACGATTTTGGTGCTGTTACGGCGACGCGACAGCATCTGAGGGTGGTCCGCCCTCGCGGCGAGCCCGATCCCGGTGTACGCTGAGAGGGCACGTGAAGCGCTTCCCCACCCTCTCCTTCGTCCGGTACCCCCTGCTCCTGGCGCTGCTGTCCGGCCCCTTCGCCGCGCAGCTCGGCTGTCGGAGCCAAGCGGCCACGCCGCCCGCCGAGCGGTCAGCAAAGATGGCGGCGGCTGCGCCCCAGGCGCCAGCGGCAGATGCCCCCCAGGGGGCAGCGACAAATGCCCCCCAGGGGGGAGCGGCAGATGAGCCCATCGCCTCCCACGTACGCGCACAAGGTCAGCTGGGGCCGGGCAGCGGCGTGATCTTGATCGATCTGGCCGCGCCCGAGGGCGCCAAGCTCACCCTGGACGCGCCGATGTCCGCGCGCGGCAGCGGCGGCATTGGGCTCGGCTTTCCCCAGCGGCTGACCGGGCCGCTCGGCAAGCAAGGCATGCCGCTGCGGCTGCCCGTCGAGGTCGAAGATGGCGCGACCGGCCCGGCGCAGGTCGAGCTCTCGTATTACTGGTGCACGGAGGGCAACGAGGCCGCATGCCGGCGTGAGCTCGCGCTACTGACGATCGATCTGGATCTGACGGGCAGCGGTGACGGCGGCGAAGCGCACCTGAGCCACCGTGCCCTTGTTGTGGGTGCACATGTTCCGGGTGCTCGAGGTACGGCTGCTCAGGTCACGAACTGAGCCGGGGTTGCCCGCTCACCCGAGCGGGCCGCGGCTCAGATCTCGCCGGCCTTGCTCTTGCTGATCCAGCCGCGGATCTCTTCTTCGATCACCTGCAGGGCCTGGCCCTTGAAGGGGCGCATCAGGAATGGCACGTCCAGATCCAGGAGGATCTCCTTCTCGGCCACCTCGATCGAGCCCTTCAACGACATTCCCTTCACCTTGAAGCCGATGTTCGCAGCGTAGGGGTTCTGCCAGTCACAGCTGGGCTCATATTTTGAGAAGCGCTGGCTGTAGCTGCCAATCGCTGCTTCGGCGACGCGCTTGGCCTTTTCGCGCCCCAGGTCGTGCGGAACCGAATGCTTCATGGCACTGGTGTCCTTGCCTACGCCCTCAAAGTCAAGGAGCGATTGGGGAACCCCGGGCCGAATCCCCGCCGGACTGGGGGTGACCCGCAGCTACAGCCAGCCGGCGCTGCACCTCATACAGGCAGATCGCCGCCGCGGCGTTGACACAGAACGAGTCCGCCGCGCGCGACAGATCGATGCTGACCCTCACGTCGGCGCTCTCGCGCCAGCGCGCCTCCAGACCGCGCGACTCGTTGCCCACGAGCACCGCGGTGCTTCCGCTCGGCCACACTGCCTCCTGCAGCGCGACTCCCTCGCGCGCGACGGCCGCGAGCGTGTGCACGCCCGCGGCGCGCAGCTGCGGCAACAGCTCATCGGGCAGCGCACGCGCCAGCGGCAGCTTGAACGTGCTGCCCAGGCTGGTACGCACGGCCTTGGGGTGAAACGGATCGCTGGCGCCGACGCAGATGGCGCCGGCAGCGCCGCAGGCCAGCGCGGTGCGGATCAGCGCCCCGACATTGCCCGGCTCCGTGACGTCGACGAGCACCAGAAACAGCGCGGGCGCCGGCCGAGCCAGCAGCTCTGCCAGGGCCTTGCCCGGAGGCAGCTCGAACAGCGCCGTCACGAGTCCTGCCTGGCGCCCTTCAGCCAGCTCCAGCAACGCTCGATCGGGCACGAGCCGAGTGGTCTGAGCCAGCGCGGGCCATTGCCCGAGCAGCGCCACCAGCTCTGGCTCCCGCGCAGCCCCCTCACCCAGCAACACGGCTCGTGGCAACCAGCCGGCGCGCAGCGCACGCTCCAGCAAGCGGCGCCCCTCGGCCGCGAACAGCCCCATGTCGGCTCGACCCCTGGCGGTGGCCGTACGCCGCACCTGCTCGAACAGGTGCGCAAAGTCCCTCGGAGGCGGCGTGCGCATGCGGCTAAGCTACATCCCATGAGTCTTGCCCCCAGAGAATCCCCTTCGATGCGCGCCGTCCTGCTGCGAGCACCGGGCGCCCCCGGTGAGCTCGAGCTCGGGCGAGCTCCCGCGCCGTCGCTGGTGCCCGACTCGCTGGAGATCGAGATCAAGGCCTTCGCCCTCAACCGGGCGGACCTGCTGCAGCGCCGCGGAGCGTACCCGCCCCCGGCTGGCGCACCCGACATCCTGGGGCTGGAGTGCGCGGGGGTGGTGCGCGCGCTCGGTGCGGGGGTGACCGGCGTGGAGATCGGCAGCCCCGTGATGGCGCTGCTGGCGGGCGGCGGCTACGCGGAGCGCACCGTGGTCCCGGCGGAGCACGTCCTGCCCATTCCGCCCGGTCTCTCCTTCGTACAGGCTGCCGCCATCCCGGAGGCATTCCTGACCGCCAGCGAGGCCTGCTTCACGCTTGGCGCGCTGGGCGCCGGGCAGGTGGTGCTGCTGCACGCGGCGGCGAGCGGCGTGGGCTCTGCCGCGCTGCAGCTGGCCAAGCTGGCGGGCGCGCGGGTCATCGCCTGCGCGGGCAGCGCGGAGAAGCTCGAGTTCGTGCGCCAGCTCGGCGCCGACGTCGTGCTCAATCACAAGCTGGAGGACTTCGCTGCGGTGGTGCGCGAGCACACCGCGGGGCGAGGCGCCGACGTGATCCTGGACTTCATCGGCGGCTCCTACGCCGAGCGCCATCAGACCTGCCTGGCAGAGGCGGGGCGCTGGGTGGTGATCGGCCTGCTCGGCGGCGCGCGCGCCAACCTGGATCTGGGGGCCGTGCTGCGGCGGCGCTGGCAGCTGCTGGGTCTGGTGATGCGCTCGCGCTCGCCAGGGGATAAGGCCCAGATCGTGCAGCGCTTTCGCGAGCGCTTCTGGCCCGAGCTCGCGAGCGGCCGGCTGCAGCCCTGCATCGATCGGGTGTATCCGTGGACGGCCGTGCGCGAGGCTCACGAGCGGATGGAGCGCAACGAGAACATCGGCAAGATCGTGCTGGAGGTGGTGTGAGCCTGCCTACTTCCGCTGGCGCTCTGTTTACTTCCGCTGCCGCTGGGTTTACTTCCGCTGGCGCTCGCGCTTGCTCGGCAAGGGGCGCCCCCCCAGATACGACCTGCCCGGATCGATCAGATAGCGGCGGCGTATCGCCTCGCGACCCAGCAGCATGCGGAAGCCCATCAGGTCGCGCGAGGTGAGCGTCAGATCGATCTCCCAGACCTGGCCCCCCCAGGAGACGGACGTGCGGATCACGGGCCTCAGCTCGCGCGAGCCGTTGGAGCTCTTCACGTAGCGCTCGTCGTGCAGCGGCGCCTGGCACAGCACGGCGCGCAGCCGGCTGCGCTGCAGGGGCAACACCAAGAAGCGCACCCCCATCTGCTCGCGCGCTTCGAACAGCTCGATCTGCTCCGCATGCAGGGAGGAGCTGCGCGCCCCGGAGTCAACCTTGGCCTTCACGCGCTTGATGCCGAGCTCGGGCAACTGTAGCCACTCCCTCCAGCCCATCGCGATCAGGTTCTTCATCAGCGCCCAGCTCGGGGCCCTGCCAGGCGCGCCCCGAGCTATCCAGCGTAACATGCGCGGGCTCGAGCCAGCGCCGCAAATCTGCGGGGCTAACGCGCTGCTTGCGATCGCCCAGCTCGACCACTCGCGAGAGCAGCTGGTCCAGGAGCTCGCGCTCCCGCTTCGGAGCGAGGGTGATGCCCAGCTCCCGCAGGTGGTGGGCGAGAGATGCCCGCCCGGAGAGCTTGCCCAGCGCATACTCACGGCGTCGGGAAAAGCGCTCCGGTGTAAGCGCCGAGCAGTACAGCGCCGCCTTGGCGTCGCCGTCGGCATGGATGCCGGCAGTCTGCGTGAACACGCTCGCTCCCAGCAACGGCGCGTTGTGTGCCACCGCCCGCCCGCTCGCAGCGGCGACCCTCTGGCTCAGCTCGTACAGCTGCGCCTCGTCCACTCTCGTGTGGACGCGCGCATGATCGCGCAGAGCCACCACCACCTGCGCCAGGCACGCGTTGCCCGCGCGCTCGCCCAGGCCGTTGACAGTGGTGTGCAAGCCGCTTGCGCCCGCGCGCACGGCAGCGAGGCAGTTGGCGGTGGCGAGCCCGTAGTCATCATGAGCGTGAAACTCCAGCTCCAGCTCCGGAAACGCGCGCCGCACCTGGCGCACGTGGCGCAGCACCTGGCCCGGCTCCAGCACGCCCAGGGTATCGGCCAGGTAGACCCGCTTCACGCCCCAGTCGCGCAGCGCACCGAGCAGCCCGGCGACGTAGCCCGGGCTCTCCTGGCAGCCTCGCGACCAGTCCTCCAGGTACACGCCCGAGAGCTGCAGCTCGAGAGCGGCTGTTGCCTGGAGCGTGACCTCGATCCGGCTCAGGTGCTCCTCCGGAGTCATGCGCAGCTGCAAGCGGCAGTGTTGCTCGGAGCCCTTGACCAGCAGGTTCATGCGCAGCAGCCCGGCAGCGCGCAGCCACTCCGCCGAGCGGCCACCATCGGCATAGCCGAGCGCCTCCAGCTGCTCGAGCCGCCCGCGCTCCCGTGCCCAGCGTGCCAGCCGCGCGGCCGTCGCCTGCTCGCCGGGCGAGACCAGCGCCGAGCAGACCTCGACCCGGTCCACCCCCGCACGCTCCAGCAAGTGTGATGCAATCTGCAGCTTATCTTCGGCGCTGAAGGCTACGTCAGGCGTCTGCTCGCCATCGCGCAGCGTGGTGTCCAGCAGCTGTACGGTACGAGGGTGTCGGTGAGTTGGCATTGGGGGCTCCAGTTGGTTTCTGGAGGCTCTGGCAGCGCGACCCCTAAATGCAGGAGAGGCCGCGTTACCGCGGCCTCTGGTGGCATCGAGCACTGTCCTGCTGCTGTTAACAGACCTGTGTTCGCCGCACCCTGGCCGCAGCCAAGGTGCCAATAATCTGCAGCGTCAGCTGAGATACAGGTGACAGGCGCTCGAGAATCATTTGCGTATGTGACTCTGACACCCGGCTGATCCTGCTGTCAACCTGGCAACACTTTCGCGCCGCTTTAGTGCGCCGGGCGCAACCGGGTTTGCTACGGTTTCCACGCACCAGCGCGTAACCTCTACGCCCGTCCTGCTGCCCCTGCCCGAGCCGCCGCTTTCTCTCTCCCGAGTCGCTGCCTGAGGCCAACTGCATGAAATTCGCCATACTTTCGCGAAATCGCGAGTGCTACAGCACGCGTCGCCTGGTGCAGGCCGCCGAGTCGCGCGGCCATGAGGCAGTCGTGCTGGACACGCTCAAGTTCGCCATCTCCTGCGACAAGGCCAGCCCCGAGCTCTATTACAAGAACGAGGCGCTCGCGCACGTCGACGGGGTGATCCCGCGCATCGGTGCGTCCATCACCTTTTATGGCACCAGCGTGGTGCGGCAGTTCGAGCAGATGGATGTGTTCTGCGCCAACAGCGCGACCGGCATCGCCAACGCCCGCGACAAGCTGCGCGCGACGCAGATCCTGAGCCGCTACGACATCGGCATCCCGCCCACGGAGTTCGTGCGCGACAAGGACGACGTTTTGCCCGCCATCGAGCGGGTCGGTGGCGCGCCGGTGATCATCAAGCTGCTGGAGGGAACGCAGGGAGTGGGTGTGATCCTGGCCGAGTCGGCCAAGGTGGCGCAGGCGATCATCGAGACGCTGCACAGCACCAAGCAGAACGTCCTGGTGCAGAAGTTCGTCAACGAGAGCCGCGGGCGTGACATCCGCGCCTTCGTGATCGGCGATCGCGTGGTGGCAGCCATGCGGCGCGTGGCCACGGGCGATGAGTTTCGAAGCAACGTGCATCGTGGCGGCAAGCCAGAGCCCACGCAACTCGACCCGCTGTATGAAGAGACGGCGGTGCGCGCCGCACAGATCATCGGCCTGCGCATCGCCGGCGTTGACATGCTGGAGACGAAGTGCGGGCCGAGCGTGATGGAGGTGAACTCCTCGCCCGGGCTGGAGGGCATCGAGGCAGCGACGTTGCGCGACGTGGCCGGCGCGATCGTGGACTACGTGGCGGACAACGTGAAGTATCCGGAGCTCGACATCCGGCAGCGCCTGACGGTGAGCCGCGGCTACGGGGTGGTGGAGGTGTACGTGGGCGAGCAGACCGGCATGGCTGGGCGCACTCTGGAGGACTCCGGCCTGCGCGAGCGCGACATCGTGGTGTTGAGCCTGCATCGCGAGGGCAAGGTCATCCCCAATCCACGCGGCAACCGCGAGCTCCACCTGGGAGATCGGCTGCTCTGCTTTGGCAAATACGCCAACATGAAGGATCTCCTGCCCGAAGAGGTGCAGCTGCAGCGGCGGCGCAAGCTGCAGCCACGGCCCGATGGCGGCAGCACGCCTCCGCCGTCACACCGCTGAGCACACGGCCGAGAGCACACGGCCGAGAGCACGCGGCTGAGGGCACACGGCAGCTTCGCCAAGTACGGCCGCTGGCGGCGCCTGCGGGCTACACCAGAGGTAGCCTGCGGCCGGTGCGCTGCTCGGGCTGCGGCGCCCCCGGAGCGAGGGCGGCCAGGGCGGGCTCGCTCCAGAGCGCGTAATCCGAGGGCAATGGCCCCGGCAAGGTGGGCTGCTGGGTGCGCTCGAGCACCCGAAAGTCATGCTCCGCTCGCAGCTCCAGCGGCACCCCCCGCTCGGGTCCGTTCTGCCGGAACCACGCGCGCGCACGCTCCACGTTGCTGATCAGGATGTGGTGCTGCGGATCCACCTTGGCCCCGGCCAGGAAGTGATCCTGCATGCCCTTGATGTCGAAGCGCCGCGCCGCGATGCACGCCAGGTAGTTGTACACCACCCCTGGCGCTGGATAGCCCAGCTCCAGCGCTCGGCGCGCATGCCGCTCCGCGGCCTCCAGCTGCCCCGCGCGAAAATACGCGCCCGCCAGATCCAGATGTGCCGCGTGATAGTCTCCGACTCGCTGCAGGATGCCCTGCGCGTCGCTGACGCTCGCCACGTAGCCATCGCGCAGCCCCTTGTTGGCCTCGAACCACTCGCTAATCGCGCGCGTACAGGCCTCATCCGCGTCGAAAGGCGTCTTGAGCTCCTGAAAGTCTTCGCTGAAGTACACCTCGCGCTGCAGCGCGCCGCTGCGCTCCGCATCCTGAAAGTCGAGCGTGCCCGGGTAGATGGACAGACAGGAGAAGATGTATTGATGCGGCTGGGCGCGCTCGAGGAACGCCAGCGTCTCCTGGAAGGTCTCCAGCGTCTCGCCGCGGTTGCCCAGCATCATGTAGTAGCGCACCTGGATGCCGTAGCTCTTGGCCAGGGCGGTGGAGCGCAGGATCTGCTCGACCGTGATCTTCTTGTTGATGTTTTTTAGAATCTGCTTCGAGCCGGACTCCACGCCCAGGCTCAGGCGCTGGCACCCGGCCAGGCGCATCGCGCGCAGCAGCTCCTCGCTGAGCACGTCCACGCGCGTGTCACAGCTCCACAGGAAGTTGAGCTTGCGCTCGATGATGCCGTTGCAGATCTCCAGCGCGCGCTTGCGATTGGCGGTGAAGGTGTCGTCCTTGATCTGCAGCATCTTCACCGGCAGCCGCGCGAGCGCGTGGCTCAGATCATCCAGCACCTTGGGCACGGAGCGCCCGCGGAAGCCGCGGCCCCAGGTCGTCTCCGCGCCGCAGAACGTGCACTGCCAGGGGCAGCCGCGCGAGGTCATGACGATGTGCGTGCCGAAGTAGTCGTGCGGCGAGGCGAGCAGATCCAGATCGGCGATCGACGGGCGCTCCGGCCCCGCCTTGATCTCGCCGTGCTCGCGGTACCAGGTGCCGGCCAGGCCCACTGCGGGCAAGCCCGCCTGCAGGCGCTCGAGCAGCTCCAGGAACATGGCCTCACTCTCGCCGACCGCCACCGTGTCGACAGCGCCGTAGTGTTGCAGCAGCTCACGCGCGAGCGGGGTGGCGTGCGGGCCGCCGACGACGATGTGAGCACGCGGATGCGCCTGGCGAATGGCGTCCGCGACGAGCTGCACCCCGCGTCGATTGGCCGTCCAGCAGGACATTCCGTACACGTCAGCGGAGAGCTCGCGCACGATTTGCTCGACCTGCGGCCAGTCAAACGCAGACAGGTTGAGCACCTTCACCTGATGCCCCGCGCGCACGGCCTGCGCGCCCAGTGACAGCAGACCATAGGGGATCTGGTGAAAGTCGGGATCCAGATCGCCAGGGCGATAGTCGCGCGGCGGACCGTGTCCGTCCGCGTACTCCAGCGCGCCAGGGGGCGCCAGCTTCCAGGGCGGTGGATACAGGAGCGCGACCCTCATCGCTCGATTGTAGAGCCAAAGCGGCTCGAGGACCATTCACCACGCATCCCGGCGCGATCTATCGCGTCGCACTTCGTTTGGCAGAGATCGCATGGTCCGATCCGAGCAGTCGTTGCCGCTGATTACAGGCTCGCCAGCAATTGCGGGCTCGATGGCAATCGCTCGGCGGCGCTGAATTCCGCAGCGGCGACGCGCCGGCCGCAGCGTTGCGGCGCGCAGCGAATCACTCTAAGCTCGCCCGGCTCAGCTCGAGACGAGAGGCTTCTTTTCATGATTGCAACTCCTTCAGCACCATCTCCGGCAGTGCGCGCTGCGCGCTCGTCAGGCTCGCACCGGGCGCTCACCGGGCTCTCGTTTGCCGGCATGCTGGGGCTGTCGTCACTGTCAGGCGTGCTCGCGGGCTGTGGTAGCTCGGGCGACGAAGACACGGACGCGCAGGCGCTTCTGCCCTTCGGCAGCGCTGGTCCGAGCAGTCCGAACATGAGCGGCAGCGCCGGCGCGACGGGCGTCACCGGCAGCGTGCCGACCACCCCGGAGGCGATGATGCCCGGCGGACCCCTGGTACCAGGCCCCGCCACGCCGAACATGCCCCCGCCCCAGGTCACCAATCCAATGCAGGCCGCGCCCACGACTCCGGCAGCGCCCACCCCTACCTGTACCGCCGGACAGGTCACTTGCGACGGCGCCAACACCATCGCAACCTGCAGCGCCGACGGCCTCGATGTCAGCATCACGCGCTGTGCGGATGGCACGGTGTGCAGCGGCGCTGGCGTGTGCAGCCCCGTCACTTGCAACGCACAAGGCTTGACCAGCTTCAATGGCGGGCAGGCCACCGTCTACTGGTTTGGTCAGGGCACGATCAACTTCGGCGACATCGCCTGCGGCTTCGGCATCCAGCCCGGCAACCTCGGCAACGGCCAGGGAGACTCGGTGACGGGCATTCCCGATCCGCAGCTGTTCGTGGCCATCAACACCAGCAACTACCGCGGCTCGGCCTCGTGTGGCGCGTGCGTGGAGATGAGCTACCAGGGGCGCAACGTCACCGCCACCGTCGTGGACGAGTGTCCGATCGGCTCCAACCCGACATGCACGCCGGGGCACCTGGATCTGAGCCGGGGCGCCTGGAACGCGCTGACGAACAACGCTCCGGGCACCGAGATCTCGGGAGTGAACTGGCGCTTCGTGCCGTGCAACACGGCCGAAAATGTGACCATCGAGCTGAAGGAGCCGAACAACCAGTACTGGAACCAGTTCCTGGTGCGGAACCACCGGTTCCCGGTGGCCAAGGCCGAGGTGGAGCTGGCCAATGGCACGTGGGTGGAGGCGGCGCGCACCAACTACAACTTCTTCGAGCCGCCCGAGGGCATCATGGGCACCTACCGGGTGCGCGTGACCGACGTGAACGGCGGCGTGATCGAGGAGCAGCTGGAGCTGGCTCCGGGCGCCCAGGGTGGCAACTCGCAGTTTGCCTGCCAGTGAGGTTCATCGCTCCCACCAGCGAATACGCTGGCTACATCTTTGACTGCGACGGCACCCTGGTCGAGTCGATGCCGCTGCACTTCCGTGCCTGGCGGCACGCTCTGCGGGCGCACGGTGCCAGCTTCGAGTTCAGCTGGCAGCTGTTCGTGAGCCGCGCCGGCATGCCGCTGGAGACGACCGTGCTGGAGCTGAACGCACAGTTCGGCACGCAGCTGGACCCTGCGCCGATCGTGGCTGCGCAGCGGGCCCTGTACCGCAGCCTGCTGCCCGGCGTTCAGGCGATAGCGCCAGTGGTGGAGTTTGCACGCCGGGTGGCGGCGCGAGCGCCGCTGGCCGTGGCTTCGGGCGGGCATCGGGAAGAGGTCGAGGCCTCGCTGCGCAACGTCGGCATCGCGGAGCTGTTCTCCTGCGTGGTCACCGGCAGCGAGGTGCTGCGGGGCAAGCCCGATCCGGAGATCTTGCTGCGCTGTGCCGATGGCTTGCGGCTGCCGCCGGACCAGTGCCTGGTGATTGAGGACGGCGAGCTGGGCATCGAGGCGGCGCGCCGAGCGGGCATGGACTGGGTGCGCGTGGAAGCGCTGGCCGAGGTGCTGGCAGAAGAAGACGACGCCACCGTTTAAAGGCAGGGCTGCCCAGAGGCAGGGCTGCCCAGAGGCAGGGCTGCCCAGAGGCAGGGCTGCCCAGAGGCAGGGCTGCCCAGCTGGCGCCCGCAAGAGCAAGGCGGGGCGAAATCTGGTAGCTTGCCGCCATGGTAGCTCGCGAGCGCGTGGCACGCGCCTCGATCAGCACGGTCACTGGCCTGTTCATCTCGCAGGCGCGCCAGCACCCGGAGCGCATCGCACTGGAGGACTGGGGTAGCTCGCGAGGCGGCGCGCCGGAGCCGCCACGCCGCTACAGCTATCGTGAGCTGGAGCAGCGCATGCTGCGCCTGGCTGCGGCGCTCGCCGCGCGCGGCGTATCGCGTGGAGATCGCGTGGCGCTGCTCTCGGAGAATCGCGCGGAGTACCTGGAGGTCTTCCTCGCAGCGGGCTGTCTGGGCGCCAGCGTGGCGTGCCAGAACTGGCGCCTCTCTCCGCTGGAGCTCTCGCACTGCCTGCGCCTGGTGGAGCCGCGCCTCTCGTTCGTGTCGCCGCGCCATGCGGAGCGCATGCCCGCCGACGCTCCAGAGGCCATTACCTTCGGGCCCGCCTACGAGGCGCTGCTCGAGCAGGCGGCGCCCGCTTCCCTGGCCGCGCTCGAGGCGCAGCCCGCCGACGCTGAGGCGGCCTTGCTCATCCTGTACACCAGCGGCACCACCGGCTTACCCAAGGGAGCCGTGCTCAGCCACCGCGCAGAGATCGTGCGCAACCTGGTGGTGCGCGCAGAGTTCGGCATCGCGCCCGAGGACACCTTTGCAGCCTGGTCACCGCTCTATCACATGGGGGCCGCCGAGTGCTCGCTGGGCGCGCTGATGTCGGGCGGCAAGGTGATCACGCTGGACGGCTTTGATGCCCCGCGCCTGGCTGACGTGGTGGAGCAGGAGCAGCTGGGCTGGTTGCTGCTGATGCCCGGCATGGTCGGCACGCTTGCAGAGGAGCTGGAGCGGCGTGCGCTCCAGCCGCGCGGGGTCAAGCTGTGCGGCGTGATGGCAGATCTGGTGCCGCCCGCAGAGATAGCGCGCATCACGCGCCTCCTGGGCGCTCCCTACGCCAACACCTTCGGTGCGACGGAGACGGGCTGCCCGCCGTGCTCTTCCAATCGCATCCCCATCGGCGTGAGCCCCACCCGCCTGTCCAAGCAGCAGAGCCCCTTCTGCGAGGTCAAGCTGGTGGACGCCGACGACCGCGAGGTAGCCGAGGGCGCGCCCGGCGAGCTCTGCATCCGCGGGCCCACACTGTTCAGCGGCTACTATCGCAACGACGAGGCCAACGCGCAGGAGTTCCGCGACGGCTGGTTCCACATGGGCGACGTGTTCTTGCGCAACGCGGACGGCACGCTCGACTTCGTCGATCGGGTCAAATACCTGATCAAGTCCGGAGGGGAGAATATCTACCCGGCCGAGATCGAGCGCGTGCTGCTCCAGGATGAGCGGGTGCTCGACGCAGCGGTGGTGCGCAAGGCCGATCCCAAGTGGGGTGAGGTGCCGGTGGCGTTCGTGGCCCGCAGCACCGACCAATTGCAGGCAGCGGATCTCTACCGGCGCTGCCGGCGGGAGCTGGCGGGCTACAAGCAACCGAAGGAAATCTACTTCGTCGCCGCACACGAGCTACCGCGCAGTGCCTCGGGCAAGATCCAGCGGCACGAACTGGAGAAGCGGCTGGCGGGCGCGCCCGCGGCGAACCTTCCCTGAGCGGACGGCTCCGCCGCTGCGTACGGCCACCGCCGACTTACACCCGCGCACCCCCGGACGACGTTGGTACCAGCGGGGACAACTCTTGCCCGTCTTTGCGCTCAGCTAGAGCCCTTGCTTCGGACGCTCACCCGGTCCCGCCCGGGCGGTGCTGGCCGGACAGTTGCGTGGCGTTCCCGGATTTCGGATAACCTCGCCTTCGTCTCACCGAAATTCGGAGCGACGCACATCAGCCTACCCGAGGGAAGAGTAACCAATGAAACTTTACATGCATCCGGTGTCCATGACGAGTCGGCCTGTTCGACTGTTCATCGCCGAGAACGGCATCCAGGTCGATGAGCAGCTGGTCGATCTGATGAAGGGGGAGCACATGCAGGCTGCCTTCGCCGCGGTGAATCCGAGCAAGATGGTGCCGGTGCTGGAGGACGGTGACCTGCGCCTGAGCGAGAGCTCGGCCATTTTGAAGTACCTGGCCGACAAGATCGACTCCCCCACCTACCCGAAAGATCTGAAGAAGCGCGCCAAGGTCAACGAGGCGATGGACTGGTTCAACACCAACTTCTACCGCGATTTCGCGTACGGGCTCTGCTACCCGCAGGTGTTCCCCAATCACAAGCGGGCCACGGATGAGGCGCAAAAGCAGGTGATTGAATGGGCCCTGCAGCGGACCCAGAACTGGTTCAAGATCCTGAACGATGACATCATCGGCAAGCGCAACTACGTCGTCGGTGATTCCATCACCATCGCGGACTACTTTGGTGTCTGTCTGGTCACCTTGGGTGAGCTCACCCGCTGCGACTTCTCCAAGTATCCAAACGTCCACCGCTGGGTCGGAACCATGAAGCAGCTGAAGAGCTGGGGTAAGGTGAACGAGGCGCTGTATGGCTTTGCCAGCTATGTGAAGGACACGCCCTTCGTCACCATCTGAGCTGACCTACGTCCGAGGAGCCGAAGGGGCGCCTGCCGGGCCGCGCCCCTGCCCTCCTCCGCTCCTGCCACCGTCGAGTTTCACATGATCAAAGGACTGCATCACAACGCCTACCGCTGCCGCGACTCGGAAGAGACACGGCGCTTCTACGAGGACTTCCTCGGGCTACCTCTGGTGACCACCTTGGAGATCAAGGAGACGAAGACGGGCCGCACCACCGAGGCGCTGCACACCTTCTATCGCCTGGACGACGGCTCACACCTCGCCTTCTTCGAGGTGCCGAGTGAGCCGTTCGAGTTCAAGGCGCAGTCCGACTATGATCTGCACATCGCCCTCGAGGTGGACTACGCGGACCTGCAGCGAATGTTCGAGGAGGGGCCGAGGCGTGGCGTGCAGACGCGCGGCATCTCCGATCATCACTTCATTCACTCGATCTACTTCCGCGATCCCAACGGCTACGTGATCGAGCTGACGGCCAAGCTCCCAAACCACACCGACGCCACTGACCCGCGCAAGAATGATGCGCGGGGCAAGCTCGATCGCTGGCAGTCGCGCAAGAGCAGGTTGGCGGTCACCACCGTGCCGCCCGCGCCCGGCAACGCCACGGCAGAGAGCTCCGGGGCGCGCTAAGGCGCTCCGCGATAAGCCGCCTCCAGCAACGGGCGCGGCAGCTCGGGGTGCGCCGCGAGCAGCCGCTCGAGCGGCTCCCAGCGGACGCCCAGCTGCTCCAGCGAGGTGCTCGCCCCCGCCGTCAGCAGCGCCTGCCGGCAGAACGCTGCCAGATCGTCAGTTCCGAGCTCCGCGCACAGCGCCGCAAACACGCCGGGCAAGCGCCCTCGCAGCTCCGCCAGGGAGTACGCCAGCAGCACGCTGTGCAATCCGGCGTGATCGAGATCGAATTGCCCGCCCAGCAGGTGCGCCAGGCGGTGATGCAGCCCCACGGGGAAGCTCGCCAGGACTCGCCCCGCCAGCACCGTGGCCTCGAACGCCGCGCGGCGGCTGGCGCGCTCCGCGGGCTGGCTGAGCAGCGCAGCCAGCGCCCGCTGGACAGCCCCTGCTGCCCTCAGCGCCATACGCTGCCCTTCTGCATCGAGCGCGCCCGTGGAGAGCACACTCACCGGATGTGCCAGCGCGTTGAGCAGACTGGTCACGGCCAGCCGCGCCGGCATGCCCAGGGTGAGCTCCACGTCATAGAGCACCACGTCGGGCACCACCCGCCAGTCCCGCCCCGTCTGCTTGCCAGCAGCCGAGGTGACGCCATACAGGTTGGTCAGCTCGGAGCCCGCATACGTGGTGGGGACCACGACGAAGTAGAAGGCGTGCGCCAGGCGCAGCGCCTTGCCCAGTCCGGTGGTGGACCCGCCGCCGATGCACAGCACCGTGTCGGCGCGGAACGCGGCGAGCGCGCGTGACGCTCGCTCCACGAGCTCACGCGGTACGTGGCGCCGTGCCTCGCTGAACCACTGTAGCTCCAGCCCGCCGAGCTCGGCCTGCAGGCGCGCGGTGTGGCGCCCGCTCTCGCCCTGGATGACGAAGATGCGACAGCGCTCGGCTGCGCGCAGCGTGGGCCGCAGAGCGGCGAGTCCGGCGTGATCGATGTGGGGCTCGCGCGCCTCGGCAAGGGGAGGAGATGTGGGGCTCGTCATGCCCGAACCTTGTCCACAATCATACCATTCAGGTCCACTATAGTGTCGGCCCGCCGACCATGGGCGGCCGCCGAAAAACCTGCCGGCGGCGCTGTGCGGCGCTCGATTCGATGGCTTATAACAGGCTCGGAGCCCGCCTGGGGGGTACGGCGCGGACCGGCGGCCCCGTGGCTTTGTAGAAAGGACGATCTCACATGGCAATTCGACTGGGCGACATTGCGCCCGACTTCGAGGCGCAGACGACCGAAGGCACCATCCGCTTTCACGAGTGGCTCGGCAACAGCTGGGGCATCTTGTTCTCCCACCCGAAGGATTTCACGCCCGTTTGCACGACCGAGCTGGGCGAGGTGGCGCGGCTCAAGGCGGAGTTTGCCAGGCGTAACACCAAGGTGCTCGCGCTGAGCGTGGACTCGGTGGATGACCACCGCCGCTGGTCGGGAGACATCGAGGAGACGCAGGGGTGCCGGCCCGACTATCCCCTGATCGCAGATCCGGAGCGCAAGATCTCGCAGCTCTACGACATGATCCATCCGAACGCGAGCGACACGCTGACCGTTCGCGCGGTGTACATCATCGGGCCCGACAAGAAGATCAAGCTTACATTGACCTACCCCGCGAGCACGGGCCGCAACTTCGCCGAGATCTTACGAGTGCTGGACTCGCTGCAGCTCACCGCAAGTCACAGCGTCGCCACACCGGTAAACTGGAAAGACGGCGACGACGTGATCGTCGTCCCCTCGCTCTCGGACGAGCAGGCGCGCCAGAAGTTCCCCAAAGGCTTCCGCACCGTGAAGCCGTATCTGCGCATCACGCCGCAGCCCAACAAATAGAGCCGAGCCCATCGGGGCTGCGCCGCGGTCATTCCGGGTCGATGGGACAGGTCCTACCGGCCTGGAGTGGCTCGGAGATCCAGCATCCCCTTTGCCGCTGAACCGGCAGCCCGACGGTGCGCAACCAGCGCCGGAACGGCACACCAGCGTCAACTCTGCCCAATATCCCGCCACTGAAGCGAGGATGTGCTGTAATGTGTTGTCTTCCCGAACGCCGGGCGCGCCGCGACCTCGGGGGAAGGAGACGGAGTCAGCGATGGCAGCGGAGTTGAGAGAGCGAAAGCGTCTGAGGGCCGAACTCGAATCCGTCATGGGCCGCAAGGGCCTGCGTTCGACGAGCCAGCGGCGGCTCATCCTCGATCGCCTGTTCGAGATCGGCGAGCACTTCACCGCCGACGACCTGATCGCCGACGTGCGGCAGGCTGACTCCACCGTCGGCTCGGCGACGGTGTATCGCACCCTGCGCATGCTCGTGGAGTCGGGCCTGCTGCAGGAGCACCGCTTCGCCGATCACGAGGGCACGCGCTTCGAGCTGCACGTGGGCGACAAGCACCACGATCACATCATCTGCATGACCTGCGGCAAGATCCGCGAGTTCGAGGAGCCCCTGATCGAGCAACTGCAGGAGCGGGTGGCGGAGCAGCTGGGCTTCAAGCTGCAGTCCCATACTCATCAGCTCTACGGCTACTGTTCGGACTGCACGCCCGCGCCCAGCAAGTCACGCAGCTCGAGGGGCTGACTGCTCGTCCCGGCGCGCCGCGCTGGTTTTCGGGCGCGCTCGGGCTGGTCGTGCGCTCGCCAGCCCAAGAGCGCACGCGGGGGAGGAGAGACTGGCGCTAGCGGGGATGCGCCGCTTCCGGCAGGGGGATCCCCGCTTCGCGCAGCTGCGCTTCGATGGAGCCGGCCCAGTCCTTGTTTGCCAGCGGGCTCGCCGGGCTCGGGTGCAGGATGCTGGAGACGGTCACACCACTGGGGCCCAGCACCTCGCGAGCGCGCCGCTCCGCGAAGCCACCCACGCCGATCACGCGCTCCGGCTTCAGCAGGGCGGCGACTTCAGTCAGCGCGAGGTCGCAGGCCTGCAAGAGCGCGTCGCGCTCCGCCGGTGGCAGGCGGTCGGGGGTGCGGTTTCGCCCGCTCTCCTCCACGAACACCAGCGGGCAGTAGTTGACCACGAAGAAGTCGGCGAAGAAGCGCTCCGGCGTCTCGAAGCGCTGCTTGACCCAGCCCCACAGGCGGGTGCCGCTCACCTCGCAGCGGGGACACTCGAAGCCCAGCACGGGCCGCCGCGGATGCTCCGACCTGGGCCGCTGCACCTTGCCGGAGATGCGCAGCCAGTCGCGCACCATGCCGACATCCCCGAAGGGCACGCCCGTCTGCGCCATGCCGAACGGCCCCGGATTCATGCCCAGCAGCACGAAGCGCTTGGGGCCCTGGCCGTAGCGCGTGAGATACGCCTCGTGCGGCTCCCGCGCGTACGCGAGCGGATTGTACGTGTACGCGACGGGCTCGCCAAAGCGCAGGCGCGACACTCGCGCCGAGAGGCGGCGGCTCACCTCGCACAGTGCATCGGGCTTTGTCATGTGCTCTTGGGTAGCAGCCTGAACTGGCGGGCGGAGGTCGTAGCCCAGCGGACCAGGGCCGCGCAGACTTTTCGTGGCCCGCCGTGAACGAGGCGCGCCGGGCGATCGTCCCGCTTGACGCCCCGCGAGGCCAGGGGCATGGGGCAAAGATGCACGACAAATGGATTTCTGGTTTCGTTGCGATCGTAGTCCTCGGCTCCGCGGCGTGTCAGAAGGCGGAGGCCCCGGCGCCGTCCACCACGCAGACGGTGACCCAGAGTGCCCAGCCGGAGGCGGCGGCGGCCCCCACTCCCGGTAGCACCGCGCCCGGTAGCACCGCGCCCGGTAGCACTGCGCCCGGCAGCACGGGCTCCCAGGAGACCGCCGGGCTGAAGGAAGGCGAGCCCGCCCCCGCCGTGAAGCTCGCCCTGCAGAACGGAGACTCCGTGGACCTCGCCAGCCTGAAGGGGAAACAGGTGGTACTGTACTTCTACCCGAAGGACGACACCCCCGGGTGCACCGTGGAGGCGCAGGGCATCCGCGATCAGTGGGAGGCCTTCCAGAAGGCGGGCATCGAGGTGTTCGGGGTGTCGCTTCAGGACGCCGCTTCGCACACGGCTTTCATCGAGAAACACCAGCTACCGTTCAACCTGGTCGTGGACTCGGACAAGAAGGTCACCGAGGCCTTTGGCGTGCCCGTTCGCGGTGGGGAGTTTGCGGCGCGCCAGACCTTCCTGATCGGCACGGATGGCAACATCAAGCAGATCTGGCGTGAGGTGACTCCGGCAGAGCACGCGCGGCAGGTGCTGGAAGCGGCGAACGCCAGCCCGGTCCCGTCCGGTGCCACGGAGCCCGCTGCGCCCAAGGCCGGCTGAGCCCGCAGCGGCCCAGGGCACCGCAGCCGCGCGGTGCCCTGCCAGCGGCCCCGCGCAACCAAAGGGCGGCTCACGACACGGCAGGCGCGACGGGGGCCACGTGAGCGCCATCCAGCACCCGCTGCTCGGGCGGCACATAGCGCTCGTATTCGCGCAGGAAGATCAAGCTCCTGGGCAGGGCGCGATCGATGAAGAGGGTGCCCTGCAGGTGGTCCACCTCGTGTTGCACGACGGCGGCGCGAAAGCCCTCCCAGACGAAGTCCAGCGGGTTGCCCTCGCGATCGAGCGCCTGGACCCGAACCTTGCGCGGTCTGCGCACGCGGCCGCGCATGCCGGTCACGGAGAGGCAGCCCTCGTATACGGTGATCGCGTCCTCATCGGCGAGCACGCCGCCCTGCCCGACCAGCGGCGTGACGACAGGGTTGGCCAGCACCAGCAGCGGGATACGCTCCACGCCGGGATAGCGGCGCGCGGTGGCCAGCTCGATCACCACCAGCTGCACGGACTCGTACACCTGGGGCGCCGCCAGTCCGGCGCCGTCCGCGTCGCGCATGGTGTCGATCATGTCGTCGATGAAACGTTGCCTGTCGGCTGACAGCAACTCCTCTCTGCTCACGGCTCGCGCCTCCAGCCGGAGCACGGGCTCGCCCAGCTGGGCGATCTTGCGTATGGCCATGCCCGTACTCTAGAGCCGCAACGAGCCCACGGCCACCGCCGGGTGACTGGCGAGCGCGGCGGAGTCGACTAAGCTCAGGCCGAAATATGCAAGCTCCAGAGCGTGTCGTCTGCTTTGACCTTGGCGGAGTGCTGGTGCGCATCTGCCGCAGCTGGGACGAGGCGTGCACCCAGGCGCAGCTGCCGTACCGCTCGCCCGAGCTGCTGGGTAGCGAGGCGTATCGCACCCGCCGGCGCGACGTGGTGGAGCGCTACCAGCGCGGCGCGCTGCTCTGTGAGGCCTACTACGCCGAGCTGGCGGACGCGGTCGGCGGCGCTTACAGCACTGAAGAGGTGGAGCTCATCCACGCCGTCTGGACCTTGCAGGAGTATCCGGGTGCGCTGGAGCTGGTGCAGGCCCTCAACCGCATGCCGTCCGTCACCACGGCTTGCCTGAGCAACACGAACGCCGCCCATTGGCGGCGATTGATCGGTGAAGATGGCCGGGGCGACTACCCGTGCGTGCGGGAGCTGCGCCACCAGCTGGCCTCACACCTGCTGGGCTGCGCGAAGCCGGATCTGGAGATCTACGAGCGCGCCGAGCGCCAATTCTTCGGGGGCGCGGCGCCGGCGCCGGCGCAGATCATCTTCTTCGATGATCTGGCAGAGAACGTGGCCGCTGCCCGCGCGCGAGGCTGGACGGCGTTTCAGATCGACCACAGCGGTGACACCGTCGGCCAGATGCGCGAGCACCTGGCCGAGCAAGCGCTGCTCACCTGAGCGTACGCTTGGCGGCTCAGCCGCGCCGCGGGCTGCGCGCCAGCTGCTCCGCGCGCTGCTCGCGACGTAGCAGCGCAAGGAACTGGGCGCGCATGCGCGGGCCCTCGTAGCGCGCTGGATCCGGCAGCGGCACCGCGCGCGGATCCTCCCGGCGCGCGCTGCGCAGCCGCTCCACGTCGTCGCTGGCGATGCCGAAGCGCACCAGAGCTGGGTCCACACCATATACAGCGGCGCCGTTCAGGCCCAGGATGCGCGCCTTGATCTCGGCAGTGAGCGCTGGATAGCCAAACTCGGCCTGCATCTGCTCCGAGATCTGGAAGGCGCGAAAAGCTTCAAGCTGGCTCTGGGGAGCTCCGTTGAACACGCAGTCCGTACCCCAGACGACACGCTCGGGCCCCAGCCAGCGCAGCAGCTTGCCCAGCACGTGCGCCGCCTGCTCGGGCTCACCCATCAAGTTGAACCAGGTCGAGCCCAGCTCCGCGTACACGTTGCTCGAGGGCCCGAGCTGGCTCTCCTCCAGCGCGCGGATGAGGCGGTCCACACCCCGCGGATCGAGCTGCTCGGGATCGTAGGCGTGGTTCTCGTCATCACTGCTCTCCCAGCCCGAGTGATAGACCAGAAAATTCACGTCCGGCGCCGCGCTCGCGGCACGCACGATGTCGCGCGGCGAGCCCGCGCTGGCGTAGCCGCCACCGTTGGAGATGCCGCGATGGGCTGCTATGAGCCGCACGCCGAGAGCGCGCGCTCGCTCCACGAAGGGCCCGCCCAGCTCCTCGCTGTCGAACAGCAGCGGGCCCGCGTGTGGATAGATCTTCCACGCGGACACGGGATATTCGGCTGCCACCGCGGAGAGATAGTCCAGCTCGGCAGCGCCGTTCTCCGGGTTGGCGTTGGCGTGCAGGATCAAGCGCGGCCCAGCCAACCTGTCGATCAGCTCGCTGAGCAGCCGATTGCCCTGGATGCCCCCCTCACCCAGCCCGCGCACCGCGGGCGTGCCCGTCACGCAGGCCACCGTGGTGTCGCTCTGCACGAAGATCTGCTTGATAAAGTCGAGCGCTCGCTCGGGCGGATCGTCCGTCTCAAACGGGGTCAGCGGCTCCGAGACATGCGTCTGCACGTCGAAGATGAACTCGTCCCCCGAGAGCGCCACGCGCGCGCGCTCCGGATCCTCCAGCATGCCGTCGTCGACGGCGTAGCCCGAGCCTCGGCTTCGCTCGTCCCCGTCGGCGCAGCCAGCCTGATTGATGGCCCAGAGGGCTGCGGCCACGCCGCACGCGCTCTCCACGAACTGCCGGCGGCTGAGGCCCAACCGGCGATGCTTGTCTTCCACCAGGCGGCGCCAGAGCGCCTCCGCACGGCGCGCCCGCGCTGTCATGGGCCGCGGGCAGAACTCCCCGTTGGAGGGGGGCGCAAACGGGATGGGAGAACGCAGCTCTGGCTCGGGGCTGGATTTGCGCTGGGTCACCGGTGGAGTGTACCCGGCGGGTTCATCGCACTGCCACCGCTGCGGCCCTCGCGGTCCGCTCCACGCCACCGAGCGGCATCTTGCCCCGGCGCTCGCTGGACGTGCGGGCGCGCGGGCTGCCCGCTCTCCGCGGCGCTGCGACCACAAAAGCGTTCAGGCGCCCGGGAGAAACCCGAGCGCCTGAAGCTTTGCTCTCGCTCTGTCTGGAAGCAGTGCGAGCTTATGCGCGCAGACCGCCGAACGGCGTGCGGTCGCCTGCGGACTTACCCGGGCCACCGATGCTGCTCAGGTCGGTGGCGCCCATCGCCTCGGCCGCGCTGGCGAGCACCTGGAGGTGCGCCGCGCCGCCGCCGTTGATGTAGCCGTTGCCGTTGCGCAGGTAGCCACCGGCCCGCCCGGTGATCACGAACGGCATGTCGTTGCCGGCGTGCACCACCGCGTCGCCCATCTCGCGCGCCCAGAGCACATAGGTTTGGTCGAACAACGTGCCCTGGCCATCCGGAGCCTGGGTCGCCTTCAGCTGACCCACGGCATCGACCAGGCGATCACACATCCACTGCTCGGTGGCGATGAGGCGTGTGCGAGGCGAGCCCTGGGCGTGCATGAAGTCGTTGTGCCAGTCACCGTTGGCACCCGGAATGTTGACCGGGCAGCTCTGGTGATGACCGAACTCCACCAGCGCCACGCGGGTGATGTCGCAGGAGAACGCCGTGATCGCCATGCTGAGGTGGGTGGCGCTGTTCTCGATCGGCTGCAGCCCGCCCGGGAGATTGCCCGGCTGGTTACAGGACACTGGCTGGATGAAGGTCGGCGCGGGCTGCCCGGGCGGCGCCTCCGTGACGGTGCCGGTCGCCTGAGCCAGCTGCTGCTCGATGCGCTGCTCGAGCTGGCGAATCGACTCGATGTGCAGCTCCAGCTTCTGCTTCTCGAAACCACCGAGGCTGGTCTGCAGCTGGCGAATGTCACCGGTGACCGCATCCAGGATGCTCTGGCGGCGGAGCAAGCGCGTCTCTGCCGGAGACGGACCCGTGGGCGCCGGAGCCTCACCACCACCAGTGGGGGGCGGCGGGGGCGGCGGAGCAGCGCCGTCAAAGATGCTGCTGAAGGCCTGGGTGAGCGAGAACGTGGGCACCTGCAGGGCGTTGTTCACGAAGCGCACGCCTGACTGCCCCGACACGCCACCCAGGTGCACGGAGGGCACCTGGGTGAGGATGCCGCGGGAGCGCAGATCACGCGAGACCCACTCGTCGAGCGAGAGCGTCTGCATGCTGTACTGCCCGTTGCCGGTGATGGCACCGATCGAGCCGTGGTTGCCCGCGCTGCCCTGGCTGTCGAAACGATTGGCCAGGATGACGTCGTTGCGAATGGCGCTGAGCGGCTGCGTCATGTCGCTGAAGGTGATGCTGCCCGGGCTCGAGCCCGCCGGGTTCCACGCACCAGGCTCCGTTCCGTTCGATACGATGATCAGCAGGTACTTGGCGTTGCCAGGCCTGGCCTGCGCACGAGCCAGCTTCGGCTCGAGCAACGACATGAAGGGCGTGAAGAGCGTCAGCATCAGGCCGTTGCGGGTGAACTCTCGTCGGTTCCAGTTACGCATCATGGTCTCCGAATAAATCTCCGAGGGGTCTAACGTGCGCTCAGCTCAGTCGATGTCCCGGACTCGGCTGGTGAAGTGGGGTGCGTGCAACACGGCCATCAGTGCGCTCTTCAGCGTGTTGCCGGAGTCACGCGCCTCTTGCCGGATGAAGTTGTCGGTGCACACCTTCGCGTCGTTGGGCCACTTGGCGGGGTTTGCGATGCCGTAGCCGAAGTACGACAGGTTGTTGATCATGCAGGCACGCACGTCCTCGAGCTCCGACAGGTAGATGGCGAGCTCATCCAGACCGCTGATCGGGTAGGTGACCTCCGGCTGCGCCAGCTGGCGGCCGCTCATCAGCGGCACGCCGCCGGACGAGTCCACCGGCTTGCCCGCCTCGGTGTCGCGGTAGCGCCCGAAGCCGTCGTAGTTCTCGAAGGTGAAGCCGATCGGATCCATCAGCTTGTGGCAGGACATGCACGGCTCCATGCTGCTGTGCAGGGCATAGCGCTCGCGGCTGGTGTTGCCCGAGATCTGCGGCTTCAGGTTGGTGTCCAGGTTCGTGGGCACCTCCGGCAGGTCGTTGCAAAGGAAGCGCTCGCGCACGACGAATGCGCGCTGCACCGGCGAGGAGTTGTCCGCGAGGGCGTGCGCCGTCAGGTACGAGCCGTGGCCGAGCAGACCAGGCACACGGCGGCCGTCGCTGATATCCACTCGCTCCATCGCGTCGCCCGCGGCACCCGGGATGCCGTAGAAGTCGCTGAGCGACTTGTTGAGGAACGTGTACGGGGCGCCGAACAGCTCACCGATGGTGCCGTCGGGGCGGCCGAGCACGTCGTTGAAGAACAGCTCGGTCTCGGCGAGCATCGCGTTCTTCAGCTCCGGCGTGAGATCCGCACCCTCTTTGGCCTTGATCAGCAGGCGATCCACGTCCACCCAGGCGCGGACGAACTGACCCATCACCTGCGAGGCCTCCGGCGTGGCGAGCAAACGAGCCGCCTCGGCATCGATCTGCTCCGGCGTCTTCAGCCGGCCATCGGCGGCTGCCTGCATCAGCGTGGCGTCCGGCGGGTTGTTGGTCAGGAAGTACGACAGCTCGCTCGCGACCTCGTAGTCGGTGAGCTGGTACTGCTGGCTGTTGCGATCGAGCGGACCCAGCTCGCGGCGGTACAGGATGTACGGCGACTGCAGCATGGCAGCCATCACCGCCTCTGCGCCGGCATCGAAGGAGCCAGCGTCCACGCCCGGGGCGCTGAACAGCGCGCGGTAGCGATCCACCTGCTGCTGCGACAGCGGCTCGCGCGCAACGCGCTGGCCGAAGGCGCGGATGAAGCCGTCCTGGCAGTTCTGCTGGTTCTGGTTACAGCCGTTGGCGAACTGGTTGATCTTGCCGTTCTCGCGGGCCCACACCGCGATGTCCTCCGCCAAGCCCATCAGCGCGTCGGCGCCCAGGTCCTGCACCAGCGAGTCGTCCGCGTCCACGCCGTAGCCGAGCGTGCTCGGGTCATTCAGCACCGGGGCATCCGGCACCGCCTGGTCACCGAAGACCGCGACCAGCGAGTTACGGTACTGCCGCGAGGTCAGGCGGCGAATCTGCCGCGGGCCGGGCGTGTCGCATTGCGACAGCGGCATCAGCATCTCGGTCGGGAGCGGCGCACCGTTGGCGTCCGTCGTCGGACCGTTGTTCTGAATGGTCGACAGCGTGGGGTTACGCGCCTCACCAGGGCCGGGCACCCCGCTCACGTTCGGAGCATTGGGGTTGCTCGGGTTGTTCGGATTCAGCGGATCGTTCGGATTAGCAGGACCGAAATTTCCCGGTCCGAACGGATTCATTCCCGGGGTGCCGTCGCTCAGCGCCGATTCGCAACCGCTACCCAAGGCGAGAGCGAGGCCGGCCACGGACAGCGCCAGCGCGAGACCAGTGCGCGGCTGGGCTGCAAGGGATGCGGCGGCGAGGGACGGGGCTGCGGGAGACCCTTTGGAGGACGCGCGGAGGGTGCTGCTGAGTCCGATCATTCTCAAATACCTTGGTGGGCTGGTGACCGCTGAGCTCGTTCCCGCTCGCGTCGGATACCGAGGCGCGGGCGACTACGGGAGAGAGAGACAGCGAGACGCGGTTACGAGAAACGCGGTGACGAGAGATGCGGTGGCGAAAGGCTCGACAGATCAGCTTACGATTGATCGAAAATCCGTCGAGCCAGCGAGTCTTGGTTTAACACAACTTCGCATGCTGGGCTCTAGCGGAAAGCAGCGCTGACACTCAGAATTTCGGCGCGATCCGCGCTCTGCAACCGCGATCTTTTCGCGTAGCGATCAGCGGGATCGCGTCGCTTTCGCAGCGAAGGATCCTGCCGATCGCGTACTGCAGCGCAAAACACGCGGTGGGGCGCCAAAACTTCAGTCGAGCAAGATTACGCTGGAGCCCACCGTCTGCCGCCCCTCCAGCTCGCGATGAGCGCGGCGGACGTCACGCAGGTTGAAGCGCTGACCGATGAGCGGCTGCAACACGCCCTGCGCCACCAGCTCGAAGACGGCCGCTGCGCTGCTCGTGAGCTCGGCGCGGTCGCGCGTATAGTGAGCGAGCGTGGGGCGCGTGAGAAACAACGATCCGTGAGCAGCCAGGGCCAGCACGTCCACCGGATCAGGCTTGCCGGATGCGTTGCCGAAGCTCACCAGGAGGCCGCGCGGCGAGAGCGAGCGCAGGGAGCTCTGGAAAGTGGCACGCCCCACTGAATCATAGACGACCGAAACGCCGGCGCCCGCGGTCAGTGAGCGCACTTTTTCGCTGAGATCCCCCACCTCCTTGTACAGGATCGGCACGTCGCAGCCGTGCTGTTGCGCCAGCTCCGCTTTCTCACGGCTGCCCACCGTTCCAATCACGCGCACGCCGAGGTGGCGCAGCCACTGGCAAGCGAGCAAGCCGACCCCCCCGGCCGCGGCGTGCCACAGCACCGTCTCTCCGGCACGTACCGGATAGGTGCGTCGGACCAGATACTCCACCGTCATACCCTTCAGCAGCGCCGCCGCAGCGACCTCATCCGAGACACGCTCCGGAATGGGCACGAGCTGCTCCGCCTTCACCACGCGGCGGGTTGCGTATGCCCCTGGCCCCGCCGTCGCGTACGCCACGCGCTGCCCCAGCTCCAGCCCGATGACGTTCGCGCCCAGCGCTTCCACGACGCCTGCCGCTTCAACGCCCAGGCCGTGCGGCAGTGCGGGCAGCGGATAGAGCCCGCTGCGGTGATAGGTGTCGATGTAGTTGAGCCCGATCGCGGTGTGCCGCACCAGCACCTCGAGCGGGCCCGGTGGCTCGATGGTGACGGTGCTGAGCTCCATGGCTTCGGGAGCGCCGGGCGCACGAATGATCACGACCTCGCTGGTTGTCATGCGCGCGACGATAGTCGACAGGCGCGCGAGTGTCGCGGCGCTGCGCCACTGCGCGTCGTGCGCTGCACGCCTTCCGGTTCCCACGCCGCCGGTCGTCGCGGCTCGTACGAGAGCGAGCCGGGCAGACCAGCAGGTCTCCGGCTCCCCTCACCTGCCTGCGGCAGCTCTCGCCAACAGCGGCCGACCGCCAAGCCCGCGCTGGCGTGACGCCAGGCGGGGCGCCCAGCCGAACGTCCATCTCACTGATAATACAGGATATTTTGTTCGCCCGGAGAAGCCCTGCTGGCTCTTGCCCCAGTAGCCACCGGCTGACTAGGCTGCGCGCCCCATGCGCATCTTCATGACCGGCGCGACCGGTTTCATCGGCTCCCACGTTGCCCATCGCCTGCTCGCCGCCGGGCATGACCTGGTGGTGATCGCCCGCAACCCGGACAAGACGCCTTCGCTCTCGCAGCACGCGCGGGTGCGCCGCGTGAGCGCCACGCTCTACGATCGCGAGCTCATCGCGCAGCAACTACAGGGCTGTGACGCTTGCGTGCACGTGGCGCTGGGCTGGGGAGACACGCCGCTGGCGATGCTGGAGCGCGACACCGAGGCCACTGTCTACCTGCTGGAGACGAGCGCTCGCTGCGGGGTGAAGCACTTCATCTACACCTCCTCCACTGCGGCGCTGGGCGGCTTCTGGTCGCGCATGAGCGAGGCCGATCCCACACGCCCCAGCGACTACTACGGCGCGACGAAGGCCGCGTCGGAGGCGTACGTGATGGCCGTGGGCGCCAGGACGGAGATGCGCTGCAACGTGATTCGCCCGGGCTACACCTTCGGCAACCCGGTCGCCGCGGGCGCGCCGACGCAGCCGGACCGGCGTTTCCACGAGATCGTGGCCAGCGCTCTGGCGGGGCAGGAGATCCGCGTGAAGAAGAGCGACGGCACGCAGTTCGTGTGGGCAGGTGATCTGGCCAGGCTGTACCAGGCGGTGCTCGACTCCACGCGCTCGCGCGAGGTCTACTTCGGCCTGGCTACCCCGTTCGTGACCTGGCAGGCCGTAGCGGAGGAGGCGGTGCGCCTCAGCGGCTCGCGCAGCAAGGTCGTCGCCGAGGGCGAGCCGGGCACGCCCTGCCTGTTCGATCTGGCCAAGATTCGCGAGCATTTCGGGCTGGAATTTGGCTCTGCCGAGCACATCACCGCCCACCTGAGCTATCTGTTGCAGCAGGCTGCCGCTGCCCGCTGAGGCAGCGCTGGCGCCGCGCTAGGCCCCCGCGCCCAGCACCAGCAAGTGCTCGTAGCGCGGCCGGCGCCCGAACGCGGCCGCGCTGTCCGCGTGGAAATGCGGCCGCCGCTGGCTACCGCGCGCCAGAACTCGCAGCCCCGCGTGCGCGCCGCAGCGCTCCACCACCACGTCCGCGGGGTACGGCTCTCCGGCGAGCATGGAGTCCGCCAGGATCAACGCGATGCGCCCCGTCGGGGCGAGCGTGTGCCGCATGGCGCTCAGCACGCGCGTGAAATCCTGCTCCCAGCGCGCTGCCGCCGCCGCATGATCCAGCCGCTGCAGTGAGCGCCTGGCGCCCAGCTCGCGCTGCTGAAACTCCGTGGCGTCGAGGCCCAGCCAGTGCAGGCGGGTGCGATGGTAGTCGGCGTAATCGAGCACCCCCGGGTACGGCGGCGAGCTCACGATCAGGTCGACCTTACGCCAGCCCAGCTGATCGAGCTGGCGCGCGTCCCCCTCCTTGCACTGCACGGGCCGCGCACCAGCAGGCAACAGAGCCTCATACTCCGTGAGCTGATTCACCAGCTCTTCCACCCGCCGCACGAAGAAGCGGATCGCAAAGCCACTCGGCAAGCGCTTGCGAGCGGGCTCGGCCGCGGGCTGCCGCTTGCCCGCGGGCTCTGCCCGGGGTGCGCGCTTGCCGGCGGGCTCTGCCCGGGGTGCGCGCTTGCCGGCGGGCTCTGCGCTGGGCTGCCGCGCCACCTTGCTGAAGATGGAGGACAGCGCCAGCAGCAGCGCCTGACGCAGCGCACCCGGCCGCTCCTGGCGAATGGCGTATGCCAGGCCGTCCAGCTCCAGCAGCACGTGCACGTCAAACTCCTCGCGCTCGTGAGCTTCGTACTTGCGGGTGGGGCCTGCTGCGTCCACCCGCCGCTCCTCCGCGCTCTCCGCCACGCGCAGCGCCGCCTCGAGCAAGTCATCGCGCTGCGCGGCGCTCAGCGGCTGAGCCTTGAAGCGAGTGAGCCGCACCGCGAGCGGATTGAGATCGAGCCCCAGCGCAGTGCGGCCCAGGCGCCGCGCCTCGACGAGCACGGTGCCGCAGCCACAAAAAGGATCCGCAACGGTGCCGGTTTGCGGGGTCAGATCCTCGATCAGCCGAGCCGCCGTGCCGGGATGCAGGCGCGCCGGGTAGCTGTGGAAGCCGTGCACATGGTCACGCACGCCGCGCTCCGGGTGCACGCTCAGGCTACGCCGGATGGCCGCCGTGAGCTCCTCGGGCCCGCTCAGGCGCTCGATGCGCCCGCCCACATGAGACAGCGGCCGCCGCTGCCCCGACTGAGCCAGCTCCTCGGGCGCCTGGCCACGCGGGGGATAACGGCGCGCGCCGCCGGACGGCCTGGAAGGCCCGCCCGGACGAGACCGCTGGCGCTCGCTGCCCTGCTCGGCAGCAGCGCCGGGACGCCGGCGTGTGCGCAGCGCTTCCCGCTCACTGCTGGGACGACGGCGAACGCTCACGTCAGCTGCTCGATCGCGGCCAGCATGCCGCGCAGCTCCGAGAGTGCCTTCAGGCGGCCCAGCCACGGGTAGCCCGGCATGTCGGCGATGTCCCCCTCCAGCACCCGACCGTGATCCGGGCGCATGGCGATCTCCGCGTGCTCCAGCCCGGCGGCGCGCCGCCGGCGCTCCTCCGCGATCAGCACCCGACCGATGTCGATCAGGTTGGCGTCCCCCGCGAGATGATCCGCCTCGACGAACGAGTCATCGTCCTCGAGCAACACCGTGCGCAGGTGAGCGAAGTGGATGCGCGGAGCGAAGTGCCGTACCAGCGCCGAGGCGTCATTGTGACGGCCCGCGGTGAGGGACCCCACGCACAGGGTCAAGCCGTTCACCTCGCTCGGCACCGCCTCGAACAAGGCATCAAAATCCATCTGACAGCTGGCGATGCGCGGCAGGCCGAGCAGTGGCCGCGGCGGATCATCGGGATGGATGCACATGCGCAGCCCATGGCGCTCGCACACCGGCACGATCGCCTTCAGGAACGCCACCAGCCGGCTGCGCAGCACCTCCGGCGTCACGCTCTGCCAGCGCTCCAGCTCATTGCGCAGCCCCTCTAGCGAGTAACCCTTCTCGTTGGCCCCGGGCAGCCCCGCCGCCACAGTACGGATCAAGCGCTCCCGCCCTGCCGCGTCCAGCGCCTCGAAGTACCTGAGCCCGGCCGCCAGCTGCCGCTGATCGTACTCTGCCTCGGCCCCGGGCCGCTGCAGCAGGAACACGTCAAAGGCCACCCAGGCCGCGCTCTCGAAGCGCAGCGCGATGCTGCCGTCTGGCGCGCGCCACTCGAGCTCCGTGCGCGTCCAGTCGATGACCGGCATGAAGTTGTAGCAGATGGCCTTTACCCCCAGCTCACCGAGGTTGGCCAGCGACTCCTGGTAGCGCTCGACGTAGCGCTCGTGCCCCGGCTCCGCCAGCCGCACGGCGCTCGGCACCGGCAAGCTCTCCACCACGCTCCAGCGCAAGCCGTGCGCCTCGATCAGCGCCTTGCGCTCGGCAATGGCTGCCTTCGGCCACACCTCGCCCGCCGGAATGTCGTGCAACGCCGTCACGATGCCGGTGGCCCCCGCCTGCCGGATCTTGGTGAGGGAAATCGGGTCGCGCGGGCCAAACCAGCGCCAGGACTGCAGCATGGCTGGTCGCTAACTCTGACTGATGGGGGGAAGCAAGGGGATTGTGTGCCACCAGCGAGCCGGTATCACTGCTGCGTTCGTTGCCTGGAAGCGCCCCTTACGCTAAAGTAAGGAACCATGAGCACCGCCACCCTTACCAGCAAGGGTCAGATCACCATCCCGGCGTCCGTGCGCGAGGCGCTGGACCTGAGCGCGGGGGATCGCGTCGAGTTCGTGGAGGTCGCACCGCGACGGTACGAGCTGATTCCGGCGACACGATCCGTGACCGAGCTGAAAGGGATGTTTGGGAAGGCTCGCAAGCGGGTCAGCATCGATGAGATGAACGCGGCCATCGCCGCGCGTGGCTCGGCGGCGCGATGACGGGGCTCGATACCAACGTGCTCGTCCGGTACATCATGCAGGACGATCCAAAGCAGGCCGCGCTCGCCACCCACCTCATCGAGTCACTCACGCCGGAGGCTCCGGGTTTTGTCCCCATCGTGGCGCTGGTGGAGCTGGTCTGGGTGCTGTCCTCCTGCTTCGACCTGGGTCGTGAGGAGCTCGCTCGTGCCCTCGAGGGCTTGCTGCGCGCCAGGGAGCTGGTCGTGGAGAGCTCCGACCGCGTCTGGCAGGCACTCCGCCTCTTCCGGGGCGGAGCTGCCGAGTTCGCTGACTGCATCATCGAGCGCTCGGCCCACGCCGCCGGATGCGAGCGGACGATGACGTTCGACAGAGCCGCCGCAAAACACGCCGGAATGACGATGCTGGCCTGAGCGCAACGCGGGCGCTCTGCTTCGCTGAGCAACGCCATTCGCGTAGAGCCCGTTCATGGGTCCGAACTTCGGGGGAAACTCGCCGGAACATCGGTGGTGAGAGGCAAAGGTCGTGACAGAGGGGCGTGAACGAGTGCCCGCGCTTGTGGAGATGCGCTCTTAGCGTACTGACTCGCCGAGCGGCGGCTCCAGCGTCCCGAGCGGCTCAGATGGCGCGAGCCGCTTGGGAACGAAGTACCAGAGATCAGCGAGGACCGGCTCACGTGCGACTTCACCTACGGCTAGCCGGTCCAGCGCACGCTCCAGAGCCGGCGCTCGCCGCCCCTCCACCCACTCCAGCGGCTCCGTACAGCAGAACCGCCGTTGCAGTGCGCTCAGACTCTCCGGCTCTGCTGCCACCTCTCGCGCCAATTTGGAGGCTAACGTCGCGACAGTGTCCCTGCCATCCATTGCCGCTGCAGGCGCATCCGGGTTGAAGCGCAAGCGGATGGCGGACATCGCATAACGTTGCCTTGGTCGGAGTGGCGTGCGGATCAGGACTTCAAAGCCGAGCAAGGTGTCGATGGGAGGGTGGAGCTCCCCCACTCTCAATTGTTGCAGGAGCTCGAGCTCACGAGCGAGCGCGCCCGACTCGTGTGTAGACCACTGGCCCAAGTCACCTCCACGTTCTGCATCGCGATGCTCCGAGTACTGCTTCGCCAGCACGTCGAAGCGGCCTGGCTCCCGAACTGCCTCTGCATACACGGACCGCGCTAGCTCCAACGCGGCAGCGCGTGAGCGCGAAACGGTCGGCTTGTCATCGCGCCCAACAAACCTGGCGAGCCACGGAGCACGGTCATGACCGATCACGATCCGGGCACGACTCACCTGCTCATCCAGGGGTGGCGGACGACGCTGGAGGACATGATAGCCCGCCGCGGTCTCGACGACACCTGACACTGCTCCCTCCTTCAAGGCCTGCAGCGCTCGTGCAACATGGGGCCACGGGCGAAACCTGGAGCTGAGCCCTCCCCCAAGCGAGCCACCGGAGTCACGCGTGGCGACATCATCCGAATACCGTCGAGCCAGCTCGGCAAATTGAAGTGGGTCACGCTGCGCCATGGCCGCTACTTCTTCGGCAAGCTGCCGAGCTTCAACGTGCGTTCGTGCACTCTCGGGCTCCGGAAACTGCCAAAGATCGGGACCAAAAGGCACGGCTTCGGACGCTCCCTCATACCGAATCAGGATGTGACTGCACCAGAGGCGGACTGGTGCACTGTTTGTCGAAAGCGCAGCGGTGGCTGCGCGCTCCCCAGTTGCCCATTGCCCGGATGTCGCGGGGAGATTGCCTTCCACGGGCTCTCGCCGACAAGCCAGCATCAGGGAAACGAGCAGCCCCGACCAATGCATGCATCTGGCAAAATTGCTCTCTTTACTCGTCTTCATTCTCGAGTCCTCATTACCTGGAGCGCAAACGCATCCGCATGCTCCCTCGGGCGGAAACGGCCCCGACCTGCTGTGGTTCACCAAGGCCAAGCGGAGAGTGGCCGCAAGAATGCGACCACTCCGCTCAGGTCCTTCTACTCGAGAAACACTCCAACCACTTGAATCGTGGCTGCCGCAGCGCACTCAGCCAGCGGCCCCTGCTCGAAGTCAGTTCGATAGAACGGATCTGGCCATGTCTCGTCAAAGTGCGCGTAGCAGCCATCGACCAGAGCACCCTCAACATCGAACGCGTATGCGAAAACCATCCACCTGTCGGTGTCGGGGTAGTCCACGAGGAGCGCCGTTAGACCTTGCGGCGCGTCACCATGGTACAGCGCCACTGCCGCTCTGACCGTGCCGTTAGACTCAGAGTCGGTACATTCACTGGTACGAAGAAAGCCGATCTCTCGCGACGTCGTCACCCTTGGTCCATAGCAAACACCGGCATGCGCCACGGGAGCCTCCAAAGACAGGACACAAGCCATTGTAAGCGAACAACCCAACTGCCAGGTCCTCATAGTTGCCGTCCTTTCATCAGAAAAAGGGCATCACCCTCCTCGTTCCCCATTCGCTGAGAATGGATCACGCAGGAGTCCTCACAGAAATCACCCGCGATGGGCTCGCAAACCGAGCCGCGAGAAACTCTGCAGCATTCCGCGCTGGAGGGATGCGCCCGCTGATGATTCTCTAGGGGCTATCGTCCACCCGAGCAATGGTAAGTTCGTTTGAAGAGCGCTAGACCGCGCGTGCAAGCCTGCCCGACATGCATGCGCAACTGCTGGCGTGGATGGCCGATGCCAACTCGGGTGACGAACTACGCGCCATCGCGAAAGACGCACACGGCAAAGAACGATCAGAGAGCCAGCACCAGCTCGCCGGTGCCGGAGGGCAAACCTGCTTTCAACGATCGTGTTCAGAAGGGCGACGATGGCACCACGGCCTCCGCAGCCTTCCTGCAGACGTTGCTCGTGGGTGCGGGCTGGTCGCATATCACTCACGCGACTCACGTCGACGATGAGTCACTCCTCGAGGTCGTCATTGAGCGAACGCTCTACGCCAAACAGCACCTGCGCCTCTCGGCGAGGGAGTTCGCAGTGCTCGAGCTGAGTGCCAGCGGACTATCGAGCAAGGAAGTCGGCACGGCGCTCTCTGTCAGCGCAGAGACATCGCGCGGCACCCTCGCGCGCGCAAGCAGGAAGCTGGGCTTGAAGAACTCCGGCTTGGTGCCACTTTTCTGGGCTGCACTCAAATCACCGAGCTCGAGACCGCTACTCGCTGGTGGCTGCGAGCGCTTTGTATTCGAGCGCAGGTTGAGTCAGCTGTATGTAACGGGGCTCTCGAAGTGGGAGCGTGAGCTGGCTCTCACCCTGATTCTGGGCAAGTCCAATCAGCAAATTGCTCTCCAGCGCAGAGTCTCCGTCCGTACGGTCGCCAATCAACTACACGCGCTCTTTCGCAAGCTACGTGTAGCTTCGCGGGGAGAGCTGGCGGCGGTGATGCTAGGCTCGCGGACGCGGTAACGAGCGCACTACTCGACGAACAGCCCGCTCACGGGCAACACGAACTCCGGGTAGCTCGATGGCACGTCGGTGGTAGCGGTGGCGCGGGGGTCGTGGCAGCGGGCGCAGCCGCCGTACGTGGCCAAGGTCATCACCATGCGTGGCTCTATGAGCCTGCCCTCGGGGGTGGTATAGCGGAGAGTGGCGACGTACGGCTTGACGAGCCAGGAGGGCTCGCCGTCGAAGAAGAAGTTGCCGGCGCGGTTGGTGGTGGTGGTCCAGATGCGGCCGTCGCCCGCTTCGAGCTCGACCTCGACGCCTTCGAGGCCGAAGCAGTCGTTTTCGATCTGGGACGCGTTGTCGGCGGTGGCGTAGACGGTGCCGGCCGCTACGAGCGGAGGCCCGTCGGTCTCGAAGTGGCAGCCGATGCAGTCGCTGCCGGGGGACATCTCGACGTCACGGGTGGCGCCGCCTACCCAGCGGCGGCCGGAGAGGCAGATGTCGGTGCTGACGGGTTCGCTGGAGTCTTTGCAGGCAAAGAGCGCGAGCAGCGGCAGCGCCCTGAGAAGCTCGGCCGACATAGCCTGTGTACGCCCAAGCCGACCTTACTGCATTTCGAAGTTGAAGATGCCGGGAACCCCAACCTTTGTATTGGCTGGACGGATCCGCTGATCGTCGGTGTAGCCTGGGGGGGGGGCATTGATGTCGTCAGGAAAGGTCTCGACACCAAGTGTGTGACAGCGCCCGCAACCGCCATAATGTGGCTCCTCAAACATGGGAGTCTCGATGGGCGTGTCCTGGGTGTCTGACTGGTAGATGAGCTGCACCTTGAAAGGCTTCTTCAGGTCACTCGCCTTGCCCTCGATGAAGAAGTTCCCGGCTCGATTCGAGGTAGTAACGTACTCTTGGCCATCGCCGCCCGTAACCCTGACGGTTACGCCCTCCAGCCCAAAGCAATCCTCTCCCGAAGGCGGTGTGCGCATTGATCGCGCGCTGTAGTCGGACCGCTGCTCATAGGGATAAACGGTACCGCCAAACATGAGCTCAGGACCATCGTTCTCCAGGTGACAACCCACGCAGTCCCTGCCTGGATACATCTCGGGGCTCGCACGCCTGCCGCCGATCCACTGGATACCTGGAAGAATTGAGCCATTCGGGCCGAGGCTGACGCAAACGTCCTCCGGCACGTCCTGTGTGAGCTCATCATTGCAGGCGAAAGCAGCGGCGGCGAGCAGCAGCGCCGGAAGAAGCGGGCACGAGCGCGACATCGTGCGTACATTGTTCGAAAGGTTCGGCATTGGCAACCCTGGGCGCTGTTGCTGCATTGCTTCGCTGGGCGAAAAACTGGTGCCGGCCGATGGGCCTAGTTGGGTGGTAGATCCGCGTGCCATTTGACGGTTTGACCTCGATACGCCAAAACGGCGGCCGATGAAAAACTGCCGCCCGGGGACCAACGACCGCTCGCAATCCCGGATGAAGGCGGCGCTTCGTACCCTGCTGTGTTTGGCGGCTTTTTGCGCGCTGAATGGGTTGTCGCGCAGCGCGCATGCCTACGTCTGGATGATCCGTCACGGCTATGCCGAGTGTGGCGGCTGTCACGTGGACCCGATGGGCGGGGAGACGCTGACGGGCATGGGGCGCGTGATGGGGCAGACCCTGATGGCGTCGGACTTTGGCGGCAAGTCGCCGAGCAACGCCGCCATGTTCCTGTACGGGGTAAAGGAGCCGGACAACGTGCGTCTGGGCGGCAGCTTCCGCGCGCTCAGCATCTACGACTTCAACACCAACAACCCGCGCGTGTTCCCGATGCAGATGGACTTCTACGGAGCCGTCTCTGCCGGGAACTTCGTGCTGGGCGCCAGCATCGGCGCGTCGCGCGCATCGGGACGGTACGAGCACTCCAGCAAGGCCAAGGTGCTGGGCAGCGTGGAGGATGGCGAGTTTCTGCTGGTCTCGCGCAACCACTGGCTGGGCTACAAGCTGACAGACGACCTGATGGTGCGCGCCGGGCGCATCAACCTACCTTTTGGCATTCGCACGCCGGATCACACGATGTGGGCGCGCGCCGAGACGGTGACGGATCGCGAGTCGGATCAGCAACACGGCCTTTCCATCGTCTATTCGAGCGGGCGCTTTCGCGGGGAGCTGCTGGGAACGCCTGGCAACCTGCAGCTGCCGTTGAAGTACCTGACGTACGGCTATAGCGGCTACCTGGAGTATTCGATCGATACCGACCTGGCCGTGGGGGTGAGCAGCTTGCTGCTCAACGCGCGGCGCGAGATCTACACCGTGGAGGACGTGGTCGAGGGCCAGCGCTCCGTTTTGCGCCAGGCCCACGGCGTCACCGGGCGCTATGTGCCGTTCAAGGAGCTGGTGCTCCTGCTGGAGGCCGACCTGCTGAAGCGCACCGGGTCTTCTGCCGGCTACGTGGGGTTTGCCACGGCGGATCTGGAGCCCTTGCGGGGGCTGCATCTCGCCCTGACTGGGGAGGTGTTGAACCGCGGCACCTTGAACGAAGAGGATCTGGGTGAGACCACGCGGCAGCCCGGCGGCCCTGGCCGCGGCGACACGCGCTACGGCCTGTGGACCACTGTCAACTGGTTCCTGCTGCCGCATCTCGATCTGCGCGTCGATCTGGTGCTGCGCGAGGCGCGGCCCGCGATGTTGCAGTCGCAGCTGCACTTCTATCTCTGAGCGGCTCCGTACGGCGCTGAACGGCTCCGACGCTGCGCCTTGCCGCTGAGGGGCGCGCGGCGGATTCGTTTGGAGTCCGCTCGGCGAGCGCGCACCTTCACTCTGACCCGATGCTGCTCGCGCGGCTGCTGCGCTCGCTGGCCTCGAGCGCGCGGCGCATGGCGTCGGCCAGCTCGGACTGGCGGAATGGCTTCTGCAGGAAGACGACGCCGGGCTTGTCGAGCAGGCCCTCGAGCAGCGGCTGCTCGGAGTAGCCGGAGACGAAGATGGTGGGCAGGCTGATGCCCTGCTCGAGCAGGGTTCGATACACGTCGACCCCGGTCGGGTGCGGCGTCAGCACGTCGAGGACGAGCAGAGCGTAGCCGTGATGGTGGGCACGCAGGTGGGTCAGCGCGCGCTCGCCGCTGCGCAGCGCCTGCACGTTGTGGCCGAGGTGGCGGAGCAACTGCGCGGCGGTGCGGCACACGGCGGGCTCGTCATCGAGCAGGAGGATGCGCCGCCCGCTCCTGGCGCGGGCATCGGGCGGCGGGGCTTGCGACTGGGGACGGGTGCGCTCGATCAACGGCAGCAGGATGGTGCACGTGGTGCCCTGCCCTGGCTGGCTCTGCAGGCTCACGGCGCCGTGGTGCTCGCGGATGGCGCCGGCCACCAGTGACAGGCCGAGGCCGGTGCCGAGCCCGGGCTCCTTGGTGGTGAAGAAGGGATCGAAGGCGTGCGCCAGGGTGGCCGCATCCATGCCGGTGCCGGTGTCGCGCAGCTCGAGCCGCACGTAGGCGCCGGGCTGGCCCTCGGGCACCAGGCGCTCGCAGGCGGCAGCGTCCAGCTCGATCCGCTCGGTGCTGATGCGCAGGGAACCACCCTCGGGCATGGCATCGCGCGCGTTGAGGCACACGTTGAGCAGCGCGTTCTGCAGCTGGCTGACGTCTGCCTCCACCAGGAACGGGCCGGCGCCGAGGCTGAGCGTGAGGGTGATGCGGCGATCGAGCGCGTGCGAGAGCAGCTCGCGCACGGCACCGAGCACGTCATGCAGCTCCACGGTCTGCGTGGCCAGACGGGACTTGCGCGAGAACGCCAGCAGCTTCTGCGTGAGCTGCTTGGCGCGCTGGCTGGTGTTGATGATCAGCTCCAGGTGCGGCGCGCAGGCGTGCTCCTCGGTCAAGGTATCGGACATGACCTCGGCGGCGGCGCTGATCACCATCAACGTGTTGTTGAAGTCGTGGGCAACGCCGCCCGCGAGCTGGCCAAGCGAGGTGAGGCGCTCGCGCTGGTGCAGCTGGCTCTGGCTCTCGCGCAGCTCCTGAGAGGTGACGAGCGCACGCAGCGCGGCCTGCACGAGCGCCGTGGCCACGGACAGCAGGGTGATGTCGTGCTCGCCGAAGGGTGACTCCGCCGCGAGCAGCAGCGCCGCGGCCTGCACGGGGCTGCTGGCGGAGCCGAGCGGGGCAGGACGGAGCGGGACGGTGCCGAGCGGGACGGTGCCGAGCGGGATGGGGGCGACGAGCCCGAAGCGGCGCGCGGGCGCAGCGCTGGGCTCCGCATAGCTGATGACCTGGCCCGAGCGGCGCGCCTCGGCCAGCGCGCGCCGCAGCTGCTCTCCGGCGTGCGGCGGCTCGCCCTCGTCGCGCCACAGCTCGGCGCTGCAGCCGCCCAGCGCGGCGCGCATCAGCTCGCCCAGCTGTTGCAGGCACTCCTCCGCCGTGGCGGCAGCTGTCAGGCGCTGCGACAGCTGCTCGAGCGAGCGCAGGCGCCGGCCCTGCTGCTCCAGCTGCTCTGCCCGGGAGCTCCGCTCGAGCTCGGCCGTCGAGGGCTCACGCATGTCTACCCATGACGCGTGCCTCACCCGCAGTAGAACTCCGGCAGGCAGCGCTGCCCCGGATGACAATCCTCCGCGCTGCTGCACGACTGCAGGCCTTCGAGCAGCACGTCGCTGACGGTGCCCGAGGCCACCTGCAGCTCCACACAGCCCGGCTCGATCAGGGCCGAGCTGACGCTGCGGCGGGTGACGGTCAAGGTGGGGTAGCCGGACCGCCCGCGTTCCAGCAGTGAATCGATGAGCGCGGCGGGGATCTGCGCGGCGCCGAGGTCCGCCACGTCACATTCGATCCAGTTGTTGCTGGAGCCATGGTGGTTGACGTTGAGGTTCAGGTGCACGCGCGCGGGCCCGGCGCTGTCCGGCGGCACCCAGCTCAGCTCCACCGCTTGCCCGGCACTGACCGGGAGCTGCTCCGGCACGCCCTGCAGCTCCGTCACGCCCCAGCCCAGCAGCGCCAGCGGCTCGTAGTCACCGCCGCCGGTGGCAAGCTCCAGGCTGACGCCGGGCTCGAACCCGGGGTGCGGCAGGCCCGCGGAGGCAGGGTTGGTGTAGGCCTTGGTAACCGCGTTGGCCTGCATCCGCAGCGGCACGCGCAGACCGCGCACGGTGACCTGGCCCAGATCGTGGGGCTCTGGCCGGGGCTGGCACAGGTTGCCGGGCGCGCACACCTCGCTGGCGGCGGCGCAGCCCGGATTGCAGGTCAGGGTGGCGGCAGTGAACAGCTGGCACTCGCCCTCGCTGGCCACCAGCACGGGCACGTCTCGCGGGGTGACCGCGTCGTAGACCTGCCCTCGCACGCTGGTGAAGCCGTCGCCCAGCTCGATGGCGAAGACGCCGACGCGCCGCTCGGCGCTACAGGGCTCGTAGGAGCTGAGGGTTGCGGCCGGCGGGCTCCAGTCGAATTCATCCGGTGAATCACCGCTGGAGTTGCACGCGCTGCTCGACAGGCCGGCGCACGCGACGCCGCACAGAGCGCTCACCCCCCGACAAAACTTCGCGCGGACCCGGCCGGAGCCGGGCCGGAGCACGCGCGAGCAACCCCCGCAGCGAGGCCTGGGCATGAGACCATCTTCGCCCCGGCCCGGCTGACACGCAAGGCCGATACCGGGGTCAGTTGTTGCCGAAGGGCCGCGCCTGCTTGACGTACAGCAAGGGCTCCTCGCCTCCCTCGGCGTCGAACTTGAACTCGACGTCCATCGCCCACCAGTCCGGCGCGTACGAGCTGTTCGCGCGCGGAGGGGCCCCGGGACGTGGCTGATACGCCGGCGCGAAGAAGCGGCGAATGGCATCGAGCGCGCTGCCCAGCTCCTGCACCTGGGCCGGCGCGAGCACGCGCTCATTTCGCGCGATCAGGTTGGACTGAGCCAGGTAGCTCACGGGCTGGTTCTCCGAGTCGAAGTAGTACAGAAACTCCTCGCTGGAGATGCCGGGGTCAGGCTGCACCACCGAGACCTCATTGATCTGTACGTTGACGTAGAACGCGGGATCCTGCCCTCTGCGATCGAAAGGGTTGTTGGTGAGCGCCACGCCGTTCGCCTCTTCGTCGGGGAATGAGCGATGCACCAGGAGCGCCATGGCCACAGCCTGGTGATCGATGCTGCGATATGCGCGCTCTTCAAACGCTCGGAAGGACCACACGCTGGCCCAGACCCGGCGCACGGCGTCCGCCACCGGATCGGAAGGATCGTCTGGGTCGCCGCTCTTGGAGGTGTACAGCCCGGCCCCGGTGAAGCCGTCGAGATCCTCGGCGTTCGTGCTGGAGCGAAAGCGCATGCGCACGCCGGGATAGTCGGCCTGCAGCTTGTCCAGCAGGCGGCGCTCGAGCTCGGCGTTCAGCGGCAGGCTCTCGATCTCCGCCCGCAGCGCCTGCAGGCGGCGGTCGCGCTCGGGTGCATCATTGTTGAAGGCGTCATCGGCCAGCCACTGGCGCACCCGCTCGTCCAGCCCGTGCTCGCGCATGAACTGCCGGTAGTAGTACACGGGCACGGCGAATGCCTGCGGGACCCGCAGGCCCGGCACGCGCGCCAGCACCGAGTAGTTGGCGGCCTTGCCACCAAAGGCGCGGGTGCCCTGCTTGATGGCTGCCAGCAGCCCTTCCGCAGGCACGCTCTCCGGCACGATGGCGGTGATGTCAGTGAGCTCTGTCTTGCTCTCGTCCAGGCCCGGCACCTGCACGGCCTGGGGGCGGTGATCCTCCCACCAGGCGTCTGCCTCCGCTTGCTCCACCGGCTCGATCACGTAGCTCGAGGGCTCGACCCGCAGCCGCACCCACTGGCCCTCGAGCGCGCGCAACTCCTCCGCCTCGAGCGCGCTGCGCAGGCCCATGTTGGGCGTGCCGCGGTTCTGAGACAGCACGTTGATGTGAGATAACGGAGTCTGGAACTCCGCCGTGATGATGCCCTGGGTGACCGAGATGTCGTTGGGCACGTGATCGAGCACCACGATGTCGCGATAGGAGACGTAGCTCTGCTCCAGCTCGGACGCGCGCACGAAGCGCAGCTGGCCGATGCTCTCACCCACGTTCAGCGCCTGGTAGTCGATGCCGGCGAACAGCTCATCGGTGCTCAGCTGCGGCACGCCACGGCCCAGGGCAGCCGCAGCCTGCTCCACGTTCAGTGAGGTGGGGTGGAAGTACACACGCTCACCCAGGAACGTGGCGCTGCGGATCTGCTCGAACGCGCTCTGGAGCATCTGCGCATCGGCGGTGTCATACGGGGCCACCTCATACGCCCACTTGTCCGGACCCTCGTAGTGGGTCAGCGCCCCGAGCAGGAAGCGCCGCCCCGTCGCCGAATATTCGGAGCGGTTGAACTGGTCGAGCGGGGGCACCCGGGTGAGGCCCTGTGCCACAGAGCGGTGCTCGCTCAGGTAGTCCCAGTGCACAGGGTAGCGCACGCTGTTCTGAAAGCTGAGCGTGAGCTCGTGCTCGCGATCGATCGAGGTCTTGACCGAGCGTGCGCCGGGGATGGACGGGGCCAGCGGCTCGGAGGCAAGGGCGAGAAAATCCTGCTCGCAGCCGAGCTGCGCCAGGGCGCTCGGCGCGTCCTCCGGCGGGGTGCCCGGCGAGAGCTGGCACTCCCAGCGCGTGCCGTCGCCGCAGCCCGCGAGCGCGAGCCCGCCGAACAGCGCCAGACGGTGAGACAGGGAGCGCAGCACAACCGTGGCCAGAGTAGCACCTGGCAGCCTTTCCGTCGCAGGTCGCACATCACCCGCGGCGCGCGTTGCCCGTCGCTCAAACGCTGCTCTCCGGACGGCTGCTTCGTGATGTGGCGAGGCTGGAATCGCCAGCGGCGCCCGCGGCTGGCAAAGGCTGCTGGCCGGCGATAAGGTGAGCTTTCCGCCCGCTGGCACATGGCCTTCCCCGTTCTTCGCCGACTTTACCGCGCGAGCTTGCTCCCGAGTCTGGCCATGTGTCTACCCGGAGTGCTGCTGGCGCTCTGGTACGCCTGGAGCGCTTACGCGCAGCTCGATCGCTACCGGCGCGCCGTCCATCACCGGGGAGCGCTGAGCCTCGAGACGCTGCACATCGCGCTGCACGATCAGCTGCAGGCGGATCTGCGCCGCATGTGGCTGGATCCGCCGCCAGCGTCGTCTCCGCTCGACTCCTACGTGTTGCACATCACGCGACAGAACTACCAGGCCCTGGAGGAGAGCGCCTCGCGCGGCAAGCAGCGCCCCTACGTGGATGCCAAGCTGGAGCACGGCGAGCGGGTGCTGGACGCCAAGGTGCGGCTCCGTGGCGGCCGCCACTGGCACGTGGAGGGCGCGCAGAAATCCCTGAAGATCAAGCTGGACAAGGGTGAGCTGATCAAGGGCCACCGCGTCTTCAACCTGATCAATGACCCCACACCGCTGGTGCTGGGCGAGCAACTGGTGCTCGATCTGTCGCGGGACTCCGGCTTGCTCACTCCGGTCTCGGATTTCGTGCGGCTGAAGATCAACGCCAAGGATTTTGGCGTTTTTCAGTACGAGACGGCCGCCGACGAGAGCTTGCTGCGCAACTCGCGGCGCGCGCCGGGCAGCATCTACTCCAGCGATCTGCCGGAGCGCGCGCTCACTGACGAGCTGTGGTCCAAGCCCGACTACTGGACGAAGGTGGCCTCGCGCACCGACTCCGAGGCGGACAAGGCCAACCGCGCCGATCTGCAGCGCTTTCTGCAGCACGTGCACGATGGCACCGGCCAGGAGTTCGTGGACTTTGCCCGGCATGAGCTGAATCTGCAGGCCTTTGCCCAGCTGGATGCGCTGGACGTGGCCTTCGGCGGCGATCAGCGCGATTTCCGCGAGGATCACACCTACTACTTCGATCCCTATCGCGGCGCCTGGGAGCCCGTGGCCGGGAAATTTCGCGGCTTTCGCGCGGATCCGGCGTTCAACCTGGTGGACAACCCCGTGCTGCTCCGGCTGAAGATGACGCCAGGTTATCTGAGCCTGCGCGACCGGCAGCTGTACCAGTTTCTGACCGGTCCCGGCGCGCCGGCGGCGCTGCGCTCGCGCGCGGCCCAGCTGCTGCAGCGCGTGGCGCCGGAGCTGGCGGCGGACCCGCACTGGGACGCCTACCGGCAGCTGCCGCGGATCGACACCTTTCATCGCCGGATGGTGCGGCCGATGACCTTGCAGCGCCTGGCGCTGGTGGTTGAATCAGAGTTCACCACCTACAGCCACCGTCACGCGCAGCTGATCCGTGAGCTGGAGCGCAACCCGCTGTACCTGCACGCCGGACAATCGAGCAGTCCGGGTGGCGCCAGCAGAGTCGCTGGCTGGAGCGCTGCAGGCGGCGCTGCCGCGGGGGAGCTGGTTACCCCGCTGTCGTTGATCATCGATGGCCATGCCGGGGTGGCGCTCAACCAGCTGGAGCTGAGCTTTGCTGCCGATTGTACCGAGCCGGCCGCGCGCGTGCTGCGCGCCGGCGCCGAGCTACCCACCCGCGGCCGCGCGGGGGTGCTGGAGCTGACGCGCGAGCTCTTGCTGTATCCCAGCGTGAGCATCGTGCCGCGAGAGGATCCGAGCCCCCGGCGCGGCGCGATCCGAGCGGCAGAGTCTGCCATCGAATATCCGCTCGAGCTGGTGAGCCGCTGCGCTCCGCTGCAGGTGGTGGCGCGGGGCCGTCACCTCGCCAGCGACTCGCGCGTGGTCAGCCGCCCCGCGTCTCCCGAGCTGCTGGCAAGCTTGCCAGCGCAACGGCTGGCGCCGAATGAGGTGCCCGCCTTCCGCGCGGGCGAGGTCGCGCCGCATCCGTGGCAGCTGAGCACGCCCCCCGAGCGCGAGCTCCGCCTGGGGCCGGGTGAGGTGCAGATCGAGAGCACGCGCGTGTTCGAGGCGACCGAGACGGTGATCGTGGAGCCCGGCACTCAGCTGCGCATGGGGCCAGGCGCGTCGCTGATCTTTCTGGGCAAGGTGAGCATGATGGGCGACCGCAACGCGCCCATCGTGATCAGCGGTGCATCGGAGCAGCCGTGGGGCGGCGTGGCGCTGCAGGGGGCGGGCACACGCGGCTCCCAGTGGCACTCCGTGGAGCTCAGCGGCGGCACCCGGCCGCAGTTTCGCTCCACCGAGTACCCCGGCTTCGTCGACATCCATGACACGTCCGAGATCTTGCTGGAGGGGGTGCGCTTCGGCGCGCAGGGCGGCAAGACAGACACCCTGCACTTCGCCCACGTGCGCCGCGGGGAGATCCGGGACAGCAGCTTCCGTGGCAGCCCGGCGGACGCGCTGGACCTGGAGCATTCCAGCGTGGATCTGCGCCTCGTGCGCGTGATCAACGTGGGGGACGATGGCCTGGATCTGATGGGCAGCGAGATCAAGCTGAGCGACTCGGTGATCCTGGCTGCGAACGGCAACGGCGTGTCCAGCGGCGAGGAGAGCCGGGTGATGGTGCACAACAGCCTGATCGCCGACTGCAAGGTGGGCATCCTGGCCAAGAACGCCGCGCACGTCTCGCTCTCGGGGAGCTTGCTGTTCCGCAACGCCACCGGAGTGCGCACGTATCAGCGCACGGTGCGGTATGCGGGGCGCAGCGAGGTCACGGCCAACGTGCTGTTCGTGGCCGCCTCCGGGGAGCGTCCGGTGCAGCGCGACGATCGCGGGCGCGATGTCCTGGATCAGGGACGAGTGCTGCTGGATCTGCCGCAACGGGGCGCGCTCGACCACGTGCTGGAAGATTTGCTGGAGCTGTCGGACTGGCAGGAGCTGCCGCGCTGGATCGCGGACCAGACGGGCCAGGGGATTCGATGAAGCAGGGGTTCACCCCACCGAGCGCGGGCTTCTGCGCGATCGTGCTGACGTACCTGCTCACGATGGCGTTCTTTGCCTGGGGGCTGACCACGCCGCCGCTCGATCGCGCCTGGCAGCTGCATCATCAGCTGAAGACGGGCGCCGTGTACGCGCTCTCCGCCGACGATCGGGAGCTCTTGACGGCGGGCATGGCGCGCCACCCTGCGCTGGCCGAGGCGTTGCTGCCGTCCGGACAGGTGGGCATGATCAGCGCTCAGCGCGACGGCTGGATCGACACGCCCGAGGTCACCATCGTGCGCACCCCGCGCTCGGTGGCCCGGAGCATCGTGCTCGACATCCAGACCCCACCCGAGCACATCCCGTACCGCATCCGGGTGCTGGCGCGCGACTGGCAGCGCACCTTCGAGGTGAACGCACGCGGCGCGCTGGTGATCGAGCTGCCCCCTGCCCCGGCCGCGGCCGAGCTGCTCACCTTGAAGCTGGAGGGTGCGGGGCTGCGCGCGGATTCCTCCACGCTCGCGGTGCGCATCACCTTCGAGCCCAGCGAGGCCGCCGGCAAGGGCGGCGGCGAGGACGACGACGACGAGCACGAGACCGCGGGCGAACGAGAGCCCGGCGAGAAAGAGCCCGGCGAGAAAGAGCCCGGCGGGGAGGCGGGGGCCAGGTGATCCGTCGCTTCAACCGCTTCGAGCTCAAGTACATCTTGCCGGTGGCTCGCTGCGCGCGGCTGTCGGAGGAGCTGCTGGACCACATCTCTCCCGACCGGCACGGCGGCACGGACGGCTACCCCGTGGTCAGCCTGTACTACGACAGCCCCGATCTCGAGTGCTTCTGGGCGAAGCTCGAGGGCGTGAAATATCGACGCAAGGTGCGGCTGCGCATCTACCCCGACGGAGATATCCGCCAGGTCAGCCAGGGCTCGGTGGAGATCAAGCAGCGCATCAACAAGACGGTGCAGAAGCGCCGGCTGGGGCTGCCGCTGGAGCAGGCCGAGGCGCTGTGCGCAGGCAACTTCGATCCGTCAGGGCTCGATCCGCTCGATGCGCAGGTGGCGCAGGAGGTGCTAGTGCTGCGGCACTGCCTGGATCTGCGGCCCACCGCCATCACCTCGTACTGGCGCCGCGCCTTCGAGGGCCACGTGGAGAACGCGGGCCTGCGGGTCACGTTCGACACCCACGTGGCCTCACGCATGCATGCGCTGCGTGTGAAGGACGACGCGCTCAACCGCCTCATCTTGCCGGCGGACTGGTGCATCATGGAGGTGAAAGCCGACGAGCGGGTGCCCGAGTGGGTGGCCTCCTTGCTGGCGCGCCATGATTGCCAGCTCACCCGGGTCAGCAAGTATTGCGCCGGCGTGGCGCAGCTGGGTCCCTTCAAATCACTTCCCTTGCAGCGCCTGTCTGGCCTGATCCCAGAGCCTCCTCATGGATGAATTACTCAAAGAGCTCGAGCGCACCGGCCATCTGACCTCGAGCATCAGCTTCTTCGACGTGGCCAGCGCGCTGTGCCTCAGCTTTGCCCTGGCTCTGGTGATTGCCTGGGTTTACCGCGCCACTCACCAGGGCGTCTCTTATTCGCAGCAGTACGTGCACACCCTGGTGCTGATGGGCACCGTGGTGGCTCTGATCATGCTGATCATCGGCTCCAACGTGGCGCGCGCCTTCGCCCTGGTGGGAGCGCTCTCGATCATCCGCTTTCGTAACGCGATGAAAGAGACGCGCGATGTTGGCTTCATTTTTATGGCCATGGCGATCGGCATGGCGGTGGGCACGCGCTTCTACCTGCTGTCCATCTATGCCACAGCCACGCTCTCGGCCTTCATGATCGCGCTCACGCGCTTCAACATGTTTGCCAAGGAGATC